>JAKVBD010000163.1 GCA_022446985.1 Lentisphaerales bacterium
ATGATGAAGATTATGAGAATAAGGGTAATGATTACCCTTTACCCTATGTTCGATGGACTGAAAAAAGAAATTTTGAAACGATTTTAAATGCTATTGAGCGGAAAGCTCTTGATGTAATTCCTTTGATTACCGAAAAAGTTGAACTCAAAGACTATCAAAATATTTATGGGGATATGCGGAAGCATGGGGCAATAGCTTCCTTGATAAGTTATAGCGAAAGCTCTATCAATAACACTGTTGTTAAGTTAACTGATAATCCATTTCAGGGTGTTAATAATGGCATCGGTATAATTGGGGCTGGAAATTTTACCGGAGCTACAGTTATTCCTGCGTTTAAAGATCTTAAGGCTAATATCAAGTATGTCGTTTCTGCAGGAGGACTTACTGCAACGTCTATAGGGAAGAGGTCTGGTGCAGTTAATGCAACTTCTGATTACAGGGAAGTTCTCAAGGATAAAGATGTCGATTTAGTCCTTATAACAACGAGACATAATTTACATGCAGAAATGGTTATTGAAGCACTAAGAGCTAATAAAAATGTTTTTGTGGAAAAGCCACTCTGTTTAAAAGAGCAAGAATTAGAGCTGATAATTGAAGCTCAGAAAGAGTCTGGCAAAAATGTAATGGTAGGTTTTAATCGCCGCTTTGCTCCATTAGCTGAAAAACTAAAGTCTCTTATTGGAAACGCCCCAATGAATATTGTCGCTACAGTTAATGCAGGTTTCATTTCGCCTGAAGTATGGGTGCATGATATGGAGGTCGGTGGAGGTCGCATTATAGGTGAGGCTTGCCACTTTATTGACCTTTGTTCTTATTTAGCAGGCTCACGTGTTCTCGAGGTTTGTATGAATGCAATGGGAACTATTCCTCAGGAAAATACAGACAATGCCTCAATTCTCTTGCATTATGAAAATGGAACTAATGCAGTTATCAATTATTTCTCTAATGGCTCAAAAGCGTATTCAAAGGAGCGGATAGAGGTTTATTCCCAGGGAAAAACATTTGTACTTGATAATTGGCGTCAGTTAAAAGCGTATGGAGTGAGTGGTTTCACCAGGCAAAAAGGGAAACAGGATAAAGGCCATAGAAATCAGTTTAGGCTTTTAGTTAACCGTACTAATGAAGGGGGTAATGTACTTATTCCTTTTGATTCTATTGTAAATACTTCAAAAGCCTCCTTTGGCGCTCTGTCTTCAATGAGAGAAGGCGGCTGGATCAAGATATAGAATTGTGAAACATAAATTATTCTTTCATACTTTACGATATCTCAAATTTAGGCAGATCTATTATCAACTAAAGCAACGTTTTAAACCTTATGTTTTTAGATCTTTTAAACCTAAAACTAACCTAGAAGTTCTTTGGCAGTTAAATGGGACATTTGAGCCTCCAGTACCAGAAAGTAATAATAGAAAACTTTTTGAAGGAATATTCAGTTTTAATAATTTACATAAAAAAGTTGGGTTCCCTCCGAATTGGGATAATACAGATATGCCAAAAATTTGGAGGTATAATCTACATTATCTTGATTACCTGTTTTTTCTTGATTTTGAGGAGGCAGCAAAATTAGTTAGGAGCTGGAAAAGGAGCTGTCCTCTTGGAATGCCTATTGCTTGGGATGCTTACCCTCTTTCTCTAAGGCTTATTAATTGTTGTTGTGTGTTTTATGGGAATTATAGAACACAAACAGAGACTGATGATTCCTTCAACATGGAATTAAAGGAAACGCTATACTTACAAGCTCAGATATTAGAAGAGCAGTTGGAATTTCATTTGCTAGGTAATCATTTATTTGAGAATTTGGCTGCACTTATGATTTATTGTAATTGTTTTCCTAGTGCTTTTAGTGACAAAAAGAAGGCTAAGGTTCGCAATTTATTTCATCGCGAGTTAAAAGAACAATTTTTTGAAGATGGTTTGCATTACGAATTGAGTCCTATGTACCATCTACGGATGACTTGGTTGCTCTTGGTTTTAAGTAATATCAAAAATGAAGACTTAGAGAGTGATATGAAATTTTACCTTTCTCGAGCATTGAATGCACTTTCTTTTGTCACACATCCAGATGGGGAAATTTCACTATTAAATGATAGTGCTCTAGGTATATACACAGCCCCCGGTTCACTTTTTACTTGGGCTGAAAAGTTTGGAGTTAAGAAGAAAATTGAGCATGGTGTTTTTTCATTACGAGAAAGTGGTTATTATGGCTGGAGAGAATCTGGGAATTACTTTTTATGTGATGCAGGTATAATTGGGCCTTCTTATATTCCAGCGCATGCACATGCTGATATTTTTAACTTTGAGTTGAGTTTATTAGGTGAAAGAATTGTCGTGGATTCAGGAGTATATGATTATGTTTCATCTGAAATGAGGGATTATTGCCGCTCAACGAAGGCTCATAATACAGTTGTGATTGATAGTGTAAACCAGTCAGAGGTTTGGCATGCTTTTCGAGTTGCTCGCAGAGTTAAGCCAAGGGTTTTGTATTATGTGTCGGATTCTCAAGGTTTTGTTTTGGAAGGAGAAGTAGGAAATTACTTACAAAAAAATAAGGTAAATCACAAAAGGAATTTTAATTGGTTGAAAGTAGGCAAATTGACGGTTAGTGACATTGTTTCGGGGAAATTTTCCAAAGCAAAAAGTTATTTACATCTTCATCCGGATTGTAAGTTGGAACGTAATGAAGCTAATATGTTGATTTTTTGCAAAGGAGAAATACGCTTTGCTATTGAATTTGATGATATAGAACCCACTTTGGAAAAAAGTTGGTACTGCCCAGAATTTTATACTCGCCTAGAGAATATTTGTTTGGTGTGGCCAATTACAGCAAGGCAAAATGAAATTTCCTACAGTATTACAATTATATAATAAATGAATATTTTAGTACTAAGTTTTTTTTATCCACCAGACTTATCCGCTGGATCTTTCAGGATTAAATCAGTTATTGATGAATTAAAAAAGAAAACTTCCTCTTCGGATAAAATTCAGCTTATTACAAATTACCCAAACCGTTACATGTCTTTTACTGATAAGGTGTTGGAGTCTGAAGTTGATGGGAATGTTTCAATAAAACGATGTGAATTACCTAGCAATGGTAAAGGCTTTATTAGTCAAGTACGCCGCTTTTTGAGTTACAGAAAATTTGTTTTAAAGGAAGTAAAGGACAAAAAGTACGATTTGGTTTTTGCTACTTCTTCAAGACTTTTTACTGCGGCACTTGGAGTCGAAGTAGCAAAAAAATACAATTGTCCTTCTTACATTGATATTCGTGATTTGTTCGTTGATACATTTCAAAGCACGTTCCCCGCTTTTTTGAGTATGCCTCTGTTGCCATTATTTAAACATGTAGAAAAAACTACATTTAATGGAGCAACAAAAGTAAACGTAGTCTCTGCTGGCTTTATTTCTTACATAAGAAGTAATTACAAGATATCAGAAAATATAGATGAATTTACCAATGGTGTTGATGAAATCTTTATGACCACTGATAAAAGTGTAGAATTTGCTAGTAGCTTAACTGATTTTTTGAATAAGGAGAAGCGAAAAAGACCCGTTATATTGTATGCAGGAAATTTAGGAAAAAGTCAGGCTATGGATGAGATAATACCAGCTATGGCAAAGGGCTTACCAGAGTATGATATAGTTATTGTTGGAGACGGAAATACAAAAAAAAGTTTATTGGAAACTGTAAGTTTGAATAAATTAGATAATATACATATTTTTCCACCTGTTAAGCGAGAATTTGTTCCATTTCTTTATGAGAAGGCAGACGTTTTGTTTTTGCATTTGTCTCAAGCAGAAGCGTTTGAGAAAGTTTTGCCTTCGAAATTGTTTGAATATGCTGCTAGTGGAAAGCCAATAGTAGCAGGAGTGTCAGGGTTTGCAAAGACGTTTTGTAAAAGTGAAATAAATAATTGTGTAGTTTTTGAACCTAATACTTCTGAAGCTGCAATTAAATCAGTAAAGTCAGTTTCTCTTAAGGTAACAGATAGATTAGCGTTCGTTGAAAAGTATAAAAGAACGTTAATTATTGAGAAACTCGTTGAAAGCTTTTTATCTTTAGAAAGAGTGTAAAATGATACTTATTACAGGAGCGAATGGTTTTCTTGGAAGAAGGCTTTGTGAAATATTTGAAGAGTATAAAATTGACTTTAGAGCAGCATACAGAAGTATAGAATCACCAATGAAGCATCAGATTGGAGTTGGTGATATTTCGTCAAGTACTGACTGGTCTAAAGCTCTCGACTCAATAAGCACTATTGTTCATTGTGCAGGCCGGGCTCATGTAGTGAAAGAAAGTGCGCATGACCCTGCAGCAGAGTTCTTCCGTGTAAATGTAGAGGGGACATCTAACTTAGCTATGCAAGCAGCCCTATCAGGCGTAAAACGATTTATTTTCATTTCTTCGATAAAAGTTATGGGAGATTATAATAAGCTATCAAGGCCATTTACAGAAGTGGATAACTGTTTGCCGGATGATGACTATGGGCTTTCAAAGCTAGAAGCTGAACATATACTTAAGGAGATTTCTGCTGATGGTGAAATGGAATATGCCATCATTCGACCACCGCTGATTTATGGTCCTGGAGTGAAAGCAAATCTACGGTCTTTGATAAATGCTGTAAAAAGCTCAAAATACTTACCTTTTAGATTATTGAATGAGAAAAGAAGTTTTGTTTATGTTGATAATTTAGTCGACTTTATCATAAATGTTATAAAGGAGACTAAAGTGGTTAACTCAGAGTTTTTTGTTACCGATAATGATGATCTTTCTTTATATGAATTAGTTTCGATGATTCGGAGTGAGTTATCTTCTAATTCAAAGATAATCCCAATTCCACGATGGGCTTTATATTTAGTGTTTTGTTTAATGAGGAAGAGAGGCTTAATACCGAGATTACTAATGCCTTTAACTCTCAATATCGAAAGAGCAAAAAAGCAATTCAATTGGTCGCCTCCATATTCAGTTAGTTATGGATACAAAAAAACATTAGAAGAGTTTAAAAAATGAGCATAGTTAATCTAATTGTTGTTGCACACCCTGATGATGAGATTCTTGGTTTTGGGGCTACTGGGGCAAAATTGGTGTCATTAGGAGAAAAAGTTCAGCCAATAATATTAAGTGGGGGAGTTGGGGCTAGGACTAGACGCCCTTCTGATGAAAACTTGCAAAAAGATATGTTGGCTGCCAACAAAATAATAGGCTTTAATGATCCAGTCTTAGGTGATTTCCCAAATATCAAAATGAACACAGTGCCACATCTTGAAATAGTTCAGTTTATTGAAAAACAGATTGAGAGGTTCCAACCAGACAGAATTTTTACACATCATCCAAGCGATTTAAATGACGATCATGTTCAGGTTTCTAAAGCTTGTATGGTTGCTTCCCGAATTTATCAAAGGCATAGTAATTTAAAGCCTGCAAGTTCATTACATTTTATGGAAATTTTATCCTCCACAGAATGGGCTTATCCTTCAAATGTAGATCTTTTTTCTCCAAATCTCTTCATTGAAGTAATTCATTTTCTTGAGAAAAAACTAGAGGCTTTAGCCTGTTATAGAAATGTTATGAGAGATTTTCCTCACCCCAGATCAGAGGAAGCAATTATGGGACTTGCAGCTTATAGAGGTGCCCAGAGTGGCCAAAATTATTCAGAAGCATTTCAAACCTTTTTTCAAAGGGAACTTTAATGTATATGGCTTTTGGTAAAAGAATACTCGATTTATTTATAGTATTCTTCTCATTGCTCTTTTTATGGCCATTGTTTTTATTAGTGGGGCTTCTTATAAAAATATTTGATCCAGGGCCAATATTTTTTGTTCAAGAGAGAATAGGGAGATGTGGTGAGACTTTCAATTTTATTAAGTTTAGGAGTATGCCAGTTAATACTGGGGATATCCCATCTGATAAAATAGGTGATATAAAAATCGCCTGGATTGGAAAAATCATACGTAGGACAAGTATAGATGAATTACCACAGTTGTTGAATGTAGCCAAAGGTGAAATGTCTATAGTTGGGCCTAGGCCTAGTATAGCTTCTCAAACTGAATTAGTTGAGCAGAGAAGGAATAATGGTTCTTTAAAGTGTGTTCCTGGATTAACTGGTTTAGCACAGATTAAATCTTATGATGGAATGACAGTTGAGGAGAAAGCTAGTTTCGATGGTATTTATTCAGCTAAGGTTACATTTTTAGGGGATTTTAAGATAATTCTTTGTACATTTTTATATTTATTGAAACCTCCACCGAAATACTGAGGATTTTATGAAATTTGGGTTTATTACATGTGTTCAGCTAGGGCTTTCTTGTATAGAGAAAATATATGAGATTGGTGGGAAACTTGATTTAGCAATAACTCTTTATGACGATTTGGCGGTAAAGAAATCAGGAAGAATTTATTTAGATAGTTTTTGTACAGAGAATAATCTTAAACTAAAGAAAATTCGTCATATAAATGACAAAGATTGTCTTGAAGCAGTTGAAAATGCTAATCTGGATTGGCTTTTTATTATAGGTTGGTCGCAAATAGCATCAAAAGAGTTGTTGGCAATACCTGCAAGAGGCTGTTTGGGAATTCACCCAACGCTTTTACCTCAAGGGAGAGGGCGGGCAGCAATACCTTGGGCGATCCTTAAAGGACTTGAAAAAACAGGTGTCACTTTATTTAAACTCAATGAAGGTGTTGATACAGGTGACATTGTTAGTCAGTTTCAAATTTTACTGAATGAGAATTCTGATTCATCATGGTTATATAAGGAGGTAAACAAAGCACATGAGTTGTTAATTGCTGGAACTTGGAATTCTTTATTAAATGACTCAATTCAACTGAAAAGACAGGAAGAATCTTCTGCTAGTTTATGGCCGGGGCGAACTCCTAAAGATGGCAAAATCAATTTGAGTGGAACAGTATTAGCCGCGGAAAGATTAATTCGTGCATCAACGAGACCATATCCAGGAGCGTACTATATAACTCAAAAAGGTATGAAAAAAATTATTTGGAAGGCAAAAGTTTCTGATAGATATCAGGATGGAATGTTAAAGTTTAAAGATGGGTATCTTAAGATTTTGGAGTTTGATTTGGAAAAGGTGGATTGATTTTAGGGAAGATGAAGTTGTCGCAGTTTATAAAATTTTGGCCATTTAGAAAGATTTTAATCCTTTCATGGTATATATTTGGGGTAGCTTTAACTTACTATCTTGCCTTTATTTTGAGGTTTGATGATAAGCTTGACGTTTATATGCCAACTTATACTAAAACCCTTCCTATTTTGTTGGGTTGCACCTTTGCTTTTGGTCTTCTTTTTAGACAATTTTCTGGATTATGGCGTTATTACAGTATTGATGATTTGGTGAAAACCTTTTTGTCTACGAGTTGTACAGTAGTAGTTTTTGCGGTGATCACACGTTTTGATCTTTTCTCATTGAATATCTCAATGTCTCGAACGGTTTTAGTGGCCGAATGGATCCTGTTGACAGGTTGGGCAACAGGTAGTCGTGCTTTTATTCGCTAATTGCGTGAAAAGAGAAGAAAATGGGTTTTGAAAAGACGTGAGTTTGGTCAAAGGGTGTTGATTTGTGGCGCTGTTTCCGAAGCAGACCTATTGATGAGAGGTTGTTCTAAACATTTTGAAGGCCTTTTTTGTGGAATTGTAAGCCATGAAGAAGAGTTTACTAAAAGAGAGCTTCATGGAGTACAAGTTCATAATGACCCATTGGAAGAAATTGGTCATCTTGTAAAGAAAAAAGAGATTACAGATATTCATATTCTATCTCCTTATAACAAACCCGTAGGAACAAATACCATCATTGACTCTTGTGCCAAAGCTGGAGTATCACCAAATTTCCACACAATTCCTTCCTTAAAAGATATGGCTCAAGGAGATATAAGCGCATCAGTCATTAGAGATGTTGAAGTAACGGATTTATTGGGTCGAGTCGAAACTGATTTGCCGAGAGAGAAAATTTCAGACTTTGTCAACAGTAAAAAGATTCTCATAACTGGTGCGGGTGGTAGTATCGGCTCAGAGTTAAGCCGTCAGATTTTAGGTTATAATCCAGACGTTTTAGTTCTTTTTGAGTTTTCAGAAGTTGCTCTATATATGATTGAGAAAGAGTTACATGAAATAATCAAAAGCAGTGAACTCAAAACGCGTTTAGTTGCTTTTGCAGGAGATATTCGTCACAAAGAAGAAGTCAAACAGGCTATACAACTAGTGAATGGTATTGACGTTATATACCATGCAGCAGCTTACAAGCATGTACCTTTAATGGAGGAGAATGTGCCATCGGCTTTTAGGAACAATGTTTTAGGAACGGCAAGACTGGCAGAAGTCGCAGAAGCATGTGGAGTGAAGAAATTTGTAATGATCTCTTCAGATAAAGCTGTGCGCCCATCAAATGTAATGGGAGCGACAAAGCGAATTGCCGAACGAGTTCTTCAGGAAAGACTGCAAACAAGTACTGAATTTGTCGCTGTTCGTTTTGGTAATGTTTTGGGGTCATCGGGTTCTGTTATTCCGTTGTTTAAAAAGCAGATTAGGGAAGGCAAGGCGTTAACGGTTACAACAAAAAATATGCAGCGCTTTTTTATGACAATTCCCGAGGCGGTAGACTTGGTTCTTATGGCAGGGACAGTTGCTAAGTCTTCACAAATTATGGTTCTGGAAATGGGCGAGCCAGTGAAAATTTATGATCTGGCGGTGAGACTCATTGAGCTATCTGGTTTGGCACCTCACAAAGATGTGAATATTGAGTTCTGTGGACTTCGCCCTGGGGAAAAAGAATATGAAGAGATTCTTACTGAAGATGAAAATATTATTAAGACTGAGCTTGATCGTATTTGGTTGATGCAGAAAGATGAAGATAAACAAAAAGGCAAGCCTGTGAATCTTGAACTTATTGAAGCGATGGTTATGGAACACGATGAGCTAGGGCTTCGAAAACTGATTTTTGACTATGTCCCGGAAAATACTTTCAGGAAAAGCAGCTTTTCTTTGGAAGGAAATAAACCGCTAATCAGTAGTAATAAGAGCTGATTCTGGAGGAGAGGCTAGATCTGATAGGGACTTTTACAATTAAGAACACTTCTTTTTCGTTTGAAGGGAAAGGGCTTTACTTATGGGAATAAGCAAAAGAAGCCAGTAGGCATGAATATTGTTGAAAAAGCTTTCGTCATCAAAACAAGTCATTATTAGTCCAAAAGTGAGTAGTGTTATATACGAAATATCTTTATGTTTGATAAGGATAATTAATGTAAATAGTAATAAGGACGTATATAGAGCTAAGCCCAGTATACCTGTTTTATAGGCAGTCCCTATAAAAAAGTTGTGGAAATCATTATACGTGCGCCCATTAGCATGGACTCTTTTATCAGTTGATAGGCCATGACCTAAAAATGGTTTCTTACATATTTCGTTTAGGCCAGCGGCCCAGATTTCTGTTCGGTAGCCCAAAGACGAGTCTAATTGGAGTATTCTTGGGGGAGCAGAGTAGCTGTGCTTATTATTAATTTTAACCTCTGCATATTTCCAAGGAGTTGCAGTTGTAGTATTAAGGGAAATGCTTACTTTGTATCTTCCTGAATTGTTACATTTATAAGAGTATAAATTCTTCTTTATAGGGGCTAAACGGTTATGCCCAGAAGAAGATATGATCTTTGGATTTTCATTAAAAGAACTGTTTTTCTCAAGAAGCCTTAGTTGGTCATTTTTTTCTAGATAAATGTCATAGGTGAATTTGTCCTTAGGGAAGGTAATCCAGTTTTTATAATTCAAAAATGAACCAAACATGATGGCTACGATAATTACGGCACTGGAGA
>JAKVBD010000164.1 GCA_022446985.1 Lentisphaerales bacterium
TGAACAAAAAGCTTTGAAAATTGTTCATCAATGTCTACAAATCTTTGCGGACTTGTTTGAAGTTTCTTTAATGGGTGGGTGCGCCTCTGCGTGCGGTCTAAACAGTCTTTGGATAATCTAAGTTCTGAAATGAGTTAAATTTCCGAAGCTCTCACCTCATAATTCATCATTGGGCTCGTAGTTGGTCGGCGAGGCGCTGGCCTGCACCTTTCAAAGTGCAATATTACTTCCCCATTTTTAAATTTCTTCCCTCTAAGATTTCCAAAAAATAAAAGAGTTTTTGGCAAAAACACTGCTAGAGGCAAACATCAAGTTTCGATTCATTAAAAAAAGGCACTTTAAGATAAAAATTAAAATAATTTATTAATCTAATTATGAAATACTTACAAATAATAAATCAAATTTAAAACTCATTAAAATGTCGATATCAGACAAATAAAGGGCGCATTAAAATAAATACATCTCAAAGAGCTTTACGTTAATATCTATAGTGCAAAATCAAAGAGGTATGTATATGGATAAAAGAGGCAATACAAATGATACAATCGGAGCCTTTACACTACTCGAATTAATAGTTGTCATTGCTGTCATTGGAGTCCTGATGACTTTACTATTTCCTTCTCTTAATCGAGCTAAGCAGGCATCTGGAACAGCTGTTTGCCTGAGTAACCAAAAACAAATCGGCGCTGCCTTTATGAATTACTCTGTGGAGAACAACCAATACTTCCCTGTTTATGGTGATAAGTTTGTCGATAACATCTCCTGGGATGATCAATTAGGCGATTATGATGGCAGAGACTTAACAGAAGAACAAAAACGCGAAGGGGTTATTCAGAGAAGTGAATACCCGGATATGTATAACGATCTGTATGAATGCCCTTTGAATGTTATGCAACGGGCTAATCAATACCCAAGATCCTATGTGATTAATAATTCATATAACAAAGATGATATCAACGATCCAAAAGCAATACGCGGTGTCGCCGGTTTTAGAGGTCAGATAGCAAATCAAGGACAAGCGAATGAATATCGATATTCCACACCGTGGTCGACTCAAATGTCTCGAATTTTTGACCCGGCAAATTTTATAGTTCTTTTTGATCATCAGACTTTCGGAAATGAAATGGGGCACTGTTCTGGCGGCAGTGGCTATTTTAATGGCTCTTGGCTAGCCGGCAACTGGGCCCCCATAAATCTCCCCAAGCACCCTCTGGATCCGCCACTAGTCGGTGACTATTACGTCCACGAATACGGTCCCCACTTAAACACTTCAAATTATGTCGATCCAAATAGACCATATCGTCAGAATTTCCTCTTTGGAGATGGCAGCGCCAGACTGACGAATGTTCCAAGTCTATATAAAGACCCCACTCCATACTTTGCCGGCACCGGTGTCTTCTGGAGGGAGATGGTAGAAACTAGCTGGAATGCATTAAACGGACGATAGGCTTTTTTTACATAAAGCCTGTTAGAACTTCACTTCTTTATCGATTCATATCTACAAGACAAACTTAGCAAGGTAGCAGCGTGCACAAAATTACAATTTTCACAATTATATTATTCTTACTTCTGCCTGGGTTAACCTGGGCCGGAAAACTACCGGATTTCCCGGAAAACCGGGGAGGTATCTTTATCTACCTTGGCAGTCCGGATGAAGAAAGTTTCAGCGAATTACTAAAACTGACGGACTCAGAAAAATGGAGTGGTCAGATTTTAACGACTGAAGCCGATAAAGTGGAACTACTCCGGAAAAAATTAGCGGCGAATAATAATGGCGCTCTTTCAATAAGAAGTTACAACGGTACCAATCTCCCAGTCGTAAACAATCTCGTCAATAACGTTGTCTGCCACGATAAAGCTACCGTTCCAAATGAAGAAATCATGAGAATTCTCGCCCCGCGTGGATCTGTTTATTTCTCAGATAAGGACTCGTGGAAGGCCGAGCAGAAGCCAGTCCCCATGTCAATCGATGACTGGCCTATGGCTTTTTATGGAGCCGACAATAATGCTGTCAGCCATGATGAAATGGTAGGCCCTCCAAAACATATTCAGTGGCGAAGCGGCCCTTCTTGGACCCGTTCACATGAAATGATCTCCAGTCTGACATCCATGGTTTCCAATAATGGTATCCTCTACTATGTCATCGACGAAGGCTCACGACTTTCAGCCATACTTCCGGAAAAATGGCGCTTAGTTGCACAAGATGCCTTCAATGGAAAGGTCCTTTGGAAAATCGACCTGAAGACCTGGCATAATCACCTCTGGCCGGTCAAATCCGGACCTGCCCAATTACAGCGCCGCTTAATTGCCATAAAAGACTCACTTTATCTGCCTTTAGCTGCTGGTTCTCCGCTGTATGAAGTCAATGCCAAAACCGGTCAAATTATTCGCGACTTTAAAGGGACTGAAGGTTTGGAAGAAGTCGTTTATGACAATGATGCCCTTTATGTGGTCACTGGCGAAAGCGCTAAAAAGCAGGAAGACTATGAACTTTCAAATGTAGAAGTCTGGGGTGCTGCCGGCGATGCTACCGGGAAGTACAGCTTCAAGAACGATCAGAAAAATAAAATCATTAAATTAGATGCCAAATCAGGTAAGATTTTATGGTCACATACATCGCCTGTTGTACCCAACACCATGGCCGTCAATCACAAAGGAGTCTTCTTCCATAACGGCAAGCAGGTTATCGCCTTGAATCCGGATGGCACAGACAAATGGCAGGGTCCGAAATTTGAATTAAAAAGATACAAACTGGGAACAGCGACTACTCCCTCACTTCTTTGTCAGGATAATGTCGTTCTAGCGACCATGGGGTTTGACTTCAAGGACGGCAAAATATACGCCCACAAAATAGATAATGGACAATTAATCTGGACCTCAAAACACCATTCTTCCGGACACAGTTCACAAGACGATTTATTTGTCATCAATGGCCTGGCTTGGTCTGGTGCCATAGCCAGGATTTTACATCAGGGAGGACACTACGACGGCCACCACCTTAAGACTGGTGAAGTCGCTACTTCCTTCCCGCCAAATGTTAAATCAAACACCTGGTTCCACCAGCGCTGTTACCGCTCAAAAGCTACCGCTAAGTATGTTATTCCTGCAGCAACCGGTACTGAATATGTCGATCTCCAGAATCAAACCTGGAAAGTTCATCACTGGCTGCGTGGAGCTTGTTTGAATGGTGTTTTACCGGCAAATGGCATGACATATATAACTCCACACCCATGTGCCTGTAATACAGAGTCAATGCTGCGTGGTTTCAGTGGCCTAGTTGCACCTGAAATGCAAGAGCCTGTTATAGAGGTCAAAGAAACTGCACGTCTGATAAAAGGCCCCGCTTATGAAATACCACTTAAAGAACAGGCTGAAGGTTGGAATAATTTCCGCTATGGTCATAAACGCCTGAGCTACAACAAAAATAAAATCTCACCCAAACTCTCTGAGAAATGGCAGATTACCATTGCGAAGGGGCAAAAGCTGACCCAACCGGTAGCGAACAATGGCAAAGTCTATGTGGCAGCAATTAATCAGAATACTTTATATGCCCTTGATCAGTCAACAGGCCAAACTCTCTGGAAATATACTGTCGGTGGCAAAATCGATTCATCCCCTTCTTTGTGGAAAGGACGCGTTATTTTTGGCAGTGCCGATGGCCAGTTATATTGTTTAAATGAAGACAATGGAGAATTAGTCTGGTGCTTTCGTGGAGCTCAGGAAGACCGCCAAATGGCGATTGAAGGCCGCGTGGAGTCTGTATGGCCTATTCACGGTAGTAACCCAATTGTTAACGACACCGTTTACTGTTTAGCGGGTAGAACAATTTTTCTCGACGGCGGACTTAGACTCTCGCTGGTCGATGCCAAAACCGGTGAACTGAAAAGTGAAGTTATTCATGGTGATCGCGATGAATCTGACGGCATAGAAGTTCAGCTGAAAAATCAAGGACAAAAAATGGTTCCCGGCAATAGCGATATCTTAAGCTTTGACGGCAAGCACCTTTACATGAACTCACAACGCATTGGCCTTGATGGTAAACGCATCTATCACATCGGAGGCGGAAAACACTACAAGACGCTTACCGTAAGTCGCAGTGAACAGCATGGCGAAGGCACTCACCTCTTTGCCCCGGTTGGATTTCTCGATGACTCATGGCACCACCGCAGTTTCTGGATTTATGGCAAAGGTGCCGGCTCCGGTTGGGGTGGCTGGCAAAAACCCGGTAAGTTCGTTCCTACAGGCCGTTTAATGGTTGTGAAACCAGATCATACAGTTTACAGCTTTGGCAGAAAACCGGAGTTTTTCGCCCAAGCCCACATCATGGAATACATGATTTCATCGTCTCAAGGCAATGTCTACAAAAATGGCGACTGGCAGAAAACTTTCACCCCTATCAGGAATAAAGAGGCCTCCATTACCAACTGGCAACAAAACAGCAAACTGCCTTTAGAAAAGCTTTCTTCAGTTCAATACAACTGGCGTAACACCGAACCAGGACTTCTAGGACGCGCTATGGCCGGTGCCGGAGACAGTTTATTTATTGCCGGACCACCGGATATTCTGGATGAAACAAAACTTTATGGTCAGTTCACACAACCCGAAACTGTAAAGAAAATCAAGGCTCAGGAAAGTGCTGTCAACGGTTCTATGGGAGCTATTCTCAGAACTATCTCAACTGCAGACGGAAAAACTGTAGCCGAGTACAAGCTCAAGTCCCCGCCGGTATTTGATGGTATGTCAGCCGCAAATGGCAAACTCTTCATTACTCTGGAAGACGGTAGTCTCGTTTGTATGACTGAGCAGGAAAAATAACGCCTAAAAGTAAGGTGCTAATCTGCAAAAATATTGAGCAGATATATAAACAGTCCCAGATCTTATCTGACCTTTAACTGACAACATTAATTGTTTAAATTATATGGTATGAATGATGATGAATACAGCTTAAACCGACAGGTCAGTGACTTCTTTGATGAAGCATTGGGACTGGGTCTGGCCGATGATTTAAAGAAAATAGATAATGACCGCTACCTGCCTGGGAAGAAAATTGCCCAGGGCGGCATGAAGTCTATCGAAATTGCCGTCGATACAGTAACCGGCCGGGAAGTCGCAAAAGCCTTACTGATTGGTACCGATGATCCAGAAAAGGTTGAACGCTTTTTTCATGAAGCCCGTATCTGCGCCTCCCTGGAGCACCCAAATATTGTCCCGGTGTACGATGCCGGCTACGACAATGAAGGGCAGCCTTTTTTTACAATGCGTTTACTTGGAGGGCAAACTCTCCAAAAGAGGGTGACTAAAAGCGACACATCCACGGCAACTCTACTGGACATATTCGTCAAAATCTGCGATGCCGTCTCATACGCTCATTCACAGGGTATCATTCACCGTGACCTTAAACCGGACAATATCCAAATCGGTGATTTTGGTGAAGTTCAGGTCTGTGATTGGGGCCTGGCTTGTAGTAACGAGTATAAAAACAATACTCAAACAATTGACCAATCAACGAAAGAGTATGTTATACCCGTAACTCTTGATGGCATGATCAAAGGAACACCGGGTTACCTCTCGCCCGAACAGGCTTCAAGCGAAAGACAAGAACTCACAAGCAGTTCGGACATCTACTCACTGGGAGCTATTCTTTTTTTTATATTAACCAGTCGTAACCCACTAGAAGGTTTTGACACTATAACTTCGATTAAAAAAACTCTTACCGGTGAAATCAAACCGATAAAAGATATTTGTCCTGAAACACCAAAATCTTTGATTGCCATCTGCAAAAAAGCTATGGAAGTAAAAAGGGAAAACCGTTATGAAAATGTGGAAGCATTAAAAGCCGACCTAGTAAAATACCAACACGGATTCCCGACTGCAGCAGAAGAAGCCGGTACATGGGACTCTTTAAAATTATTCGTCAAAAGAAACCAACGAACGACTGTTTTAGTTGCCACATTTTTGTTTATCTTCAATACCACCCTCATTTGGTTTTTGGTCAATTTAAGCACTAAAGAAAAGCAGGCAAGAGAAGCAAAAGTTGAGGCAATTCAATCAGAACAACAAGCTAAGAAAGCTGAAAAGCAGGCAAGAGAAGCTGAAGAAGATGCCTATGAAGCTGCCACACTTGCGCGTCAATCGGAACTGGCCACACTCGAGGCTATGAGACAAGTCAAAAAAGCTCACGATGACCTTAAGGAAATGACTGCTCAGAAAGACAATGTTTCAAAAAAAGCAGCCCCAAGATTTATTCGCCTCGGAAAGATGGACAGGAGCGCATTCCAATTCAACAAAGCCCTTAAGCTTCTTGACCAGGCATTGCTACTATCTCCCGGTAACCTGGAAGCTCTAGATAGTAAGGCCAAAATACTGATGGCACTCATGCGCTTTGACGAAGCTCTAGGGCTCTTCAAAAAACTTAAAGGAGGAAATAAATCACTGATAACTGTCTGTGAGATAATTACCGGAAAAAGAAGCGATAAAGATAACATTAACCTGACAGATATATACGAGGTATTTACCCTCTACAAAAAGTATCATCTTGGCCAGCAATTTCAAAGGGAACTCATTTACAGCCCTGTACTTGATTTTTTAAATGAAGAACAACGACGAGAGTTCGCTGTCAACATTTTTTGTCTTTACACGGGCACCAATCCTAAAAAATTCAGTGTTATCAAAGCAACTTTAGAAAGAAAAATGCCCTCCCTTTTATACAGAACCGGAATCCATACTTTCGATTTGCGTAAAATCACAAAAATGCGCACTTTCATGATTAGGGGAGACAAAACTGAGCGGGTTATCTTACCTGAAGGCTTCAATATTAACATTGTTTATAATGATCTGAAGGCCTGTCCCAACCTTAAAGAAATTTACGTCCCAAAAAGCTTTGAAGCATATGACTATTTTAGTAAACTGAATGTAAAAATTTTAAACCACAAGGAGTACCGGTAAATGTCTGATTTCCAACCCACCAGAGTGACACTCCTGCAAAGACTTTGCAACAATGAAAAAGATGAGCTTTCATGGAATGAATTCAGTGATGCCTATAAGCGCTATATATACTTGCTGATTCGCGGCATGAAAATTGATCATCACGATGCAGAAGATTTAACTCAGGCATCCCTCCTGGGAATTTGGGAAAGAATCAGTGACTTCAACTACTCACCTGACAGCTGTAAATTCCGCACCTGGCTCTACCGCATAGTCCGTAACAAAGTCATCGATCATATTCGTAAAGCCAACACCAAGAAGAATAAAAAGGTCGATATTCCTAACGCCGCGACTCATGAAAATCCGGAGATTGAAGAGATTGCCGAAAAGGAATGGCGCGCCCATATATCTGACCGTGCCTTCCAAAACATACAGTCAAAGTTTTCTGAAAAAGTACTGCAGTGTTTCAACTTGAGCATAAATGGCCGTTCAACCTCTGACATTGCCAAAGAAACCGGTATTTCGGAGCAAACTATTTACGTCTACAAGCAACGCGTCAAAGATGCCCTTTGCCATGAAATCCGTATTCTAAATGATAAGTGGAGTTAGCTAAAACTCAGACTCTTCAAAAGATTCTTTAATAGCCTGTTAGGAATCAATTTAACTCTCGATTCATAAATAAACGAAAATATTCAATTCTTAATCGAGAGACCTAAATGAAAAGAAATTTCAGCGCAAACGCCCTATTCCTTCTGGGAGCTTTTCTTCTAACACATTTTTTCGCTTTAAGTGTATTTGCCGAAGAAAGCAAACGACCGAACTTCATTATCTTTTACACCGATGATCAGGGCTATGGTGATACTTCTGTGCCGATGATCAAAGAACGTCCTGATCTAGCCAGGGATCTTTATAAAACACCTCATCTGGAAAGACTTGCCAAAGAAGGCATGCGCTTTTCAAATGCCTATTCACCGGCACCGACCTGTACACCATCTCGCATAAGTCTGCAATTTGGTAAAACGACTGCCCGTACAAAGGTTATGACTGTCCATGACATCATGGCTAAAAAGAATGGTATTGACCTTAAAAATCACAAAGGTATGGCAGAGTTTGTCAAAGAAGCAGATGCCAACTATGTAACGGCTCATTTTGGCAAAGGTATGACTATCCGCCGCATGGACGACATCGGTTACGATATTACCGATAATATCGATGATAACAAAGAAGGAAATGGCAATTTCCATGGTGATTGGCTCAGTATTAAAAATAGACAGCCTATTCCTGCAGACGACCCTAAAAGGGTTTTCAGCTTAACTAAAAAATCCGTAGAATTCATTAACACTCAGGCAAAAGCCAAAAAGCCTTTCTTCCTCATGGTTTCCCACTATGCTGTTCATGTTCGCCACGCTGCACTCGAAGTCACAATTAAGAAATATCTTGAAAAAGCCGGTAATAGAAAAGATGCCATGTATGCCGCTCTGATTGAACACCTCGACGACAGCCTCGGAGCAATGCTTAAGGCACTTGATGAAAATGGTATCAGTGACAACACCTACGTTATATTCACTTCAGATAATGGTGGAGGCCATGGCGGCAACCCAAGCCTTCAAGGCGGAAAAGCTAAAATGATGGAAGGTGGACTGCGCGTTCCGACAGTTGTCAGAGGTCCTGGTATTCCAGCTAACAGTCAATGTGATGTCCCCATAGTTCAGTACGACCTTCTGCCGACTCTTCACGAACTTTCAGGCAATAAAAACCCTCTTCCAAAAGATATCGATGGCGGTAGCCTGGCTGACGTCTTCAAAAAAGGAAACTCCGGTACAGTTAAACGTCAAAATCCATTTTTAGTTTTCCACTACCCTTACTATGCCGGCGTCCCTATCTCTGCAATTCGCATGGGAGACTACAAATTCATGCGTCATCTCAATACAGGCGAAACCAGACTTCATAAAGTTGCAACTGACATGGGAGAGAAAAACAACCTGATTAGCACTATGCCCGAAAAAGCCAAAGAGCTTGATCAACTACTGCAAAACTACGTTAAAGAAGTGGGTGGCTGGGATATTGAAGATGTTTATGCTGAGCGTCTTGGTGAACTCGAAAAAAGACTAAAAGAGTCAAAACCTGAAGGAAAGGAAAAAATTATCAACAGTATTCAAAGAACGAAGGAAAATAAAGCTAAGAAAACTTGGCTGTAAGGAGTTTGAATATGAAATCTGTTTTGCTATTAATTAGCTTCTTATTTTTTAGTACTGGGCTTGCTGAAAATGGCAAAAAGCCAAATGTATTATTTATCTCAATTGATGATATGAACCACTGGATAAGTTCCATGCGGGACTACCAGGCAATCTATGATTATCACAAGTATAAAACACCAAATATCGATAAGCTTTTGGCTCGCGGCATGTTCTTTTCAAATGCCCATGTTCCTGGTGCCTCCTGTAAGCCATCGAGAGTATCAGTTTTCACCGGCGTACATATTTCCAATCATGGCGTCTACCGCAACCCACACAGCTGGCTTCTGGCACCGGCATTTAAAAATCGTGATGACGTCAGCCTTATGCAGCGTTTCCGCAAAGAAGGTTATTTCGTTGCCGGGGGTGGCAAGAACTTCCACACTTACCATCCAGAATCCTGGGATGAATACATTAACACTGAGGAAACTCCTAAAGAAATTAGGGAACGTGATCTGGCATTAAAGAAACAGTTCCATGCTGCTGTAAAAAAAGCAGACATTGAACGTAAAGACATGCTGAAAAACTTACCAATCAAAGACAAACGAAATGTCGATGCCATAAAGTGGAGCC
>JAKVBD010000165.1 GCA_022446985.1 Lentisphaerales bacterium
CTGGTAATCCAAAAGATTATCTGTATCAAGTACTGCTAAAAAAGTCAGCTAGAGTCCAAATTCATTTGATTACTCAGACGCAGTTCTTCTTATTTCTACATTTTTTAACTAAGTCAAGCTATTATTTTTAACCCAATCTGTATCTAACAGAAAATAATCAACTTTCCTATTCTCGCTAAAGCACTGCAATCTAGGCATTCTTCTAGGCATTCTGGTTCTTTGGGTTGTGTCTCAAATACAACTCCTTATAAGGCCACCATTAGATCTCCCGAGCATACCTGAAAAGTTTCGTAAGTAATTTCTATGCAATACCGCTAAAAACACAAAATCAAGAATCATTACCCTAATCCTGAGAAACAATTCAAGCGCTGAGCTCCACACAAAAGCTACTGCCTTTTGCAAGTTGGCTACTGACTGTTATTGTCCCTTGATGAGCACGGATTACAGAATCAGCCATACTGAGACCGAGACCATTACCGGCTTTTGAACGACTGCTGTCACAACGGTAAAAGCGCTTAAAAATCTTCTGACATTCATCGGCACTGATTCCCATGCCGGTATCTTGAATCTCAACTATCAAACCACCTTCTGTAATACTAAGTGTAATACTGACCTCACCTCCAGCATCTGTGTATTTGAGTGCGTTATCAACAATATTCGCCAAAGCCCGTTCTATTTTGCGACGATCGCCATTGTATAAAACAGCTTTTTCCGGAACTGTATAAGTCAGCTTAATATCTTCATTTTCTGCAACTGGTTTATAAAGATGGTATAGCCCTTCAATGACCTCTACAAAATTAAATTCTGACTTGGCTAAAGTAGCTGTCCCTGACTCCAGTCCGGCGATGGCCAAGACAGTTTCAATAATTCCTGACTGCAACTCGCACTCTTCGAGAACTTGAGCGGCAAACTCTTCGAGACTCAAAGATTCATTCTTATTCAATAAAGTTGTTTGCGCTAAAGTCTTCATACGGGTAATCGGCGTGCGCAGGTCATGAGCAACGTTATTACTCACCTCCTCGAGTTCTTCAATCAGCACATCGGTGTGCTGTAACAATTTATTGAATGACAAGATCAAGCCATTAACTTCTGTACCCTCATTGTTCAACAAAATCTCTTGACGGTAATCTCCACTTGCAGTAATTGAATCTGCTGCCTCTTTAACTCTCTTTAAACCAGAAGTTGCCTGTCCTAATGTCAACCAGGCAATTCCTAAGCCGCCCAAAAATAACAGAGCGCCCCCTATCACAAAAAGTTGTCGATAATAATCCAGTTGCTCCCTATCTGCTTTTCTCGACATAGCTGCCATGAGGAGATAACTCTTTTTGAAATCAACCAGCATCATTCTGTAACTCTTACCGGAATGCAGTGCTACATCTTGAAAATAGGGCTCCTTCATAGTGCCGGCATTGACCAAATAGTTTTCAAAAGAAAACTCAAAATCCATACCTTCGGACTTATAAAGCAAACTTCCAGATAAATCATATAACGCAAACATCGATGGTCCGCCGCTCTTTGAGGACTCCATGAGAATGTTACTGCTCTTCTCCTTAAACCACTTGGGATAGTCTGTCTTTTTATCGGTGTACTTTACTACTGAGAAAAAGTATAAAAACTTCCTCAATTCAGCATCGGCTTTTTCAGTCAACTGTTGATCGATACCTTGATAAATAGCAGTAAAAACAAACACCGATAACAGCCCCAAAAGAAGACTGTAGCGCAGCAATAAACGTCCCTTTAAACTTTTGAAAAAATGACTTTCAGTCTTCGATGACATAACCAACGCCACGCACTGTTTTGATCAATTTCTTTGCAAAATCTTTATCCACTTTCTCTCGTAGCCGGTAGATCGCAGCTTCGACAACATTTGTCTGAGGGTCAAAGTCATAATCCCAAACCTGACTCATAATCATCGATTTTGAAACCACACGCCCCGGTCGTTGCATCAGATACACAAATATGGCAAATACCTTGGCAGCAAACTCAAGTTGCTGACCGTTGCGCTCAACTTTACGTCTCAAGCAATCCAGCTCAAGATCAGCTAATTTTAATTTTGTACCTACGGCATCTTCACTATGATCACGCCTCAATATCGCTTCCAAACGAGCTTCCAACTCAAGGTAATCAAAAGGCTTTACAAGGTAATCATCGCCACCGGATTTCAGCCCTTTTATTCTATCTGAAACGGTGTTTTTAGCACTGAGGAAAATAACTGGAGTTTCAACACCTTTCTGGCGAATTTTTTCAACCATCGTCAAGCCGTCAACTCCGGGCATCATTATATCGACAACAACAGCATTAAACTTTTCAGAACAAAGCATCGCCAGACCATCCAAGCCATCCTGAGCACGGCTGACTGCATAACCGGACTGCTTCAAACCATTACTTAAAAGAGCTGCAGTTTTTTCGTCATCTTCAACAATTAAAATTTTCACAATGCGCCTGTCATCAAAAAAGCCCGATGAATACACCGGACCATGATCAAAATATTATTTCTTTTGTGCGGATTTTTTCATCGCCAGAACTTCTTTGTAAAGAGCATTTATCACCGCTTTCTGTTCTGCGAGTTCTGCTTTTGGTGCACCGTCTTTTTGCATGACGCCATACTTTTCTTTCTCAGCAAGCATTTCCTGCCAAACGGCCATTATGGGGCCGGAAGCCTTTTTAGCGCCAGACTTTGTTCCGGCATCGCCATACATATCTTTTTTCATGGCAATCACAGTGGCGTACAGTTCTTTAATCAGAGTTTCCTGCAACTTCAACTCTTCAACCGAAGCTCCTTCACTTTTCATCTTGTCATATTCTTTATTCTCGGCAAGCATTTCCTGCCACATCTTCGTTATGGCATCATCTTGTTTAACTTTCGATGGCTTTTCTTTTCCACCTTTTTCAACGGCCATTGCAGAAACGACCATACAGGCGAGCATTAGACTGATAAGTATTTTCATCTTCACATCCTTATGTACTTTTAACAATAGCCGTAAGTGGCTACTAAAAACAGCATAAAATACCAAAATGAACTCTATATGATGGAAATATGATATTTATCTCATATTCACAAAGTTCTCTAAAAAATATATTTATTTCGAACGCAAATATGAGTTAGGCTCTAATCAAGCCTTCAACTTTTGCGAATTAAAATGGATTGTGATTATCACCTGTTTCAGAGCCAGGATTGTAATAAAAGCGACCAGGCCTATCTCTATCCCACTCCTCCCATTTACCGCCACTAACAATCATTGCTGAGTTGTCTAAAAAAGTAACTGAAGTTCTTCCTCGATGATGCTCCGGCAACCTAAATCTGGTATCTCTCCAAGCGCCAGTATCCGGCCACCATTTCTTACCAATTTCACCGGCATGATTGCCACCATCATTCCAATTCGCCTCAATATCCTGACAAAAGTAGTAAACGCCGTCGGCTCGAAGCTGACTTAAATAATAACTCGGGAATCTACCTGTCCAGGCAACACTAGTGCCAAAGCCAATGATCGCTCCATTCGAATTATAACTGGTCAATTTATTTCTGTGCCAGCGTGTTTCACCTGAGGTATAATACTTATCTCCTGGACAACGATAAACATCGCGAGTCCCTAAATATTTCCAAAGGACTCCATACTCAACATGCTCAGGACCATCTTTACCAACTCTTACGTCGTACAGCCAAGCTGCGTCATTGTACTTCCAACTTCCATGGTTATCGGTCCCTTCGCCTTCCTGTACAACCCAATTTGGAAAAGGCAGCTTATAATCATTATCTTTTGTGAAGCTCTGCCTAATTGACCGACATTACTTAAACAAACAGCAAGAAAAGCTTCTTCTTTGGCACGATTGAGGCTGGGAAGTAGTAGAGTTATTAAAATTTCGATTATGGCAACGACGATCAACAATTCCAATAAAGCATTAGGCCTCTGATATCTGTAAAAAGTCATGTAAACCCTCATTGTAAAATTGCTTAATAATGATTAATACGTGAACTCTAGTGCTGATTAAAATCACTATTTGAATTTGTAAGTATTTAAATTCAAAAAAGGTAAGTCAGTGAAAAGTAGGCCAATCTTTCATCTGAACCAAGATTGCCTTCATAAGAGCTTCCGGAATTAAAGCTCATCCTTGGTACATCAGTAGCAAAAAGGTTTTCGATGCTAAAGCGGGCAATCAGGTTTTCACGAATTTTATAACTTGTAAAAACATCGACCAAGTGTCTTTGGTCACCATAAATATCATCATGTCCCGGTATTTGCCCATTCTGATACGAACTATTAAAAAGGTAATTAAATCCAAGTGTTAGTTTATTATTTAATAATTGCGCTGAAGTATTCCACTTGATCTGGTGCGAAGGATATTTCTGAACATCCACACCTGCCAATTTTGTACAGCCATAACTTAAGCTGGTGTGAACATTATCAAGCAAATAGTAATTAACTATAAATTCACCGCCATAAGCCTGGCTTTCATCAGTTGAATTCTGAAATTGCCCACCGCCCCAAATAACACCGTTATAAGCATTTATATCAGTTACCTGGTTATCGCTCCAAATATTCTGTAAATTCCCCCAGGCAAGTTGATCCTTGTATTCATTATAGAAAAGGTTTACCCCTAAGCTCAGTTTCGGGGTGACATCCCACATGTAGTTCAGTTCGTAGCTGTCCATACTTTCAGGTTCAAGAGTTGCCGTTTGGTAATCTAGAGCTTCCGCAGCATTATTATTTTGAGTAAACCAGTCATAGTAAGACGCATCCGGCATTCGAAAACCATGTTGATAAGACAATTTTATGTTGTGAAAATCATTTATCTGGTAAGCTAAAGCAATTCTGGGAGACCATTGGTCTTCATCCTCGGGAGTATAACTAATGCCATTTGTGGTGACTTCATCCATCTTATATTTATCATACCTTAAAGCCATGGATAAAGTGAGTTTCTCCGTTATCGTCCAGGTATCTTCGAGAAAGAGACTATATTCTTGCCATTCTGTATCAACCGACTCAAAGGGCCCATCGACATCGCTTTGAAAAAACTGACTCCCGGCATCAAACTCTTTAATTCCATGCAGGCCACCAATGCCTATCGAATGATCTTCTATACATGTCGTTCTAAAAATGACTTTGTTTTCCCAATGCATTTCACGACCACCTGTAGGAGTTCCTGTATTGGGATAGCTGTGCTCATGCCAGAAAAAGGATTCGACAATTTCCAGGCTTTCAGTATCGGACAAATCCATAATCAATTTCGGTTGTAAACCTAATGCCGTTGTATGAAACGGATGATGAAGTTGAGGTCCGCCAGAACTAAAATCTGTAGAGGTCTGTGAGCTTGAATTAAGCTCTTGATAAAATGCCTGTAAACTGAAATTTTCATGATTCCAAAAAGTCGATAAGCGAAAATTGTTATCCTCCCAGGCCTTTGTTTCATAGTCACCATATGCGGCGTCATCCAATCCATAGCCTTTATCTGCTTCAAAACCGTCTGCTTCAATGACTCCACCATAAATGTAGACGTTTTTCTTTGGGCCATAATTAATACCATAGCCACTTTCAAGTTTCTTAAGCTGATCCTTATGGCCATAAGTAACAGTCGCAAAGCCGCCTTCATTATCCTCACCATTTTTAGGGATGAGGTTTATAAAACCATTAATGGCACCGGATCCATGGATGATAGCTCCCGGCCCATTGATAACTTCCACTCTTTGCATATCTCCTAAGAAAGGAGAATTCAAAGAAAGCGAAGAACCAAAATGTGACCTTGGATTAATTTGTTGGCCATTGATCATAAGTGGAGTTTTGGCGCTGTTATCGATGAGTATACCACGGACTCCATGAAGAGCTCCATGACGAGGGTGACTACCAACAGAGCTGCCGACAGCATAGTGTTCGAGAATATCACTTATAGTGTAGTGAGCGCCCAGTTCTAATTTCCCTAGATCAAAAACCTGAACATAGCCTGGTGATTCAGCGACAGAGGTCTCAAAAAAAGAAGTCGACGAAATTTTTATTTCCATTAATTCTTCAAAAGAGAGATCAAGCAAATCGTTGCCATAAAAACTTGGTATGAGTAGTAACAAACCAAGCCTTAAAGTCAGCCTAACTCTTTTTCTAAAAGTCACAGAATTCCTCTTCTCATCAGCCCATACATGTATATTAACCTTTGTCACTTCTAAAAGCAAAATGTGTAACTCGGAATATAATAATTATTTATTATGAAAGTTTTTCATGAAGTCATAATATTCCAATTCTCAGCTGTTATTATACTGATATGCCAAAGGGCAAAGACTTTTCCATACACCACACACACATAGCGGCTGTACTTCCTGCACAAGTGCAGCCGCTTTTTTAATTTTTTTAGATTTTTACAAAACTTTCATAATATCTCCGTAACCTCAGGTTATTTGATTAATAACCACCTGTACTTAAGAGCTAACAAATATTTGAATTAAGATTATGAATGCCAACGCTGTAACACGCTTCAACGTAATTGACAAAAGGTATACCTCCTTTTATACTGATGCTTACAGAAAAAAGGCTAGCTCAGAAAGTTTACACTCTATGGAAAGATCAAAAACCGAAAAGGAATTTATCCAGCTGTTAACTGATCACCAGAGTAAGCTTTTTGCCTACATCTACTCTCAGACATCCAATTCTGAAGCAGCGAATGAAATTCTTCAAGAGACCTGTCTGGTTGCCTGGAGTAAACGCCAACATTTTGAGATGGGAACCAACTTCAATGCCTGGTCCCAAAGCATCGCCTATTTCCAAATAAAAGCCTACCGCCAAAAGAAATACCGCGATCGACTAGTCTTTGATGAAGATATTCATGAACGCATGAAAAACACTGCTGATTCCATCGCAGAAGAGCACGATATTCGCAAAGAAAAGCTGAACAAGTGTATCTCTCTTCTTCAGGAAAAGTACCAAAACTATGTGCACAAACGCTATAAAGACGGCCTCGCTGTCAACCAAATTGCCGAACTGGAAAATATTCCGGTGAATACCATCATCCAGGCTTTCTTCAGGATCCGCCAAAAACTGACAGAGTGTGTCAAAAAAGTGGAGGTCAGCTCATGAAAGATGATAAACGCAAAGAGTTTGAAAAATACCTTTCACTCATAGGAGTCAGAGCCTTAACATATGAAGAGCACAAACGCCTCAATGAATTAATGAAAGAAGACGGCTGGGCCGAAGAATACTACGAACACTGCCACACTCAAAGTCTACTGATGGAGAAACATAAGTCTCTGCCCAATTTCACGGATATTGATAATCTGCTTCGCAAGGAAGAGCGCCCAAAACAGCAAATCAAAAAGTTCCCAACCTGGATTTTTGCTGTCGCAGCCTGCCTCATCCTGGCTTTCTTCATTAATTATAAACCAGCGCCCAAGTACGACTCGGTTGCACAAGTTGTCTCCGGCCTCAACTACAAACTGCAAAATGCCTATGGTCAGCCTGTCAGTATTGGTGATCGTTTGATCGGGGAATACACCCTCGAAGAAGGACTTGTCGAGCTGATTTATGGCGAAGGTGTCAAAGTTATCTTAGAAGCACCTGCGACCTTTAAAGCCGAAGATCCCGAACTTCTGGCCATGACCGAGGGTAAAGTTTATGCTCATACTAAAGATGGCGATGAAGGCTTCACTATAACAACACCCAAAGCTGTCTTTAACGATTTGGGAACTGAATTTGCCATAGAAGCTTTTGATCGTAAAGACACGACCCTCTTTGTTTTTAAAGGCAAAGTCCAGGCAATTTCAAATGAAGGCGATGAAAAGGTCCTCACGGCTGGTCAGGGTCTTAAGCTGAACAATAAAGGTAAGATCTTGGATATGACTGTTAGAGACGATTATTTTGTCAGGACTCTACCAATCCTGCAACATGACTATCAAAATCAAATCAGCTCATTATCACCAGTGATTTACCTACCAATGGAAAAAGATAACTCTGGTAAATACTACAACTACTCTGCCTTCTCTCCAGGCCGCATAAAAACTGCAAATGCAAAATCTACAAAAGGTTATAAAGGTAACGCTTACCAGTCAACTAAAGAAGCGTACTTACATGTTCCAGCTTACCCGAAAGCAGCGCAGAATTTGAGCGTATCTGGTTGGTTAAAAATACCTGCATTAAGTAGCGGTATTATTGCTAGAAATGGCGATGAAAAAGGCCAGTTCACTCTCGAATTGGAACAGGGAATACTCAAAGCTAAAATGTTAAACCGCCATGGCGTAAGTACCATAACAGCGCTATCCAGTACTTTGCCGGCAAACTCCTGGCAGCACTTTGCATTTGTTTATGATGGCAACAAAATGCTTCTCTACCATAATGGTAAATTGAAAGCAGCGAAATCAAACTTGGAAGGTATTTTCACTGAAAACCTTCTGCCTTACCTGACGATAGGATCCAACAAAGATGACCAAATGTCTTTTAATGGTCAACTGGATGAGTTTGCCATATTCAACAAAGCATTATCCTCAGACACAGTGAAGGTCTTGTACAAAGGGCAGGAAAAGTAATCTCTCACTGTCCTTCAACTTCTTCAACCCAGCTTTCTATAACTTTGAAGAAACCCCCAATTCTATGGGTAAACATAGCGCTGTGTTGCCAGAACCAAGCCACCTAGCTGCTTAAAGTCATCGCAATAGTGTTGACCTCTGGCGCCATTCCAAAAGACATCGGCATTGTAATGCAGGAGACTTTAAAAACCGTCTTTGTTAAAGTGAAATGTATGAGTTTTACAGTGAGTCGGTATGCGATCTGGAAAGGTAATAGTCAGACGCTGCTCGTCATTAGTAGAAGGTAATTCTTTAAACTCAAAACCGAGCTATTTGAAGATGTAGGGGCAAGTTAAATAATTCCACAGGGCATAGCCAAAAAAGAATAAAAGATCGAGATCATCCCAAAATAACTTCACTTTAGTGAGGGTGCTGAAATTACCTTTCTTGACCCCCTTTGTCTCCTTCAATTTCACAAAGAAAACCATCCAGAATTGCAGTACTGCCCAGCTTAGGGAAGTCATAAATCTTAATCCAGGCTTTCCTTGTCGAGACTTCTACATTCAGTAATCGTGTGTGGGGAGACTTAAACTTGATCATCAGTATATTGCCGCGTATCCACAGCCGCACCTTAAGTGTTTCCAAGCCTTGCCAGATACCATTGGGATCACGTACTTCTATTGTCCTGTCGATTATTTTCTGTGAAGTCATATTGCCCTTTTTCATACTTCATTCTGTATAAGAATACATTAAACTGAAGCAACACCAAAAAAAAATCAGAAAAAGTTTATGCCAAAAGTCAGTTTTTGCAGATGTCATCCGAAATGGTCTGTGAGATAAAACAAGTACAGGAAAACTTATGCAGAAATTTTACTTTCTACTGATCTTTTTACTCTGCCCATTTTTGACAGCAGATGTCAAAGTGCACAATATCTTTGGCGATAATATGATCCTTCAGCAAAAAACCGGTAATGCCATTTGGGGTGTTGCTGAACCAGGGGAAAAGGTCTCTGTTAAAGCCAGTTGGGGAAGTGAAGTGGCGACAACAGCAGACTCAAACGGCAAATGGAAGGTCATCCTCAAAACTCCAGCTTATGGCACTGGCTTCTCTATATCCATCAAAGGTAAGAATAGTATCGATATTAAAAACGTTGCCATTGGTGAAGTCTGGCTTTGTGCTGGTCAATCAACCTATAAAAAT
>JAKVBD010000166.1 GCA_022446985.1 Lentisphaerales bacterium
TTTCACGCACGAGATGGGTTATGTAAGTTTTTCCGTTGCGCTTAGATTTAATACTCTCGAGATACATACTGGCTACAATCTAAATTGAAATACAGAGCTCAATTAAGCATGAAAATGGCATAAATAAAGTTCATTCATGGATTTTTAATTCCAATATTACTGGCTACATTTTTCCACTCATATCAACCGTAAGATCCTGACTCTCTTGTAGATGCGTCCAAAACTCAAAAGAATGTCCGTAGTAAGGCGTACCTATAGCGAAGCCAGTCATATTAGAACCATAATCATCGTCTCTGCGCTTAGCTAAGCCAAGGTCAGCAATATTTATGCGCCCTTCACCAGTCAACATAATGTTTTCAAGTTTGATATCTCGGTGGATAATGTTGTGTTCGTGAGCATCCCGCATAGCACCACAAATCACCAGACCGAGCTCAATCACTTCTTCAGGTGTTAAACGTCCCCTATTCTCAATCATTTCTTCAGCATTTCCACCGTCAACATACTCCATAACCATGTAGTAAGTCTTTCCTTCGTTACCTGCATCAAAGATATGAATGATGTTCTTGTGGTTTGTAGAGCCGGCGAGATTCCCTTCCTGGATTAAACGTTCAAGATACTCTGGATCTTCTTCAAAGAGCGAAGGTTTGAAGAGCTTTACTGCGACAGGTAGATCCAGTCTCATATGGTGGCTTAACCAAATGGTTCCCATAGTAGCTTGTCCAAGTTGACGCTGCAGAATATACTTGCCGATTTTACGGACTTTTATAGAATCGCTCATTTATGCTCCACCAAAACATGCAGCGAGAACACTCATTTTTTATACTAAAAACAAGCGTAAATCACATTTAAGCATAGCCGTGAATTTTAATGGGCAGTCAATAAGGGGAAGACTGTCGTAATTTGCGGCACAACTTTCAACAGGCTTAGGACCTAAGTAAGTCGTTCTTTATGCGATTAAGATTATCGTCTAGACAAACCCTGTGAGGTTCAGGGAAAAGTATAGCCTTCATGCCACGGGGCATTTTCACTAAACCATCGAGGCATTTTTGGCGTGACGTATGTATGTCCGGATCATCACAAAGCTGCTCTCCTTTCGAAAAAACAGGCTTGAGGAGATCTTCTCCGTCACCATCGGGATAATCGGTTAAGCCGGTTTTTAAGTTAACTGCCATATCACTCGGGGTCTGACCTTCTTCATAGACAACATCGCACTGCATGATGCCATTTATTGAAAATCTCTTAACCTGTTGGACGCCAGGGTTGGTTATTTTGGTGAAGTCATTAGTCTTTTTGATTTTATACTGCCACTCTTCATCCTCAGTCTTCCTCACGGCAGACATCTTATATATGCCATTTAGAGCGGGCTCATCGAAAGCAGTTACTAAACGGGTGCCTATGCAGTAAATATCGATACGGGCACCACGATTTTTAAGATCATCGACAGAGTATTCATCGAGATCCCCACTGGCGGCAATCTTTATATTTCTATAGCCGGCTTTGTTGAGAAGTTTTCTAACAATTTTGCTGTTTTCAACAAGATCACCGGAATCCAATCGAATAGCGTAAGGCAGTTTATCTTCTTCCAGCTTCATTTCATCGAGTACTTCAATTAGCTTTTTAACGCCATCTTCAATGTCGTAAGTATCGACGACAAGAATCTGCTGCTGTGGAGAAGACTCTATATAACTCTTGAAAGAAGCCCCTTCAGATTCGTGCGCGAGTACCCAGCTATGGCTCATAGTATTAATGAGGGGAATGCCATAAATCTTGGCAGCCAGAACATTGCTTGTACCTGCACAACCACCGATCCAGGCTCCACGTGCAGCTCTTAGAGCAGCTTCAGAGCCCTGAGCTCTTCTTAAGCCATATTCCCAGATCGGAGAACTTTTGCCAGCCAGAGCAATCCTTGCCGCTTTGGTTGTCACTAAGGAATTGTAATTGACTGCATTAAGCAAACCAGCTTCGAGTAATTGTGCTACGATAATATTTCCCGTAACTCTGACGATTGGCAGATTGGGAAAGATTATCTCGCCTTCTTCTACCGTAGAAACTTCAACATCTGCAGTCATCTCTAAAAGGTAATTAAGGAAGTCTTCTTCAAAAGTTGGTGTTTCATCAAGATTCTTAAGGGTTCGAAGGAAATCGACATCTTCTTCGGTGAACTTAAAATTATTTAAAATCTCAAGGATTTGGTCTAAACCTGCAAAAACAGCAAAGCCACCCTTAAAGAGAGCTTTTCGGTAGTAGATATGGAAGGCTGCCTGATAATTCTGCATACCCTGTTTCCAAAGACTGTAGGCCATGCAGACCTGACTTAAATCGGCCAGTAGTGGGCCATTATGAGTCACGCTATCCAATTAATTATTCCTCTGCTGCGAGTCCACTTCCCGAGTTTTTGGGTTTTAGGTGACCGTGAAAGTCAAACTCTTCTGGTTTCTTAGACTCTAGATAGTTCATTAACGCTGATCGAAAATCACTATAAGTCTGTTGGCGCAATATTTCTCTGCCAACTGTATTGCCATCTTCAAATAATTGGCAAAGATAACGCCAGTTCTCTTTAGCACGCTTAACGACGCCCATTTCATGCCCCTCAAATTCTTCGAGGTGATCATTCATGAAATTATCGACATAGTTAAAAACTTCTTCTGCAGATGGCTGCCAGTCGCTTTTATCTTGCAGCATGTTAAATATCCATGGATTACGCAAGGCTCCACGGCCAATCATAACTGCATCGCAACCGCATTCTTTATACATTCTTTCTGCATCTGTCGGGTACCAGACATCGCCATTCCCAACAACAGGAATTTTTAAGCGTTCCTTGATCATGCCGATAATACGCCAGTCCGCGACTCCCTCATAAAAGTCACTACGACGTCTGGGGTGAACCACTATAAAGTCTACACCAGCTGCTTCAACAGCTTCAGCAATGAGCAATGTGTGATCAGCGTTGTCAAATCCTGCTCTTATCTTCGCTGACTGCAATCCTGAAATATTTTTGCGCATAGCACAAAGAACTTCGTATAGAAGATCTGGATCTTTCAGCATAGCAGAGCCGACATTTCCCTTGACAGCTCTTGCTGTAGGACAACCTAGATTAATATCAACAACATCTGCTCCGGCTTCTGAGAACTTGCGAGCTGTATCTGCCATTAAATCAGGCTTATTCCCCATGATCTGTACACTCAACGGCACGCCTTCTGTTGGGCGCATCACAGAACGAATCTCACGAGATTTCAGTTCAGCGACAGAAACACGAACAAATTCAGTACAGACTACGCCTAATCCACCAAGGGCAGATATAGCCGTTCTCACCGGATGATTGGTGATTCCCTCCATGGGCGCCAGCATAGTTGCCGGAGCAAAAGGAAACTTGTCTGTTTTTACAGGTATTGTCCTGACGAATTTACTGTTCAATGTGTCTCTCACGTTAATTTTCGCCTAAACTTAATCAGGATTTCTGGATGCACCATGTGTATTAACATTTTTTTATAATTATGTGAATTGATTTTTCTGTGTTTATAGGAATATTCAGCGCCATATTTTTGATAATTTTATTTTCGTTTTTATCTTGGAGATGTATTCGCATGGACAATAAGTGCTTATGGGATCCTGACCGATATTATAATGTCAGTCGTTGGAGTGATGGTTACTTTGCGATCAATAACAACGGTTCTCTCACTGTCCTACCAGGTAAATCCACAGATAAACCGACAATTATTCTACAAGATGTTATCGATGAAATGACCAGCCAGAAAATTGAGTTTCCTGCGGTTATTCGTTTTCATGACGTTTTGCGTTCTCAAGTAAAACTCCTTAATAAATCATTTGAACAGTTTATTGAAGATTTTGACTATGAAGGTCGCTTTACAGGTGTCTTCCCTATAAAAGTCAATCAAATGCGTGAAGTTGTAGAGGAAATAGTCGATGCCGGATCCCCCTATAATTATGGCTTAGAAGCAGGTTCCAAAGCAGAGCTTCTAGCAGTTCTAGCCTACAATGATAATCGCAATAGCCTGACAATACTCAATGGTTATAAAGACTATGACTACCTCCGCCTTGCTTTGCTGGGAACAAAAATGGGCAAGAATATGGTGATTGTCATTGAGAATGTTTCTGAGGTCGCTGCCATCATTGAAACTTCTAAAGAGTTTCAGGTTAAACCTCTTATAGGCTTACGTTCCAAGCTTTCAGCTAAAAGCCGTGGCAAGTGGGCCAGTTCCAGTGGAGATCGTGCGAAATTTGGTCTGACTGTAGCAGAAATACTGGCAGCGATCAAAATGCTTAAAGATCACAAAATGGAAGACTGCATAAAGCTTTTTCACTTTCACATTGGCAGTCAGATATCAGACGTTAGAGTTTTTAAAGATGCGATCAATGAAGGCGCCAGAATATACTCAAAATTGTGTAAGTTGGGAATTCCTCTCGAGTACTTCGATGTCGGCGGTGGCTTGGCTATTGATTATGATGGATCAAGTTCAACGAATGATTCTTCGCGAAATTACTCAGTGAATGAATATGCGACGGATATCATCTCCAGTCTAAAAGATATTTGTGATGAAGAAGGTGTTGATGACCCAAATATTGTCAGCGAAAGCGGTCGCTTTATAACAGCGCACCATTCTTGTGTCATCACTCGTGTAATTGATGAAATCAAACCTTACTCAAACACTTTTGATACACGTAAGCAATCTGGGGAGCACTCCATTGTTAGAAATATTCGCGAAGCTGAAAAAATTCTGACAGAAAAGAATTTTCAAGAAATTTACAACGATGCCAATGGCTACAGAGAAGATTGCTACAATGCCTTTAAACTTGGGATCCTTGAGCTAGAAGAAAGAGCCAAGATAGAAACTATTTTCTGGCGCATTATGCAAAAAATAGATGTCATTTTGAAAACGCAGGAGTTCATCCCTGAAGACTTACAAGGCCTTGATGATCTGCTCGCGAAGCAGTACCTCTGTAACTTCTCAGTTTTTCAATCTGCAGCAGACAGCTGGGCCATTGGTCAAGTATTGCCGGTTGTACCAATCAGTCGTTTAAATGAAGAGCCGACTGAGCTTTGCAGCTTGGTGGATATCACATGTGATTCCGATGGTAAGATCTGCCATTTCATTGATTATGAGGACATTAACTCAAAATCAGTGAAGCTACATACATTTAATGGCGAACCATACTATGTCGGTTTATTCCTAACCGGAGCTTATCAGGACGTCATGGGAGATATGCACAATCTATTTGGTCGTTTAAATGAAGTACATGTTTTTACTGATGCTGACGATGAAAGTAATTTCTACATTGAAGAAGTGATCAAAGGGAATTCAGCAGAGAACGTTCTCTCAACCATGCAGTACAATCCCGATTACATGGCGGCTAAGGTAAAGAATTCCATCGATAAGCAAATCAAAGATGGTAAAATCGCTGCCCGTGAAGGCGTTAAGCTTAATGATTTTTATGAGAGCTGTTTAAAAAGTTACACATATTTAAAAGTTTAAGGATATCTAAGATGTCAACTGTTATGATTATTGGAGCTGGTGGCGTTGGCTCTGTTGTTGCCCATAAATGCGCCATGGTAAGTGATGTTTTTACGAATATCATTCTCGCTAGCAGAACAAAATCCAAATGTGAAGATATAGCTGCTTCTGTTAAAGAAAGGCTTAATGTTGAAATAGCTACAGAACAAGTCGATGCTGACAATGTCCCTGAACTGACTGAGCTTTTAAAGAAGTGTGATCCATACCTGGTGATAAATGTGGCTCTACCTTATCAGGATCTTCACATCATGGATGCTTGTCTAAATGCTGGTTGCAACTACATGGATACGGCTAACTATGAGCCACTGGATGTACCAAAGTTTGAGTACAAATGGCAGTGGGACTACCAAAAGCACTTTGAGGAAGCCGGTCTATTTGCCCTGCTGGGCTCTGGTTTTGACCCCGGGGTTACAAATGTCTTTACTTCCTGGGCTCTAAAAAATCAGTTTGATGAGATCAATGAACTGGATATCATAGATGTTAATGGCGGTGATCATGGTCAGCACTTTGCAACTAACTTCAATCCGGAAATCAATATCCGTGAAGTTACGGCTCCTTGTCGACATTGGGAAAATGGTGACTTCCAGGAAACTCCGGCGATGTCTACGAAGAAAACTTATACCTGCCCTGAGGGAGTTGGTACTTACAGCATTTACCGCATGTACCATGAAGAAATGGAGTCTTTGGTTAAACACATTCCGACAATCAAAAAGGCTCAATTCTGGATGAGCTTTTCTGAGAACTACCTCAAGCATTTGGAAGTTTTACAAAACGTCGGTATGACGCGTATTGATCCAGTTGTTTATGAAGGCAAAGAAATTGTCCCTCTTCAGTTCCTCAAGGCAGTCCTACCAAATCCGGGTGACTTAGGTAAAACAACTTCTGGTCGTACTTGTATCGGTAACATTATTCGCGGTAAGAAAGATGGCGAAGAGAAAGCGGTCTATGTTTATAACATCTGCGACCACGAAAAGTGTTTCGAGGAAGTCGGTTCACAAGCAGTATCTTATACCACTGGAGTCCCGGCAATGATTGGCGCTATGCTCATATGCAATGGCACTTGGTCTGGAAGAGGTGTCTTCAACATGGAGCAGCTTGATCCTGATCCGTTCATGGAACAACTCAATAATCATGGTCTTCCATGGACCTGTGTCGATCACAGTGGCGAGTTCTAATTAAAGCATGGGCTCCTTGAAGGAGCCCTTTCATAAGATTACTGGATATTTACAGGAGTATCGTTTTTAGTCGTACATTCTTCTCTGGTTTTCCCAGATGAAATAATCTTTTTCAATTTGGCCTCTAACTCTTTGGCAATCTCTGGATGTTTATCTAAAAGGTTATTTTCTTCCGCCAGATCTTCTTCAAGATTATAAAGACCAGGCTTAATTGTTTTAGTTTTTATGCTGGCAAGAGAAGAAATGTATTTCCACTTTCCTTTACGAATCGCGAATTGTCCTTTGATTGAATGGTGAATCATCGCTTCCCTTGTCACAGGCTGCTTTTGATAAAATAACGGTGCAAACGAGAAACTATCTTCTCCTTCTGTAGCGTTCATCTTATCTCCGACAATCTCAGCTATTGTGGCGAAATAATCGATTTGACTAACCGGTTTATTATAAGTTACACCGCCTTTAAGTTTAGCTGGCCAGGAAATTAAAAATGGCACTCTGTGTCCACCTTCATAGATATCCCTTTTTCCGCCACGAAGGTTGTGGTTACTGTCATGCTTGTGAAGTACCATTCTTTTGGGGTAAGTATTTTCCGGGCCATTATCTGAGCTGAAAATAATCATCGTATTATCATAAATACCACGATCCTCTAAAGCCTTCATAACTTCACCAACCCAGAAGTCTGTTTCAATCATAAAGTCGCCATAAGAACCTGCTTGCGACTTACCACGAAAACGTTCTTGAGGAATGACCGGTTTGTGAGGTGAAGTTAAAGGCATATACAGAAAGAACGGCTTATCGTCTTTGTGTACTTTATCAATCCACTGCACAGCCTTCTCAGTAAATCGTTCTAGAACTTTGATATCCTCAAAGTCAGCAGCAACACTAATTGGATTCTTTTTAGGAGGAGTCTTTTCATAAGGGGGGATAATTCGGTAATCTGAAATAGCTATTTGATTCTTTTTCTTTTGAGTCCAAAGACTTGGAGCTACTTTGGCAAAATCCATATCGTACCAGGCGCAATGACCGAAGTTCATTGAAGCTGGAATACCCCAGAAGTAATCAAAACCTTTTTGAATCGGGCCATCAAGGATCTTGCTGCCATCTTCGTTAAATGTCATTCCAAGATGCCACTTACCGACCATAGCAGTGTTGTAACCATTTCTTTTAAGCAGTGAAGCAAGTGTTGCTCTATCATTAGAGATTAATGGTTTGTCAGGGCTGCTGATGACACCTTTCTTAAGGTAAGTTCGCCAGCTGTAGCGCCCTGTTAAGAGAGCATAACGCGAAGGAGTACAAACTGTGTTACTACTGTGGCCATCCGTGAAGACTATTCCCTCACTGCCAATTCGATCAATATTGGGAGTTTTAAATTTAGAGTCAGGGTTAAGTAAACTGCAATCGCCATATCCCTGGTCATCGGTATAAATAATAATGACATTTGGTTTATCTGCTGTAAACGCAGAAATACCTAACATACAAAATAACAAGACACAAAATAATTTCATACATTCTCTTTTTAGTTATGATTCACGTACATTAAGATCACTACTTCCATGCATAATCGAGATTGGATGCCTAAGAATAAAATCTTTTCGCCTTTCAGCGATTTTAACAAACTAATAATATATATTAAAGAGAGTGTAGCTTTAGTTTAAATAAAAAAGGCCCCGTTTCCCGGAGCCATTTCAGTTTCAATTTTTATGGATTAGCTAGCAGCAGAATCTTTCTTTTTATCGCACTTGCCGCCTTTCTTTCCCTCTCCTTTTTTACCACCTTCTTTCCCTTCGCCATTTGCCTGACGTTTAGCTTTCATTTCTGCTTTAAAAGCCTGACGTTCAGCATCTGTCATATTTTTAAGAGTTTCACGCATTTCTGCACTAGGGCCTTTGCGCTTTTTCTTCTTGCCTTCTTCCGCATATGAATTGGCCATGAATACAAATGAAATTGAGATGATAAGTGCAGCGATTTTTTTCATACTTTGTCTCCGTTGTTTTTCCTTAAAACGGAGACAAAATCAATTTATTGTGAATAAAAATTATTTTTTCTAATAAATAACAATCTATGTTGTTGTCCTTACCTGAACGCAGGGCAGATTGTGACATCCAACGCACGCTGAAGGCGCCCAATAGAAGATTTATGCCCTTGTAATGCCTGTTGCCGACAGGGACCGGTTCATCACTACTGCTTGGCTTCAGTAATCTTGAAGCAACTGCCCAGTTCGTAGCCCAATCAATCGAGTCTACTATTACTGTAGTTTCTGAAGGTAACTCTATATCACTTATTTTTTTTCGGAGGCCAATTGCCAAACCGTGAGTCTCCAAACTCTTTATTATAGCTTGTGCCTGTTTCTTGATTTGGTGAATTAAAACTCAAGTTGGCTGATGGGAATTCAAAAGGCGCCTTAGTCGTATCTGTTCCGTCCATGTAGAGCACAAGGCTATTTCTCCAGCCAAGTTGGGAATTGCGAACGTACCCATTTACTGCTGGCATCCAATCATCCCAGTCATCAAGGTACATATTGATAGCCATACCACATTGCCGCATCTGACAAACTGTAGCCATTGATTTTTCTCTCGCTAAAGATAATGATGGAGCGAGAATAGTCACAAGTATGCCGATAATGGCAATAATAGCCATTAGTTCAATAAAAGTGAAGCTTCTCCTGGGGATCAGCTTTACCTCACCGACCAAACCGTGCATGAAGTTTTCCCTCACACGGCTTTCAACCTGACATTCTTCCCGCTTCATTCGGCATCTATCTAAGTAATTTTGGAACATAATGTAGTCCTTTATTAAAAAGTAATCATTCGGCCACTTCCGGTATCCATTTATGTCTTTGCGCTGTTTTCTTCTTCTCCAGAAGATTCGCAGTTGCAAACATGTATAATTGGATAG
>JAKVBD010000167.1 GCA_022446985.1 Lentisphaerales bacterium
TCCAAAATTACTTAGATAGATGCCGAATGAAGCGGGAAGAATGTCAGGGGGAAAGCCGTGTGAGGGAAAACTTCATGTACGGTTTGATCGGTGAGGTAAAGCTGATCCCCAGGAGAAGCTTCACTTTAATCGAACTATTGGTAGTGATTTCGATAATTGGCATTTTGACGAGCATTCTTTTACCTTCGTTGAGTAAGGCCAGAGCCGAGGCTATTGCCAAGATCTGCGTCAATAACGTTAAACAGATCACTTACATGAATGTTATGTATCATGATGATTACGACTCTTTCCCTCCGGGCCAACAGCAGGCAGATGACGTTTTACAGGCTTTATATGATGAAGCTAAGCAATCCTGGAAATGTCCGGAAGATAGAGGTACCTGGAATTATGGTGCCGGAGTCCCGGCGAATAATGGCAAGACGACATTTGAAGCGCAAAACACCAGTTACAGGTGGAATTACTTTGCACAAAACAGATTGAATAATGCTGGCAATCAGCAGGGCGATAAGTCGATGAATATCGTTGAAGAGCCACATAAGTATGTGATTATTTCCAGTGCTGCTATTCAGGGGACCTGGGGACCTTATGGAAATGATGTTGATGGAAGTTACCTCTGGCATTTCCCTGGCAAGGCAAGATTTGAAATGGGTTTTGCAGATGGTCATGCAACTTTCATTGTCGATCGAAGAATTTATACAGCAGAGCCTTGGGTTCACTTCAATGGTTCACCTTATAGAACCCATTATCAATAAAAAATACCTTAAAGCTGTTTAGAACTTTATCCGGCATGTGAATGATTTAGAAAAACACGAGGATTGAGATGTTACAAAAATTTATTTACTGCTTATTTGTACTAATGCTTTCTTTCTCTCTTCACGGCGATGAAGAGCTGGTTAATATCAAAGCTGCTATGCCTGGAAAGGTTGAGACTAAGAAAAAGTATAAAATTTTGTGCTTCTCCAAACCTTATGGTTTTCCCCATTCATCAATAAAGACTGCTAAGAAAATGATTCAGGTCATGGGGGATAAAACAGGTTTATTCTCTGTTGATTTCAGTGAAGATGCTAAAGATCTTTCAGCTGAGAATCTGGCAAAGTACGATGCACTTTATTTAAATAACTCGACACATATTCAGAAGGGCATTACTGACCCGGTCAAAAGAAAAGAATTGATTAACTTTGTCAAGAATGGCGGTGGTTTAGTTGCCATTCACGCCGCAACTGATGGCGGTTGGCCGGAATATGTCGACATGATTGGCGGCAACTTTGATGGCCACCCCTGGGGGCATAAAGGCACTTACTGTTTGTGTAATGAAGATATAAAGCACCCTATAGTCAGAAAAGCTTTTGGCGGAAATCGCGAATTCAAGCTTAATGATGAATTGTACCAGTACAAAGACTTTTACCGCGACCGTGTACGGGTCCTCATGTCTATCGACATGTCTAAGTTTGAGAATCATAGAGGTGGTCGTAAGAGAGATGATAACGATTACCCAATGGTTTGGATAAAAGATTTCGGCAAGGGTAAAGTTTTTGTCTCAAGTCCTGGTCACAATCACCACATTTACTGGCACAAAGACTTCCTTAAAATATGGCTTGAAGGTTTCCGCTTTGTACTTGGAGAATTGAAGGTGGATACCAGTTCAATTCCTAAGCCGGCTTATGCCTTACCTTCTGAAAATAATGAGCAGGATCCTAACGTCCGTTTTCGCACTCCGGATGAAAGTCAGAAGTTGTTTGAAGTTCAAGAAGGTTACTCTATGGAACTGGTCGCCGATAATCCTCTGGTAACAGAGCCGGTGGTCAATGTCTGGGATGGTAATGGCCGCATGTATGTTGCTGAATGGCGCAGTTATATGCAGGACATTAAAGGTTCAGGAACTAACGACGCGATCAGTCAGGTAGTTCGTTTGGAGGATACTGATAATGACGGGATTATGGATAAGAAAACAGTCTTCGCCAAAGACCTCGTATTGCCGAGAATGATTCTACCTTTGATTGACTCTGTTCTTATTGGCGAATCAAATACCAATGACATTTATGAATATAAAGACACGAATAATGATGGCGTCGCCGATAGCAAAAAGATCTGGTACCAAGGTGGTAAACGCGGCGGCAATGTAGAGCACCAGCCCAGTGGTTTAATCTGGAGTATGGATAACTGGATTTACTCAACTTATAACTCAACCAGGTTGAGATTTACCAGAGCGAAAGTTGAAGTCGGCGCGACGAAAGGAAACCGTCGACAGTGGGGCTTAACTCAGGATAATACAGGTAAGGTTATCTTCATGGATGCAGGTGCAGGTATAGGACCGGTTCACCCGTTGTTTCCAAATATTTACACCAAGTGGCATCCAAAGTGGGTCATGGCAGACGGCTTCAGAAATGTTCACCCAATTGATAATATCGCCGATGCCCAGGGTGGCTTTGGCAGTATGAGAAATGATAATACCGCCAAGAGTTTTACGGCAACCTGTGGTCAGTCAGTTTTCAGAGGCGATAGACTGCCAAAAGAAATGGTTGGTAACCTTTTCTTCAGTGAGCCTGTAGGTCGCTTGACCAGACGTGCCGAGTTTAAAGTGGACGAGATGGGCCGCCGTGTTCTGCACAATGTCTATGGCGACAAGGAGTTTATCGCCAGTAAAGATGCCAACTTCAGACCGATTAATTCAGCTACCGGGCCGGATGGAACTCTTTATATTGTTGATATGCATAGAGGTATAGTTCAGGAATCTGCCTGGGTCCCGGAAGGCTCCCATATTTACAAAGCGATTAAGCACTATGGTCTGGATAAAAATGTACGCAAAGGCCGTATCTACCGCATTCGCCATCATGATTTTAAGCCAGGACCAAAACCAAATATGCTGAATGAAACACCGGCGCAATTGGTTAAGCACCTTTCACATCCAAACGGTTGGTGGCGAGATGAAGCTCAAAAGTTGATTCTTCTGCATGGCGATCAATCTGTCATTCCGGCTCTAAAGGAAGTAGTTGCCAACTCAAAGAATCCACTGGCTAGATTGCACGCCTTATGGACTCTTGAAGGTTTCGATGCGATCAGTATGGATTATCTCAAAAGTGTTTTTAAAGATAGCGATCACCGCGTTAGAGCAGCGGCAATTCGTCTCACGGAACCATTTTTCCAAAAGGACATAAAGAATATTCTAGCCCTTAAGCCGCTGGTGAAAGACAAGCATTATGATGTCGCTATACAACTTGTTCTATCTGCTTCAACGAAAGTAACCTCGGAAACAAGGTCTTTGGTTAAAGCAGTGATGGCAGCGAATCCTGATAATGACTATCTAAAAGAGATAGATGATGAGCTGAATAAAGATTATTTCGCAGAAGTTGCCCGAAAAGAGAAAATGGCTAAGATGGCAGCAGAAGAAGTAGAATTGATGATTGCCGGTAAGAAGCACTTCGATACTTTATGTGCTTCCTGTCATGGTCCAGAGGGCAAAGGTTTACTAAGCCCCGATGGCAAAATGAAAATGGCTCCTTCATTTGTTCAGACTCCGACAGTTCTGGGCTCTAAAGAAGTAATCACCAGAGTGGCACTCCATGGTATGACCGGACCTTTAAGAGGTAAAAATTACATGGGCGGAATAATGATGCCACTTAAGAGTAATGACGACAAGTACCTGGCGTCAGTTCTAACTTATATCCGCAAAAGTTTCGGAAATAATGCCGAGATGATTACAGCAAGAGATGTCGCGGCTATTCGAGAAGAAACTAAAAATGTGACAGAGTCCTACACTGAAAAAAGCCTCAAAGATTTAGTACTGAATTCAGGCGGAGACATTAAGCTTTGGACTTTGAGAGCGAGTAACAATGATAAGCTTCTGAAGAATTTACAGGATGATAATTTAAAGAATACCTATGCTAATAAAGGCGGCTTGAAAGTCGGCGAATATATCGAAGCAGAATTTCCTCATCAGCGAAATGTTTTTAAAGTAATTCTCAATGCTAGAGGTGGAGACTTTGCCGCTAAGGTAAAAGTCGAAATCTCGGAGGATGGCAAAAACTGGCAAACAGTCGCAGACAATGTGAAAGGCCGTACACAGACTGTTATTCCATTTAACATGGCAATCGCTAAAAAAGTGAGAATTACTAATCTTCAGCAAAAGACCCAGTGGTGGCAGTTATACTCACTGGACATTATCGGCCCGGGTATGGGGGATATCGATCAATATTCCAAAACATCAAGAAAGTACCTAAGTTTGAAAGAAGCTAAATCAGTTAAAGTCGGTTGGAATAATGCTAAGCAGGATAGAGCAATTCAGGGAGGAGAATTAAAAATTGCCAAGAAGCGTTACTTCAAAGGCCTGGGAGTTCATTCTCACAGTGAGATAATTTACGATCTTAAGGGCAAAGGATATCAGCGCTTTTATACTAAAATGGGTAGTAATGACAGTGCTCATAAAGGTGCTATGGAATTTGAGATTTATGTCGATGGCAAAAAGCAGTTTGCTTCGGGAGATATGAAACAAGGAGAGCCTGCTAAATTTGCAGACTTAAATATCGCTCATGCCAGTGAGTTGAAACTGGTAGTTACTGCGGGAAGTGATAAGGAGCCTTCTGGAGATCACGCTAACTGGGTCGATTCCTGTTTCATCAAATAAAGTTTATGTGAGGAGAGAGTGGCCGGTACTTTGCCGGCCTTTTTTACTTTTATACATGCTAGAAGCATGTGGTCCCAGGAATCTGTTCTTAGTAGCGTAGTTAATTTTCTTATGCAAGGAGATGAAAACACAAGCTGGAAGTATGTGCTCCCAGGAATGCCCCGGGACCGCAGGCATCCTGCCTGCAAAAGGTTATCTAAATCTTGTACTAGCAAACCAACAACAAAAAATATACAGTAAAAAATAGAGAAATTAATTTATGGTCATCATGTCAAAACTATACAAAATTGAAGACCTCATGGAAGAGAGTGGGGTTAAATTCGGAACATCTGGGGCAAGGGGTCTGGCAGATGCCATGACAGATGCTGTGTGTTATGCTTATACAATTGCTTTTCTTCAACACCTGGAACAGACAGAGAATATCTCAACAGGTTCTAAAGTTGCCATTGCCGGTGACCTGCGTCCTTCCAGCCCACGAATTTGTGCAGCTGTTGCTCAGGCAGTCAGTGACAAAGGTTATGTGCCATCTTATTGCGGTGAGATTCCTTCTCCAGCAGTCGCTTACTATGGGCTTATCGAAAAAATACCATCTGTGATGGTAACGGGAAGTCATATTCCCGATGACCGAAATGGCATAAAGTACAACACACCACTTGGAGAAATCTTAAAAGAGGATGAACAGGGGATTCGCGCTCAGCAAGTTGAAGTTTCAGATGAGCAGTTCAATATCGATGGCTCCTTAATCAAACCATTTGCTCTACCTGAAGTTAATGCAGTCGCAGAAGAACTTTACATCAAGCGTTACACAGACTTTTTCTCTGTAGATACCCTGGCTGATTTATCTCTTGGAGTTTACGAACACAGTTGTGTTGGTCGCGATGTTCTGAAGAAGATTTACCTTGTTCTTGGAGCGAATGTTGAAGGCTTGGGCCGTAGCGAAAAATTTATTCCAGTCGATACCGAAGCAATCCGCCCAGAAGATTCGGCTCTTGCAGTAGAGTGGGGTAGTACAGGAAAATACGATGCTATTTTGAGTGCCGATGGTGATTGTGACCGTCCATTGATTGCCGATGAAAGAGGTCATTGGTTACGTGGAGATGTTGCCGGGATTCTCTGTGCACAACATTTAGGTGCCGATGCCGTTGCCACTCCAGTCAGCTGCAACACAGCTGTAGAGTTATGTGAATCTTTTGATTCAGTTGTTCGCACCAGAATTGGCAGTCCATATGTGATTGCAGCGATGAAAGAAGCTTCGGTAAAGGGTGCAGAAATGGTTGTCGGTTATGAAGCTAATGGCGGCTTTTTAACCAATTCTGTCACTAAAGTCGATGACAAGACACTTGAAGCTCTGCCAACTCGCGATGCTGTTATCCTTCATATAGCTCTTTTAGCAGAGTCTAAAAAACGCCGCTGTAAAGTATCGCAGCTTGTAGAGAGCTTGCCGGCCAGGTACACGACATCGAACCGTTTGAAAGAATTCCCGACTGAAAAGTCCAAGGCTAAACTAGCAGAAATCTTCAGCGGAGATTTTGAGGCAGATAAGTCGATAATTGAGGGAACCTTTGGGGCTCTTTCAGGTAATGTTACAGCGATCAATAACATCGATGGCGTGAGGATTAACTTTGACAGTGGAGAAGTAGTTCACTTGCGTCCATCGGGAAATGCCCCTGAGTTTCGCTGTTATAACGAAGCAGATTCAGAAGAGAGGGCATTAGAATTAAATGAGCTTTGTATATCGGTGATGAAGGATTGGCGATAAACTGTAGTTAATCTAAAAAAAATGCCGCAATTTTTGCGGCACCTTTTGTTCTCTTGTATGGCTGTCAATTAGAAGAAGTAGTACTTCATAATTGACTTCATAAGGTCTTTTACAGGGAAATTATTGGCACGATTTTCATCGATGATTTTTTCAAGAAGCGGGTTGTCCTGTACAAACAGGTCTCTTCCGAGAGAGTAGCGCAGTAATGCTTTTATGAATGATCGGGCTAAAGTCTCTTCTTGAGTTCCAAGGTAGGTTTTGAATTCCTTAAAATCTCGGATGACTTCACCATTTAATTTTACTTTCGTATAGCTATTCCCATAGTCGAACTCGCCAATGGTATTAAAGCCATTCATCATGATTGCCAGAGGATCGATTTTCTTGTGACAGCTATAGCACTTTGCATCTTGGCTATGAGCTTTAAGGCGCTCGTGAAGAGGCGCCGATAAATCCTTTTGGAAATCGTCGAGTTCTATATCATCCGGTGGCGGAGGCAGGTGGGAATCAAGCAGGTTTTTCAAAATCCATTCGGCTCTTTTTATAGGTAATTGTTCAACACCATTTCCAGTTGCAGTCAGAAAGGCACCAGTAGATAAAATGCCGCCACGGTCATTGTTATTAAATGTGTGTTTATAAAAGCCATCGTTTTTATGTTTGGGGCCACCACCATAAAATGAGATGAGTTTGTTGTCTAATACCGAATAATCAGCCGCAACGATTTCTTTTATAGGTCGATTTTCCTTGAACAAGTGGAGAATGAAATGTTTGGCTTCTTCTGTGTAAGAGTCCATATATTTTTCGTCGTGGAAGCGGCGAAATTTTCTTTTTTCCGGTATGGCTTCAAGAACATTTGAAAGATGCAGCCATTGTTTGCTGAAACTTTCTATGTATCGTTCAAAGTGAGGGTGCTCTACCAGCCAATCTGTAAAAGAACTTATGTCTTTGGTTTTTATAGCTTTTTGAATTTCCTGATTCAGTTCCGGAGAAGGCGTTGACTTGTGAAAAACGTAGGAAAGCATGCGGCCATGTTTACGGCGGTCTTTTCGATCATATTCCAAAGTCAGAAATTCAGTAGACAGGAAGAAGGCAACAAGAGAGTTCCTATACGACTCTTCCCGCTGAATCTGCCGTTGTCTGAATTTATCGAATATGTAATCATAGGACATATTCATCTGGATTAAATTCTCGTTGTGAAGAGCACGGAATTTTTTGCGGATATTGATGTTGTTAAATCTTTCTGCATCCGCTAGAGAGTAGGGACTGACAACTACGTCAAATGGACCTTCGATTTGAACATTCTTAAAATTAATCTTGGTGAAATCATATTTATCATTGTAGATAAACTGCTGCATGGCCCGTTCGTGATCTTTCAATTCTACCGGTCTGCCTTTTACCTGATGCTTAGCAATGAGACTGGCTAAGCGTCCTGCGCCGGGCATAAGGTTTACTGGGAAGCGATATCCTATACCATTTCGTCTATTTAAAGTAAATTCTACTGTGTAACGACTCATCTCTGAAGAGCTTATGTCGATAGTCGTGACTTTCTTGGTTCGAGCATGCGGATCATTTTGCCCGGGAGGGACTATGAAGAAATCGAGCGGTAGAGAATACTCGTGCTTTTCGCTTAATTGATTAAATATCTTGGCAACTTCGGGACCAAACTTTTTTTCATTGACTGCTCTGCCAAGGTTTACGACCTGGGCATCAAAACTCAATTTATAGGTGCCTGGTGGCAGGGTTAATCTTGCCAATTGCTCATTGATTTTGCTGTCCGGACCAACTAAATCACGATTTTTAAATTGCTTTTTAGGTTCAGGTGAGAGGTTTTTAAACTGCGTCTGAACAAAGTAGGTTCCAGTTCCATTCCAGCGCAATTCTGTCTGATCACCGACTTTCCAGCCTAAGGGGACTCTTTTAGGAAAGGTTGCCTGAAGGTTCAGCGGGTCAATTTGTGGTTTTAAGGCAACATAGCTTTCTAAGGCATCGTGAAGAGTTTCATAAAGGTCATCAAGATAATAGGGGGTAATAACACTCTTTTGAGTCGTGTAGAAGTCATCCTGGGCATAGTTGGCGTACAGTGGTGTAAATGGATTGTAGGTATCTTGATCAATCTTAAAGATATCCACTAGAGTATTTTTGATTTCATCAGGAGTGAGGGCCCGTGATTTTCGTGTCACTTCAGTCTGAGAAATCATCTCCTTGAGCTGGTTGAGTACTATTATTTTTTCATCTTCAGTTAGCTGCGTCTCATCTTCAGGTGGCATTTCATTCTTTGCAATTTGACTGTAGACTGCCTGCCAGTGTTTTGGGTGAATGCCATTTGACGACATGAGTTTCACCAGGTTAAACTTCCCCTCGACCTCTTTGCCTTCTGCACCATGACAACTGGTGCATTTTGCCTCCATAATTTCAAGGAAAGTCTGTAACTCTATGTGACCTTTCATATCAATAACTTCCTCAATTTTAGGAAGAGGCTTTATTTCTTTGTGGGCGATGACTTCTTTAACAACAGTTTTTTTAGGAGCAACAGCTTTTTTCTTTTGGGGCTCGGGTGCTTTTTTAACAACTACAGGCTTTGGGGGCTGCTTAAAAATAGTTCCATCTTGAATAACAAAGTAAGCTGCTCCTAAGAGTAAAATCGCAGTAAGTACTAATGGCATGCCGACTGGAGTTTTGCGGCGGTTTTTCTTAAGAACGTTCTTTGATTTTAGTTTTCCTTGAGCTGCTTTTTTCTTGAGCAGACTTCCAGAAGAGCTTTTTTTCTTTGTCAAAAGATCTTGACTGTCAGGTCTTTTTTGAGAAGCATTCATGGTTTTTTGCAGATCTGCTTTATTTAAAAACTGCAAAGCGTCTGCGAATCCTTTGAAGCAACTATCTGCCTGGATAAGCTCATTAACAAAATCATGTAAATCTTGTGGAGTTTCATCCCTTAGTGAAAGTGTGGCTTCCTGGATACCATCAACATAAGTACTTGCACATGTAAGTTCATAGACTGTTTTAAGGTATGACTTCATACCCAGGGTGATCTTGGTTGTT
>JAKVBD010000168.1 GCA_022446985.1 Lentisphaerales bacterium
TTGTGTACGGCGCATAACCATCTCTATCTGTGGGTCATGAGTAGCTTTCATATGAGCATGCATACCGACATAATCGAGGTAGAAGCGCTTGGCTTCTTCTGAGACGGCCAATAACTTTTCGAGCTTTTGCATTTGTTCTGGAGTCACTTCACCATCGCATACATCATCAGCAATTAGGCGAATCTCTTCAAATTCATCACTCGTACTCATGTTGACTCTCCATGCTTTTTGGTCTCGACACAATCGAACAGTTTTTTTCGCAGTTTGTGAATGGCTTTTCGTATAGCGAATATCGAACGGCCGCTGTTATCGGCAATTTGTTGAGCTTTCTGGTTTTTGACATAAAAATTTTCATACAGACTTTGAGTATGGTCGGGAAGGCTCCTACGGCAATCTTGAAGTTTTTGCCACTTAGTTTCTTCATCTGAACTCTTCTCGGCAACTTCAGCTAAAGATTCGAGCATTTCTTCACTGAACCCAACTGCGTACTTTTTGTTTTTACGACGGTATTCGCGAATGCGGTTAAAGGCTATGCCATTGGCCCATTTTGAAAAACTCGTCCCTGGTTGGAATTTTTGAAATTCGCGCCATAAAACCATGCTGGTTTCCTGAAAGATGTCATCTGTGGCAGCGGTGTTGCTTATAAAGGCGAATATATAACTGTAGAGACGGTTTCGGTCAGCTTCAAATAATGAAATGAAGAGCTCTTGAGAAGACTGTAAGCCAGTTTCCTGTTGAAAGATTATTTTGTTGTCCGAAGCCATCTGTTCTTTTGTGTCAATTCCGCAATTATCCAAGTTATACTAAGAAAATTCAACAAGAGCATATATACACGCCCCTCGTGCACAAAATCAAGAGTAAGTATTAAGAAAAATTAATAACACTAAAATAGGTTTTGCTGGTTCAATACAGCTTTTTCCCAGTTAAAATCATAGTGTTGTGCTAAAGTCCGCACTATTGGCTCAATTTGTTTATCGATGTAATGCTGGTAATCAAAAGCTGAACTCTGCTCTGAATGTGGTTGCGGCCCATCTACAGTCATAACATAGAAAATGACCTTTGGTACTATTTCCATGAGTCTAGCAGCTTTGACATGCGGAGGAGTCGTGCTGACATAGCTTTCTAAAGGTTTACTGAGCCTTTTGCGGTATATGAGCATTGCATCGAGTTCACCTCTTTTTAAGAGACTTATTTGTTCTTGGACCCATTCTTCGATGACTTGACCGGGTTTACCTGCAAATATCATTTCTAAGAGGCTTGTTTGTAGATTACGAGCGAAATCCGTCCAGTCTCGTCGAACTGCTTCAAGGCCGACAATCTCTAGTTTATTGCCCTCAGAAGTTGCTTTTAAAGCAGCGTAACTTTTGGCGCGCCCACGGCTGTCATCTCCCCGCATTGATGGTTGGAAAAAATGCCTGTAAAATTTTTCAAATTCCAGATCGAGATGTGACTCAAGGCCAAACTCTTCCTCAAGGTGCCGTTTGAGCTCATTATTTAAGAATGACTGCATTTCCTTACCGCATTGCATCGCTTCTTCAAAAGTAAGTTCTTTGTCTATGCCTAAATCGACAAATACTGAGTCGGTATCACCATACAAAACTTTACAGTCTTTTGATTCCAAAAGAGTTCTGGTCCATCTCAATAAATAATGACCGCTTTGAGAAACTGATGAAACGAGCGGCCCCTGGGCAAAGCGGCAGCCTGAAGTTCCAAGCACTCCAAAGAAGGAGTTCATCAGGATTTTATAAACAAAAGAAGCCAGTTCATCGCCTTTTTGTTTGGCTGTTTCCCGGCTCGCAAAAAAGCGCTTTAAGGTTTTGGGCAGTATGGCTTTTTCTCTATCCATACAAACGCCATTTGGCAGATGGATAAGTCCTTCTGTTTTTCCAGCTTTCTCTTGTTGTCTGGCACGATTGTATGCCAATGGGTCGATATTGAATGTACGTATTATCGAAGGGTACAGGCTTTTAAAGTCAAAGACAAAGACGTTTTTATGAATACCGGCATGTGGTTCAAGAACCAGACCACCTGGATTGCCACCACGCAACTCACGATCAGTTCCCAGTGTTGGAGCGGCGATATTAATTTTGTGTAACTCTTGTATATAAAGGTATTCAAAACTGGCAATGCTACCCCAGCAACGCTCCATTTCTAAGCCGGTTAAAAGGCTGCGACTATAAGTTAATTCAACAAGGTTTTTACGGCGCAGTAAACGACTGAGGAGTTGACTTCTAGGAGCACAATTTTCTTTTCCAGAAGCAGGGACTTCTTCATTGAAGACATCCTTGATAATACTTTCTGGAGTAGACTCAGGGTAGCGTTCCCACGTATGATCCATTAGCTGCTCGATATCGAGTAACTGTCTTCCTTGAATAATACTGTACTGTTTTCCCCTGTAGCCTTTTTCGAGAAACCATTTTCCCGGTCGGTGTCGGCCCAGATCAAAAGGCATATTATGTAGATCAAAGCGCTTTTTTAACGGAAGAAAGCAATCTTCCTGAACACGCCAGGCACAAATGATGTCAGGATCATTATCTATGAGAAAGTCTCTTAGATGTTTTAAAACTTCACTTTCCTGAGGTGAAGAGAATTCTACCAGCAGTTCACACTCTTGGTTACTAGCTGCGAGGGAGGAAATAGCAAAACTGGTAAAGACTTCTTTTTCAAAAAAGGGCTCCAGAACTAAGCTGTGTAAAGAAACTTCACAGTCACTGGCTGATAAACCAGGGTTGAGATAAAGATGGTCGACCCCTTTTCCTTGTTGTCTTCTACCTTCAATTTGGCAGAGACTTCGCAAGCCGAGGTCCATGAGGTACTGTTTTTCGACTTTTAAATCCGCCTCATAAGTTCTCACTTTAGCTTTGGTCAATTCATCAGCCAGTAGCTTAAGGCGCCTTGGGTCGGCGATAGTCAGTTTTAAAAGGCATTCGCCATCCATACTTTTTTGCTGACTCTGTGTTGGTGTGATGGACCATTTTGTTAATGTTTTAGCTGCCCTATGGTGTTCGCTTGCGCGTATATAAAAAAATGGTTTGAAGCGGTCTTCAAAAATGCCAAAGGTTTGGCCGTTTTCAAAGCGGCCGATAATGAAAATAAGGCACTTACCCTCATGGTAGCGGCTGAAGCAGTGGAGTATATAACCTTTTTGGTGCATTGCTCTTTGTGAAGATTACTGATCAAAAGGCAAGCATAATAGATTAAAAGTGAATTGCGAATAGAATAGGAAAAGTTGTTGGAAGACAGTGAGGAGGGGGGAGAAGAACCGGTGGCGCTGAGTATGACCACCGGCGTATTCTTTTTTAGGCTTTATCCATAAGGAATATGCCACAGAGATAAAATGGCAGGGCCATAAAGCCTTTTAAAAATGGTGATTTTGCTTCACCCCAATGAACAATGACAAATAGAAGAGAGACAAGCGGAATGAAAAGATAACCAAGCCCCCATAAAATTGATTCCCTAAATGCCATAATTAATAATTGCAGTCCGTAAATAATCGCTATCAATGCTCCAATAACGAGGCAGACAATCCCTAATGCACCCATTTTTATACTCCAAGTGGTTAAATTGCGAATAGAAATGAAAGAAGTCTCCAAACGGTACAAGTGTAATCCGTGAATGCAGGCCCTTTCCTTGAAAGGTACAGTAGTGCTTAAAATAGAATGTGCTAACAGCACTTTATTGATCGTTAATAAGAATTAATTTCAGCTTAAACAAGCAAACGGAAGTATTCGGTGAAAATAGCCCAGGTAGATCGAAAAGAAAAGTTGAGCACGATAGAGGTTGAAAAAGACCATCAAGATGTTGTGCATATCTTGGTTGGTTACGAATTTTCCTGGGACTTTCAGCGCTCCCTGGAAATAGCTCTAATGAGGACATTTGCCTCACCCTCAATTTCAAAATTGCTTAATGCAACGGGGGAGTTCAAAACCAGGGGGCAGAAGCGGTATGACGATACCGGTTTGCTGGTTGCCGAATTTATGAAACATGGTTATGACTCCGAAAGAGGTAAGGCTGCTATTCAACGAATGAACGAATTGCACGGTCGTTATAATATATCAAATGAAGACTTTCTTTTTGTTTTATCCACCTTTGTTTTAGACCCTATTGACTGGATATCTAAATATGGCCGGCGTTCATTAAGCAAAGAAGAGTGTCAAAGTTTGTTCCTCTTTTGGCAGAATATTGGAGTTCTAATGCACCTCAAAGACATTCCTGAAAGCCTGCAGGAATTACGTGTTTTTTCAGAAGCTTACAAGAAGCAAAAGTGCCTCTACGCTTCTACGAACAGGCAAGTTGTCGATTCTGTTTTGATAGTTCTGAAAGACTGGTTTCCAATTGGCTGTAAATGGATGGTGCAGCCGGCAGTTAATGCTCTTATAGATGACACTATGAGGACGTCTTTTGGTTTTGGTAAACACTCTAAATGTCTACGTCTAATACTGGAAACTTTGCTGAAGACTAGAGGATTTATATTAGCCTGTTTTCCTAAGAGAAAAGCCTCATCTTTTTTCTGTGATAAAGCATCGCGGACATATGGCGCTAACTCTTATGAAATTAATGATCTGGGGTCATCATAATTACTCTACTTTACAGGGTAATCTCTTAGAGCTATAACCTTAAAGTTGTTGTCTTTGAGATACTTCATATATTTCAAAAAGTTATCTTTAGTCGTGTTAACCCAGGGGTGCTGAATATCCGGCACTCCGTGAAATGTCAGAATGGGAATATGTTTGTCATTTGCTTGATCTACAGCCTTTTTAAATTCCTCTAAAGAGCTTCCTGGTTTACCGTCAAATGCCTGAGGCAGTAATAAGGGATTGTCTGAACCAGGATCACTGGCTTTTGCCCCTCCAGCCCGGGCAAATTTATAGCCTCTTTCTTTTAAAACCTTTACGGCTTGAGATGAGGTTTTATAACCGGGATAACAAAAGGTGACAGGTTTGGGTATGCCGTGTTTTTTACACTGCTTTTCAATATGCTCTAAAGAAGCGTGAAGCTGCTTATCGTTGAGCTTTTGAACATTTTTGTGTTTCTGAGTATGATTGCCGATTTCAAATCCCTGATCATGAAGACTTTTTATTTCTTCCCAGGTCATATAGAGATCTTTTCGGGTATGAAAGGAGAAGCCCTCAGTGATAAAAAAGGTGGCATTGAAACTATATTTTTTTAGAAGGGGAGCAGCAAATGTCGCCTGACTTTTGACTGAATCATCAAAAGTCAAGACAACAGTTTTCTCAGCCATAAGGCTAAGTGAAAATAAAAATAGGCTGAGAAATGCTTTCATATTAGGCCAGGATTCCCTTGACTACTTTAGCTGGTTCAACACCAGTCAGCTTTTGATCAAGCCCCTGAAATGGGAAGTTCAGTTTGTGATGGTCGATTCCTAACTGGTGCAACATCGTTGCATGAAGGTCTCTTACAGCTACGCCATTTTCGACGACGTTATAGCTAAAGTCATCAGTCTTGCCGTAACTTATACCACCTTTTATACCACCACCAGCCAGCCATGCAGTAAAACATCTTGGGTGGTGATCACGGCCATAATTATCACGACTCAGCTTTCCTTGGCCATAAACCGTACGACCGAATTCACCAGCGCAAACAACCAGAGTATCTTCAAGAAGACCGCGTTGTTTGAGATCTTTTAGCAATGCAGCTGCCGGTTGGTCGATATCTTTACACTGCCCACGTAAATTTTCCGGTAATCTAGTGTGGTGATCCCAACCGCGGTGGAATAGCTGAATAAAGCGAACACCGCGTTCTGCCATACGCCTGGCGAGAAGACAGTTGCGGGCAAATGAACCTTTCTGCATAACTTCAGGGCCATACATTTCCAGTGTCTTTTTTGACTCTTTAGAGATATCGGTCAATTCAGGGACAGAAGCCTGCATGCGAAAAGCCAACTCCTGCTGAGAAATGGTGGTATCGATCTCTGGATCACCGATTTCTGCTTTGTGCTTTTGGTTCAATTTACCGACGGCATCGAGCATCCTACGTCTGACATCTTTGGAAATACCTTTTGGATTTGACAGAAAGAGAACAGGGTCACCTGTTGCCTGCAAGGCTGTTCCCTGGTGCGCAGACGGTAGGAAACCTGGTCCCCATAAACGGCTGTAAAGGCCCTGTACATTTACTTTGCCACTCCAGAAAGCAGATGGCATGACGACAAAGTCAGGTAGGTCTTTGTTCATTGAACCCAGACCATAACTGAGCCAGGCTCCCATACTTGGCTTACCGGGCATTTCTTCTCCAGTACAGAAGAGTGTCTTGCCTGGATCGTGGTTAATCGAAGTTGTGTTCATAGAGTTGATGAAACACATATCGTCAACAGTTTCGGTCAGGTGTGGTAGAAGCTCACTCATCCAAATACCATTTTTACCTTTGCGTTCAAATTTGAACTTTGAAGGCTGGACTAATTGTTCCTTACCTTTAGTCATGGCGGTCACACGCTGGCCGTTACTGACTGACTTAGGCAGTTCAGTATTGAATAACTTGTGCAGGTCTGGTTTGTAATCGAACAAGTCCAGTTGACTGGGGGCGCCGGCCATAAAGAGGAAAATAACGCGCTTAGCTTTGGGCTTGTGGTGTAGACCTCTTTGTCCAGCATTTACTGATTGTGGAAGCAGTGAAGCTAGTGCTGATGCGCCTAATCCCATACCGGTATTTGTTAAAAAAGAACGGCGGGTCTGGAAGAGTTGGTTTTTAGTGAATAAGTCCATTTTTTACTCCCTTGTTTTCACAATATCGAGATTAAAGAGTGAGTTGACTATCATAGTCCAGGCTGCGAGCTCATTGATCTTTTGTTGATCGGTCAAATTCAATCCGTTGCATAAATCCTGAGCGTCCTGCGGGTTTTGCTGATACTTGACTTTCATATCATTAACTAATTCTAAAAGAATCTTCTTTTCTTGTTCATCCGGTAGATGTGACGTAATGGTTTCGTAGATTACCTTTAAACGCTTTTCGTCATTGAGATTACTGAGAGCCAGAGTTTTCTGGGCTAAGTGCCCGGCAGCTTTTAAATACTCCGGCTCATTCATTAATAACAATGCCTGCAAAGGAGTATTTGTTCTTTCACGGCGGGCAATACAAGCCTCACGGTCAGGAGCATTTAGAATTGTCATTTGCGGTGGTGCCATGCCGCGTTTCCAAAATGTGTAGATACTGCGGCGGTAAATGCTTTCACCGGAATCGGCTTTAAATACTTTAGGATATGAACCCGGTAAAGTAACAGCCTTCCAAATACCTGCTGGCTGTGGCGGCTTAACGCTTTTGCCATACATTTTTGATGACAGTAACCCACTGGTGGCAAGTATCTGGTCGCGGATCATTTCAGAGTCCATCCTGAATCTGGATCCTCTGGAAAGTAGTTGGTTTTCGGCATCCTGATCAAACTCAGTTTCCGTTGCTTTTGAAGTCTGACGGTAAGTTTTAGACATGACCATATATTTCATAATTGCCTTTATATCCCAACCCGACTTTTGGAAATAAACAGTGAGGTGGTCGAGTAATTCTGGGTGACTGGGAACTTCACCTTGAGCACCAAAGTCTTCAGAAGTTTTCACAAGACCGGTTCCAAAAAGTTGTTGCCAAAAGCGATTCACTGCAACTCTTGCAGTTAATGGATTGGAATCAACAAGCCAATTAGCAAAGTCCATTCTTGAAGCCAGTTCATTTTTCTTTTTAAGGGGAGGGAGAAACTCCGGGGTATTTCTCTCAACGACATCCCCCAGTTGATCGTATTCTCCGCGCTTAAGGATGTAAGCTTTCTTGACAGTCTCAGCTTCTTTCATAACTAAAGCAGTTGAGACTTTTTTCTTAGCAGAGGCGATTTGATTTTTTAGGCTGTTCAGTTTTTTATCAAGGGCTTTTGAAGCTTTTTGCAAATCTTGCTTTTGTTGTTTATCGAGTTTGCCACGTAACTTTCTTCTTATAGAATCTTTTTTATTCGCTATGGAGTTATACTCAGTAATATTTTTTTGTAAGGCAGCTTTGTCTTCATCCGAACCTATGAAAATATATGGGGGCTGCAAACCCTGTTCAAAATCAAAACCTCTGCGAGGCCCTGTTTCTGGCATACCATCAAAATTATTAAAGAAAGCAAAGAGTGCAAAAAAATCTTTTTGTGAGATAGGATCGTATTTATGATCGTGACACATCGCACATTGAACTGTTAGGCCCATGAAGGCTGTACCAACTGCAGTTACCCGGTCGATTACATTTTTGGTATAGCTTTCTTCCGGTAGAGCAGTGCCGCGGTCAATGATTAAGTGGAGACGATTAAATCCGGAAGCAATGAGCTGGTCTTCACTGGGGTTCTCATAAAGGTCGCCAGCGATTTGATATCTTATAAAATCATCGTACTTGAGATTGTTATTAAAGGCACGGATAACCCAGTCTCTATAGCTGCTGACTTCCCGGTATTGATCATGGTGCCGTCCATTGGTATCGGCATAGCGCACTAGATCGAGCCAATACTTAGTCATGTGCTCGCCATATTGTGACTTTGCAATCAGGCGGTCTACTAGTTTCTCGTAAGCTTTTTTACTTTTGTCATTCAGAAAAGAGTGAATTTCGTCACGTGTCGGCGGCAGTCCTGTTAGATCAAAAGTAACGCGGCGTATAAGATTGCGTTTTTCAGCCTCTTTGCTTGGCTTAAGCCCTTTAGATGACATTTTACTCAAAGCAAATAGATCGATTGGGTGCTTACTCCAGTCTTTTGAAACTTTTGGTTTTGCCGGTTCCGTTGGTGGAACAAAGGCCCAGAATTCCTTGTACTCGGCACCTTCTTTAATCCATTGTTTTATTAGAGCTTTTTCATCAGAGGTCAAAGGCTTTTTATGATAATCAGAGGGAGGCATAACGTCGTCTTCGTCATCTGTAATAATCCGTTGCCAAACCGTACTTTCACTTGGAGAGCCTGGTTTTATTCCAGCTTTACCTTTGCGAAGGCGGTACGCTCCATCATGACCATCGGCGAGGTCAAGCCTTAGACTTTTTTTCCGGTCATTCTCATCCGGCCCATGACAGTGAAAACACTTATCCGAAAGAATAGGGCGAATCTGCTGGTTAAAATTTATCTTCTCTTTTGCTTTTATGGAAAAACAAAACAAGAAGTAGAGGACACAAAAAACGAAAAACTTCATATAATACCCACTTATTTCATTCAATGAATTTATCTCTAAGTAAAGGACTCATTTGGAAAAAGTGATACCCCTTTTTGTGGGAAATTTTGAAAAACCTTATTTGAAAGGCTATTTCAGCCCAGAATCCAGCGTTTTGATACAAGTTTACTTGGCTCAAAAGTTGTGAATGAGTCAGAAGTGTTCGGCATCTTTTCCTTTACAAATCCATTCTGTATGAGGCTCAAAAACAGAATAAATCTTTTCTTCTTGAGGAATCTTCTCTTCC
>JAKVBD010000169.1 GCA_022446985.1 Lentisphaerales bacterium
GAAATCTGCAGAGAATCCTCATTACCTGCATTGGACATTTAATGAAGAAAGTCAAGAAGTCGAGTGTATTGGTCCGGGGATAATGGGTAAGAGATATCCGGGTAAGTTGGCGGCACTTAAAGATGGGGAAGGGCCAAAGTTTGAAAAAGGCTTGTATGGTCAAGGAATTTACTTCAATGGCAAAGATGCCTTTATTGAAACCGAATTTAAAGGGATTGGTGGGAATCGCCCAAGGACAGTTGTTTTTTGGGTTAAGGTTCCTAAAGACTTCAGCACTAGAAATGGATACGGAATTGTCAGCTGGGGAGCCTTGGAAGAGGGCGCCGCCTGGCAGATTTCTCCTAATCCAACAAAAAAAGATGGTTTGATTGGAAGGCTTCGCGCTGGTACTCATAAAGGCATGGTGATTGGTACAACTGATTTGCGTGATGATGAATGGCACCATGTGGCCATAGTTATGTATGGCGGTGAAGATGCCGAGGTCTCCACTCACATTCTAATATATATCGACGGTCAGCTTGAGAAGACATCAAAGAAATCTGTGGCTAAGATCAGAACTAATCTTACCGGCAAGAAATCAAAATCTCTAATGATAGGCCGTAATCTTGGATTTAGTGGCGGCAGACATCCCAATAAATTCTTTAAAGGTTCACTGGATGAACTGTTTATTTTTGATACGGCTTTATCTGAAGAGCAGATTCGCAGTTTGATGAATACAAATTCCTTACCCCTAAAAGGTGAATTATAGTAAGTTAAATAACTTAACTTAGGTTATTTAATGATCATTTTCTCCAAGAGTCTGACTTAAAAGTTCAATCGATTCAGTATCTTCGGCCCATAGTTTTACAGACTGTATATATGTAACAACGGAGATTTTGAATGCTTCATAAAGTGTGCTTTATGTTTTTAATGTGTCTGTCGGCAGTTGCCGCAGATAAACCCAACATTTTATTTATTATGTCGGACGATCATACCTCACAGGCGGTAGGTGTTTACGGCAGTCGTTTGGCAAAGCTGAATCCAACACCGACTTTAGATGCCCTCGCAAAAGAAGGTGTCATTATGAAAAATGCTTTCTGTACAAATGCGATTTGTACTCCAAGTCGAGCTTCAATCATGACTGGTCAGTATGCTCACGTCAATGGGGTTTACGACTTAGGCGGCAACCTGACTAAAGATAAGCAGTATCTGGCGATTGAGATGAAAAAAGCCGGCTACGATACGGCAATGATTGGTAAGTGGCACCTGAAGATGGAGCCAAACTTTGACTACTACAAAGTTCTTCCTGGTCAGGGTAAGTACCATAACCCTATCTTCAAAGAGAAGGGTAAAGGGCCTTGGAATAAGAACATCGTTAAGATGGAAGGTCACTCTTCTGATTGTATCACAGAAAGTACTCTGGAGTGGTTCAAAACTAAGCGTGATAAAAGCAAGCCTTTCTTTTTGATGCACCACTATAAAGCGCCACACGATATGTTTGAAAATGCCAAGCGCTATGACTCTTATCTTGAAGATGTAGAGATTCCTGAACCAAGCAACCTTTGGAACCAGCCAAAATTTGGTTCTATCGCAACTCGTGGTCACAATAACGAGCTTCACAAATTTATCGGTACATCAATTGGTCGTCGTCATGTTTACCGCAACTACACTAAGAATAATGGACCTTGGATTAAGCCTGAAGGTGTAGAAGATATGACTGATATACAAGCTAAACGTGCAGCTTATCAGCTCTACCTCAAGCGTTATCTTCGTTGTGTTAAGGGTGTAGATGATAATCTTGCTAAGCTTTTTGCTTTCATGAAGAAAGAAGGTGTCTATGACAACACTCTGATCATTTATACCGGAGACCAGGGCTTCATGCTTGGTGAGCATGACTATATGGATAAACGCTGGATGTATGAAGAGACTATTCGCATGCCATTTATAGTCCGTTACCCTAAGAGCATTAAAGCAGGTACAGTTTCAGATGCTATTATCGAAAATGTCGACTTTGCACCATTTATGCTGGATTATGCAGGAATTAAGATTCCTGATTACATGCAAGGTAAGTCTTTCAGATCAATTATCGAAACCGGCAAAGAGCCTGAGAGCTGGAAAAAAGCAGCTTACTACCGTTACTGGATGCACCTTGCTCACCATTGGAATCCTGGACATTTTGGCGTTCGCACGAAGCATTTTAAATTGATTTTCTACTACGGTGTTGACCGTAAAGAGAATGGTAAATTCCAGACTCCTCCGGCATGGGAATTTTACGATCTAAGAAAAGATCCTCAAGAAAATGTAAATCAGTATGACAATCCAGAGTACAAGTCAGTTATTAATGAGTTGAAAGCTGAGCTTAAAAAGACTCGTGAAAATATTAAAGATACAGATGCAGGTTTCCCACATATCCAAGCAGTTGTAGATGAGTTCTGGGACTACAGTGAAGAAGATAGAGCTAAGGCAATTGAGCTTTCTAAAAAGGCTTTAGAAAATGGTCTTGCTAATCGAAAACCTAAAAAGAAGTAGGTTTTAAAGACACCTTTAAAAGTTGCTTGGCTTGGTAGTGAAAACTACCGGGTCTTTTTGTTCATACTTAGTTCTTTGAGTTGAAGTTGATTGGGTAGTGAAAAAGGTCGATATTTTATGGCTTCACCACTTTGGTCGTCAAACAGTATTGCGGTATGCAAGCCGAGTTTGCTGGCATCTGAGTTATCGATAAGCGATATGGAGTCCGATTGACTCATTTGGAAGAGGATTCTGTGAACATAATCATTGAGTGCTTTGCGAGGAGCCATACGGTTAAAGCTGTTCCAGGAATCCACCCAGCAGACTGTATGGATGTTTTGAGAAGGGCCATCACTTAAAATCTCGCCTAAAAGTGAGCCTGCCGATTTTTTATTATCATCCCAGGAGAAATTATCTTCATTTTTGAGTTTCCTAAACCTATGTAGACCTAAGATGAATATCAGTATTGTTTTATCGGATGCGCCATCTTTATTTTCATGGATATCTTTCACTGCAGCTTCAGCAGTGGCAGGCTTAATGTAAGTATAGTTGGTTGAAATTTTTTCAAAAAGATTGAAGAAGTAATCTTCTCTGGATAAATCACTACCGCTTCCATCAAAAATGTAGAGGTCTAACTTTTCCTTATCTATCTGTTTTGCCGCAGAGAGAATCATTGAGGTGAAAGATGATAATGCAGCTTCTTCTTTTTGACCGGTAATAAGTACGTTTTGTCCGGGCATGTTTTCCAAACTTAAACTTTGGGAGTCCCGGATAGCATTTGGTTCTCCAAGAACAAGTTTTAAAGAGCCTGTTCTAGTTGCTAGCTCATTAAGGGTTTTAGAGTTGCGGATATCTGCTGGGATATTTCCTTCAAAGACATAAGGTTTGCGGCCGTCGCCGGCATTTTTGATTTGTTCTAAGACAGTGTCTTTTTCAGATTCCGGCATGTAAGCCGCTTGAAATGGATTATTTCCCTCAGGAAGGCCAGCTTGATCGTTATAGATAGCTTCGCCGGGACGGTTGAGAAGACGGGCAGCGTTGTTACTTTCACTGAGTATCACGTAAGAGTCACTTTCTGAACATTGAAGGGCTATTCGGATAGTCATCTGTCCCATAGTTGCTCTTGGAAGAGAGTAAGATCCAGCTAGAGTCTGTGAGCCTAAGATTACGTGCATGCCAAATGCACGGCCTTGTCTTACTATACGGTCGAGGAGTAGAGAAGCTTCTTGGGCAATCATGTCATCTTCAACAAAAATCTCCTGAAATTCGTCGATGATCAAAAGAATTCTTGACATAAGGTTACCGGTAGTTTTGCGGTATTGAACAATGTTTTGAGCTCCGGCCTTTCTAAGGAGCTCTCCGCGTTCTTGTAAGTCTGCGTCAATTTTACGTAGAACACTTAGGCCAAACTCTCGATCACTCTCAATAGCAATAGCTTTTGCATGAGGTAAATTGGCTGTGGCGTAAGCTTTGAATTCGACACCTTTTTTGAAGTCTATAAGGTAAAACTCAAGTTCATCTGGAGAGTAGTTGAGTGCCAGGTTACAAATCATGACATGCATTAGGTTTGACTTACCTGAGCCTGTTTTACCGGCAATAAGGCAGTGCTGTGAAGTGCCGTGACCAAATGAAAGCAGTTGATTTTTTGCTCCACTGAGTCCTATGGCAGCGGAAAGATCATTCGCTGATTTTTGTTGCCAAAGATCACTAGTTTGTACTTTAGAGAAAGGGATTTCTACTCGTGTTGCATCAATCGAAGCGGCGCCGATTTTTTTGATAATATCATTCATCGTGCCTGGCTCAGGGAAGCTTTCCATGGTGAAATCTGCCATTCTAAATCCAGAATTGCGCCAATCCAGATCTGTAAATAGGTATTCAAGGAATACTAAGTTATCTTCAATTTCTGATTTACTGAATTCACCTGGAATTCTGTGTTTAGTGTCGCGATGCATAATGACGTAAACACCACACTTTGCACCACTTTTAAGGATACTGATTAATCGTTTGACGGATTCTTCACTGAAGTTTACGGGGAAGTCTGTTATTATTAAAAAACGGTAAGGCTCGGCAATTTCGCCAACCTTTTCATTGTATTCATTAATGCTTTGGAATTCATTACGCAGGTATTTTTGAATAACAATTTCCATATGTTCATTAAGGTCAGTCAATTGCTTTTCAATTTGGCGGCTATTAGTCGCAATCCTTCCTCCAGTCAAGTCTTCCTTATAATCATTGAGGTGCATAAAGCCGGCAAAAGTTTCACCGAGAGAAAGAGGGTCTATGAAGTTAAAACGGGCTCTCCCTGGCGGCAGGGTCATAAGGGTTCTGAGGACAGTGTTTTGAAGTAGATGGATAGCAGCTTTACGGTCTTCTTCATCTTTCGTGCTAACACACAAAGAGCCTTGTTCGGGAAACTCAAGAAGGGCTGGTATTGCAAAAGGAACACCTTCTTTAAGGTCAAGGCAGTTTTCTTGAGGGATAATAAGTTCTTTGGTAAGGTCCATTTGGAGTTGTCCAAATGGAATAGCACCCGAGAAGCTTGTGGGTGGAAGCCAATCCCTAAGAGCTTCGTTCCACGAAGGGAATAGACTTTTTTCATTTTTAAGACTAGCCTGGTGTAACTCTTCAAATCGCTCAAGACTCTCAAACCATTTTTGCTGCCATGAGTTATTTAGCTCATCCATTTCAGAAGCTTCACTAGATAGGATATTGTTTAGGCTTGTTTCATATTGCTTTTGGAACTTTGCCATTTCTGTTTCTGTTTGGGCTTCGAGTTCTTCTAGAGCTTGCTGTTCATTTTCGGCTAATTTATTAAGTTCTGCCGCAGCCTCTTCTTTTTGTTCATTGAGCTCATCTTGCATCGTAGTTCTGAGAGTTTGGAGCTCGTTCTCTTTATCTTGATCCAAAGCCTGGATTTCGGAAGAGATCTTATTTTCTTCTAATTGGCGAAAAGAAGCCAGTTTTTCACCTTCTTTGATTGTACGCACTTGCAGAGACGCTTGTTCACAGCTTTTGCAGAGTTCATAAATCGACTGAATTTCGGCAGTATCCTGGGCTATAGAGAGAAGTTTTTTAGTGGTATTTATTTTATAGAATAAGTGTATGATGCTAAAGGAAATGATTCCAATAATGCCGCCAATAGCACTGTTTTTGAGATTCAGTGCGTTGAGCTGAGTTTTATAGCCGGCAAAAGCTATGGCACCAAAAAAAGCAACGATAAGAATATAGATCAAAACGGGGTTTATTTTAACAAATAACTTACTGATTTTAGATTGATTTAGCTTTGATATGAGAGTTTCATTTATACTGGTAAGCTCATTTAGCCTCTCATAGTCTTCAGAGGTATCGTATTTAGAAAGTACTTTTTGGGAATCAACTTCGTCAGTACTTTCAAGTAAGTCTTTAACTTTATCTTTTGGCTCTTTGTAGTAGTCGAACTGCTTTAAAAGAGGAGCGATGTCTTCGCACATTTTAAGGTGTTCCCCCAGCAAAGAGAGAACTTTTTCTGTTTCAGCTTTAAGGCTATCAACTTCGGTGTCGTGTTCATGGCGTTTTTCGGATATGGCCTCAGCAGAGTATCTTCTTGTCGTCTCCGAGGTTTCGGCAAATGTTTGGTTAATCTTGGCGATTTTCTCATCATAGCTTGCGGCTATTGTATATTGCTGAGACTGAGTATCTTTTTCGAGTTTATGTTTTTGGTCGAGGAAGCTTTTCTCCTGCAGCTTAATTTCAGCTTTGGCCTTATCTGAGCTTTTTTCACAGCTATTTTCAAAAGCGCTTTTTATTATCTTTTTTTGGCTTTTGGTGTTCTGAGAAATAACTGAGTATCTATTGGCATATTCCGCCAGGATATCATTTAGTTCTGAGATGATGGCTCTCAGTGCACTTGGCTTGAGAAGTTTACTCATGATTGAAGTCTTCTTTTATACTGGTGAATATTTCTTCTAGTTCAAGGATTGCATCCAAAGATGATGATATATGACGATTCAATGGTAGGATGAAATCTTTCTCGAAGCTTTCGGCATTATTATCTTTCCATGTTTCTTTTACTGAAGACCACTGTTGACGATAAGTCTTATGAAGGTCGGAAAGTTGGTGATAGCTGGATTTAAGAGTCATTGACCGTTTTGCCCACTGTATTCTTCTAAGATGTGAACGTATTTTTGCAGAGCAGTTGCTGCTTTGGTTATGTCATTAACCAAAAAGGTTTTGCCTTTAGTTAAAATGCTGACAGGAGTAGGCAGTAGGGCGGGAAGTTTCATCTGCCACTTGCGGATTTTTTGCTTATCTTCCTCCGCCAATTTTATCTTAGATTTAGCCAGTCTAATTTTTTGCTCAGCAGCAACTTTTCCGCTTTGGGTACGGGCACTGCTCAGTTCAATCTTGGCTTCTTTGAGTATTTCTTCCCACTTGAAAAGAGTTCGATTTATTCTGGCAGGAATTTCATTATTTATTATATTTTGATAACGTTGAATCTCGCAGCGTATGCTGTCGAATATACACAAGGCTTCCTCTGTGAAAAGCAGAGTGCTTTTCTGGAACTTATCGAGGGTTTCTATAGAAGTGACTTTGGCTTGGTGGTCTGACATACTATCTTTGGTTTAGGTACTCGTCGATCTTATCCGCTTTTCGTTGTAGGATAGGAGCCTGAATGTTTGAGACCTCGACAAATTTTTTAAGGTTTTTCATGGCTTTATCAAATTCTTCGGCAAATTTGGCTTGCTCTTGGTCTTGCCAGCTTTCACCGAGATTTTTAAAGCGCATGTAAAGAGACATCATACGGCTACTCAGTTCTTCGTTGAATTTCTTAAGTTCAGCAGCAAATGCTCTGACTTCATCTGGATCTACGATTGCGCGTGCCATGGTTTATTCCTTTGTAAAAGTTAAAACTAAGTGAAAGCTACCGACTTAGAAATACTATGTATCGCTTGATAGGGACTGCAAGAATATTCACATGAAAGCTTTCGACACAGTGTGATATTTTTATTATTCTGTTTCAGAAAGTAATTTAAGTGCATTATTATGAGCTTTTCTGCCAGCTAGGAATACTCCTAACGTCAGAATTAGTATCAATAACGCATTCATGTCAAAAATTCCACCAAGAGTCATTATTAAATCGTAGTTAGGAGAGCAATCATATAATTTTGATGCCGGAACAAAGAGTACGAAACCAAGAGCAAGGGTTTTATAGAGACTGCTTAAAAAGAGTAGGTTTTGTGCTTCTAGTTGTTTACCGTTCATAAGTAACTCCATATTTTAATTCGAATTATATGTAAAACGCTGATTTGAGGAAAGAGTAAGAGCACAACTTTTTTATTCTTAATTCATCGAATTAGCTTAGTTGGTATTATAAGGAAATATCAATTTTGCTTGATTTAGAATTTATCAAACGGAAGGAGGGAGCATTAATTGAGTATAAAAAGTGATCGTAAAGGAATCTTTACTTTGAAGTTTTAAAGTCCGGCATAAACGATGTTTGCCGAACTTTAAAATAAAATGATGCCTCATACTTTATTGGTATGAAATCGAGAGATCAGGAAATTGATCTCTCAAATGGCAAAAATTTCTTAGAAAGAAACGTTAAGGTTAATGCCGAAAACGAAATCGTCGTCTTCAAGACCAACAGAGTCACCGTCGTCAAACTTTTCTTCGTTCGCGTCTTCTAGAAGGCCATAGTACATTACAGAAGGAGTAACAGTTACGTTTTCACAAACTGCGAAATCAAGAGATGCAGATAATGCATAGTTAGTGAAACCGCTATCACCTGACTGTCCATTCTCGTCAGCACCATAGTAAGCTTCTGCTTGATCATCGTCAGCCCAACCAAGGTTTGCACCTAGGTTAAGAGTCAGTTCTTCAGTAAGCTCAAAGCTGTGACCGATTGAGAGGTCAACGTAGAAGCCATCAACGTCTTCATAGTCGTAGTATACAGTGATCGAAGGAGCTAGGATAACGTCTAGACCTGCAGAGACGTAAACTTCTCTAGTAGAACCAAGATTTACTTCAGAGAAGTCGTAATAAATATGACCAGCGCCGATTGTGAGTGAGTCAAAATTCTTTTCCCAATAGAAAGTGTAATCTACTTCAGAGAAATCATTTGCTTCACTATTTTCAGAGTCTAAGTCAAGGTTATACCAGACATTAGCACCGAAAGTCCCTAGGTCGCCCATATCATAAGATGCGTCGAGAGCACCTTGGTTTACTCCTTCTTCATTGAATTGGATACCACGCCATATGTATTTGTCGTAGATACCCTGATCAATAGAAATAGACCAGGCTTTTTCATCCTGAGCCTGAACAGACATTGCAAAAAAAGCAATGAAAAAGAACGAAATTAATCGTTTCATTTTTTGTTCCTTATAGTTCGATACTTGGAGAGTTATTCACTCACCTGCATCATTTTTTAATCAATCACTAACAAAATCTTGATGTGGTTGGATGTGTATTTAGCCATCTCTTCTGATATATTTAAATGAGAGGAAATAACTTCATTTATCAATAGTAGAAGAAATACTGTTAAAATATTAACAGATTCGATATTATGTACCTTTACTGTCATAAAATCAAGCAATTTTATAATTCGATAATCGGTACGGCTTTTATTTGATTGAGTTAATAAATTAACAATGGTGGTTATTGATTCGATAAACTCCAGGAAGATTTTATGTGGATTGATTCTGTAAGTTGTTAATAATAAGTTTTTTCTTATTGTTGATAGTCTAGTTGAGTGGAATGAAATGAGTTCTAAATGTCAATAAAAAAAGGCGCCTGAAATACATCAGGCGCCTTTTTACTTAGGGGATAATTTTTATCCTATAGCATCTGTACCTTTTTCTCCGGTACGAATGCGGATAGCTTTTTCGATAGGAAGAACGAAGATTTTGCCATCACCGATATT
>JAKVBD010000017.1 GCA_022446985.1 Lentisphaerales bacterium
AATACTAAAATTCAAGCGGCTAAAAGAAAGGCATATGGGTATCGATCTTTTAGATCATATTCCACCATTATTTATATGCTTACTGCAAAGCTAGACTTTACTAAAATCAATCCATGCCTCAAATAATTACCCCATGCAGATACGAAAGCGGCATTATTTGTTAGTCTAAAATTGCTGCTTTGGTTCTGACGAATAGTGTCTGCGAGAACTATAAAATTCGCAGGGTCATCTTTTTCCAACATCTTAATTGTTCCTGGAATCTGTCTCGTATAGCGTGCTCCAAAGGCTCCCCAACCTGTTACTTTAAAATCGACACAAGAGTTCGCTTTATATCCATGTCATAGTTGTGATGTAGATGCTCAGGCCAGATTTTCCCTTGAATGCGTTGCGACCAAGGGCACTGAAAGTGACCATTTTGATCTTTAAGAGATATTTGAATGACAGTATTTGTCTGCTTTGTATTTGAGAGGCAAACAGCACTGCGAACCGCTTTCTTTGCATGACTCATAGTTGGCAATAAAAAACTTGATAAAATACCGATGAATGCGATGACAATCAACAATTCTATGAGAGTAATATTTTCATAAACACACCAAAATAAAAAATGTACTATTAATATATATGTTGTATTTTTGGTAAGAATTGTATGCAATAAAAGGCGAATAGAGAGGCTAAAAAGAAAGAATCAGTAAAAAAAATGTTTGCGCCTTCTTAAGGAATTCAAGTTGCTCTAAACGGGAAAGGTAATGACAGGTGAAGAAGTTTACTTTGATTGAGCTGTTAGTGGTGATCGCAATTATCGGCATTTTGACCAGCATGCTTTTAGCTTGCCTTAGCAAAAGCCCGTCTGAAAGTTCAGTTTAAGGTTTGCCTCTCAAATCAACATCAAATTTCATTGGCAAGAATCTCTTACAGTCATGATAATAATGATTTAGGTCCTCTGGATGACATAAATGATTACGATGTTAGATGGTACGATATGCTTATGTCAACATATTTGCCCAAATGGTATCAAGCACAATGCTGATTGGAATAGCACAATTGCCTTAAATAGCAGAATCAGTGGTAAATACCAATCTGGTAGTAGTGCTAAGATAAAATCAATGCGTCTGGCAAGTCCTACTGAGACTTGTATGCTTATGGATTCATATGACCTTTGGAGAAGTACTAGCAATGATAGTATGAGCTTAGAAAGGCTTATCACGGATGAAGAATCACAGGTAATTGCCCGGCATTTTGAAAAGGCAAAAGTTACTATGGTTGATGGTAGCGGTAAGGGTTGGGATTATAAAGTATTGCTTAGTAGGAACATCTGGAGTGACACTTTTTGGGATCCAGAGAAGTGATACGTTCCGTCTGGATTGCTGAGTTTAAGGTGAATAGCGAAGCCAGAGAGAAAGTCCCAGGGGGCCAGCTCGGCAAAACTACCGATAAGTTGCAATGTAATCTCTGACCACTGGCGCGAAGCGCTCTGAATACTGATTACTCTAACTTCCATCGGCGACTCACTGGTAATACCAGCAGTTTAAAACAAAAAAGCGCCCTCGGGACAGAGGACGCTTTAATTGAATCAAAGTGACGCGTAGATCTTAGTTGAAGTACTCAACAAGACCATCAGCGTTAGGCTTCATTGCTTTGTCGCCTTTGTTCCAGTTAGCTGGACAAACTTCACCGTTTTCCTCGAAGTACTGAAGAGCATCAACCATACGAAGAGCTTCATCAACGTTACGACCAAGAGGAAGGTTGTTAACTACCTGGTGCTGCACGATACCTTCCTTGTCGATAAGGAATAGACCGCGAAGAGCCATACCACCGTCAAGAAGGACGTCGTAATCAGCAGAAATTGTTTTGTTGAAGTCAGAAACGATTGGATACTGAACACCTTCGATTCCGCCTTTTGACTTAGGAGTCTCTAACCATGCCAGGTGAGAGAACCAAGAGTCAGTTGAAACTGCAACAACTTCAGCGCCTTTAGCGTTGAACTCTGCAACTTTTTCACTGAAAGCGTGAAGCTCAGTAGGACATACGAATGTGAAGTCAAGAGGGTAAAAGAAAAGTACAACGTACTTACCTTTGAACTGAGATAGAGTGAAACCGTCGATAACTTCGCTACCTTTTACAGCCTTCTCAGAGAAGTCTGGAGCTGGTTTTCCAACTAGTACTGACATAGTGCAATCCCTTTGGATTTAGTTTTTGTTTACATATAAAGTTATCTCAATATTAGTGGAGTTTCCGGGTATGTCACTACATAAAGATGTTAAGAATTCATTTTTTTAGAAAGATTATAAATTATGGTCTTTTTCAGGAAAAATGAGTCGTTGTGATTTTATTCGTAAATCACAGTTTTGCAGTGCTTTTTTATAGCTTGTAGCTCTTTACTTTTACTGCCTCTTTGGTTCTGTTTCAGGATAAGTTTATCAATCTTTATATTTTGTGGAACCTTTACCGAACGAATTATGGAGTTACTGAGGTTGAGTTCATTAATATTGCGTAATTTTCTGAGGTCGAGTGTATCTATTTTACTGTTGTTTAATTCCAGTTTTTCACAGTGACTTTGAATGAACGAAAAAGAATCGAGATTAACATTTTGTGCAATGATAGTTTTAGAGTTGATGGGGCGGAAGGTTTTGATCCGGGTATCTGATATATCTAAATACGAAAACTGATTGAGGGAAAAATGCAGGACTGTTTCTATACTTGAATTTCTTAGATTCAGTTTTTTTATGGAAAGGCCACTTACAAAATCCAGAAGCTCAACCTTTTTGTGATTTTCAAAATCCAGATTGAGCGAGTATTTATCAATTTCAACACGGAAGTTATCTAAAGAACCAAAGTTGTATCTCACGCAAAATTTAATAAACTCAGCAGTTTCTTGTAGGTTCCTAAAATATTGTTGTTGAAGTATCCGGCAAAGGTAGGCTCTTATTTGCACGTAAGGCATTCTTACATAAAGCTGTTGATAGTCGTTCATTGTCAGAGAGCGCTCTTTGACAATTTGATTAAAGTCTCGCGCAACGTTCAGAAAATTCTGATTGTATTTATAATCGCCATAGCCTAAATCTACGGTTTTCTCAAAACACTCTACAGCTTTGTCAAAATCCAGACGCGATATTTTTAAGCGACCCAGTTCGTACCAGAATTCATAATTGTCAATTTCCAGTTGTGTGAGGTTTTCCAAGGAACGTTCAGCTTGTTCAAAATCTTGATTCAGTTGTTCATCGCGCTGGACCTTAACAAGATATTCAGACGCTTTTATGACTATTTCGTAGCGCTTTTTCTCAGATTCTTTTAGCTCAGTTAAAACAGCTTCAACTTCATTTTTACCTTTGATTGCAAGGCGTTCGTTTTCTTTAAGTTGATTGATGAACATGAATACTGAAATGATGACGACTGCCAAAGCAGTTATAGCCGTGAGGCAAAGAGCCGTTTGACGTTTGTAGAAGAGTTTTGCCAGAGTCAGAAATGAAGCTTCTTGTGCACTGGTTGCGAAACCATTTTGGTAATCGGTAATTTCTTTGATTAATTCACCTACACTCTGGTATCTGGCAGACATTTCTAATGACATGGCTTTAGTTACCACGGCTTTTAAGGCAGGTGGAATATTTGAAGTATTATCAGTTTCAAACTGGGGTAATTCACCAAGCAATACATTTTGCAGCTGCTTTTTACTTTCATTGCCTATCGTTGGTCTTTTTAAGGTCAAAATGGAGTAGAGTAGAGCACCTAGAGCATAGATGTCAGTTACCGGTGAAAATGAATCTGTTTCACTGCGAATTTGTTCAGGGGCCATATAGCCAGGAGTACCTGTAATTAACCCGTCGTCCCAAATATTTTCTTCATTCAGGTCCCAGGCGAGTCCCCAGTCGATCAGAATCACTTCGCCATAGTCGTTGATCTGAATATTTTCCGGTTTTATATCGAGGTGCAAAATGCCCTGAGCATGAGCATAGGCTACGGCATTACAGGTTTTTAAAAAGATGTCCAGAAGGACGCTTAAGGGAAATTTTTGAATAGAAGCAGAATCATCTTTATGCAGCTTATTTAGGATGGAGCCAAGGTTTTCGCCTGCCAGCATTTTCATAGTGAAGTAGGGGAGATTCTCAGAGTCCAGACCTATATCGTACACCGGTACGATATTTGGATGATCGAGTTTTGCAGTAATTAAAGCTTCGCGAATAAAATGGTACTTACTGCGTTTATCGGCAGAATCGTCTTTAAGAAAGGCCTGTGCGATTGTTCTTTGGGCATACTTTTGCTCAACAGAAAAGATCTTTTTGGCGCCGCCTTCATCGTGGAATTTTGCTTGGCCATTGTGCTTTTCTTGGAGATTTTTTAGCAGTGTTTCAAACTGCTGCTCAAAGTAGGCTTCCTCATCGATTATCTCTTGGCCATAATCCTTGAGGAAATCAAAACTATTGGAGTTCGACATGCAAGCGCCGTATTTCTTGTTTGAGCTTGTTTTTAACTCTGCCTTTATAGACGTAGACGATCGCTTCAGTGATGTCCAACTGCTTGGCTATTTCACTGGCTGAAACCCCTTGCGAAGCGAGTATAAAACACTGCTTAGTAACATCCTCAAACTGACCCTCTATTTGTTCCCAGGCTTTTTCGGAAATATAAGCAATCCATTCTTCCTCAGCAAGACGATCAATATCTGAATTTTTAGAGCCATCTAAGTAAGGTTTTAGTTGTTCCAGATTTTTATCTGTCAGTTTTCCTTCGCGGCGTTTTTCTTTTGTCATAAAATTGATGATTTCATTTTTAATGACGCGGGTCAACCAAGAGCGAAAAGTACCTTTTTCAGGATCAATTTTTGTTTCTGGGAGCTTCTCCCAAAGTTTGAGCAGAATATTCTGGCTAAAGTCTTCAGCAAAGTCATGGCTGATGTTCATACGGCGAATAACTTTGTAGATGTAGGGTTTGTAGTGAAGCGTGAAATCCTCCCAGGAATTAGAATCGTGTTTATCTCTTAACCTTTCGAGAAGAGTATAACGTGTTTTCCAGGGGTCGACGTTTTTAGACATTCCATACTTCACAATTAATTCACTTACGGTTTCATTATAATCCAGACTTCAGAGAAAGTCGAATATATGAAACGTCAGCTTCATTCTTTTAACTACATTTAAATATATTTACAGAGAAGAATTCTAGTATTGGCTATTTTTGTTAAGTTCTGGTCATTGCCGAAACAGTCAAAAGTATTCAATTTTCAATTTCTGGAAATAGATGCGTAGTGTCGGGAATTATCCACAAAAGTGTGGATTGTAATCATCTCACTCAAGTAGTTTTTTAATTTTAAATAGCTTTGTTTATCAGGTTGTACCAAAAAATATTTTGTGTTTACGGCCTCTTATCGTTGTTTGAAAAATTTAACATTTCGTGGTTTTTATGGCTCAAGTTATTCAAGACTCTCAAAAGATGAAATTTCTTCTCACTGTTGGAGTCCTTTTGTTAGTTCAATACACCGCTGTGGCCTGCAGTGTTCCCGTATTTCGTTATGCGTTAGAGCGTTGGGAAAGAGACTTTTATCAGGTACTTGTCGTAAAGAATGGAGAACTGACTGAAGAAGAAGCTGACCTGGCTCTAAAACTACAGAGTTTGACGGTTAACAATGGCGGCAGCATGAATATGTCGCTTAGCATTATTAATTTGAAAGATAATGAAAAGCTCTCGGAGGTATCCTCTGCGGATTCAGCTTTAAAAACTTTGGACACAGAGGTCCCGCAGCTGGTACTTCTGTCGCCAAAGGCGATGAAGATGAATAAGGTTCTTTGGTCAGATATTTACTCTCAAAAATCCGTTAGCCAACTTGTTAAATCTGCCTCAAATATGGATGCCATAAATAAAGTTTTAAAAGGTGTATCAACAGTTTTTTTCTTCCTTGATTCAGGAAATGTAGCTAAAGATAATGCCGCCTTTTCTCTATTGCAGGAGTGTAAAGATAAACTCAAAAATACTCTGACAATACCAGCAGGAATCATTGATGTTACAGGGGAAGTTTCAGGAAGTGAAGATGCGGCAGAACTGAAAGATCTCGACCCGTCTAATCAATTAGAATCGGGAATCCCTTTGACTATTGCTTTTGAAACTATTCGCATTTCAAAAGAGTATGATGATCCTGTCTTACGTTCAATACTGATGGGAATAGAAAATGATCTGTATGAGTATAAAAATGAACCAATGATCTTTTGTTTTTTTGGACGTGGTCGCATTTTACCGCCTTTGATCGGAGAAGGTATAAATAAAGCAAATATTACAGAGGCTGCCCAATACTTATGTGGAGCGTGTTCCTGTGAAATTAAGGCTCAAAACCCGGGAATGGATTATTTAACAAATTTTGACTGGCAAAGTTTCATTGAAGGTAACTCTGTAACGGATGACAAGGCACTTCCTGCTCTAACCGGGATCGGTGACATTATCATATCTGGAGGAGGAAGTAATTCAGTGTTGCCAGAATCCTCAGAAGAGCGGCTTGAGGCTCAAAACAAAGTTAGTGAAAAAGAGTACTCAAATACCAACAAGCTCCCCATTTTTCTAATTAGTTCCGTTATTGGCTTACTGTTAATTTCGAGCTTCGTGATCATAAAAAGATAAAACTTTACGTCAGTGCATTTCAAGACTATTCCACCCCCCCCTTAGCTCCGGGTAAGTGCGCCAGAAATATACAGAAGAACTTTAAATCAGATGACCGTAAAAAAGGACATGAGAATGCATTTTAGATTATGTACGTTACTTTTCAGCATATTAATTTGGATAGGCTTCAATGCTTTCGCCAGCGATTATCGAGGCGGTCCGCAAAGAAGTGGGCATGTCGATGTCAGCTTACCTGAAACTCTGAATTTAACCTGGCAGTATAAATTATTAACACCACCTTCGCCTGCCTTGACTGGTCATAACCAAAGGATGAAGTGGGACTATGCATTTCAGCCCATTGTAGTTGATGATAAAGCGATCTTTGCAACTTCTACTGACTGTTCCCTATATTGCCTTTCGTTATCTACTGGCAAGCTGTTATGGAGAACAACGGTTGGTGGTGCTGTCAGGTTCGCCCCTTCACACTACAAAGGTAGACTTTACTTCAATAGCGATGACGGGCATTTATACTCTGTATCACTCAATACTGGCAAGCTGTTGTGGAAGTTCAGAGGCGGTCCGCAAAAGAGTTTTATTCTGGGGCAGGAACGAGTGCGTTCCAGATGGCCCGGAAGAGGTGGTGTCTGTATAAAGGATGATATTCTCTATACTGGTTTTGGCATTTGGCCTACTGAAGGAATTTATATATATGCCTTTGATCTTAAAAAGCATAAAGTCCTTTGGTGTAACGATATGTCTGGTAGTATATACATGCAGCAGCCTCACGGTGGGTCTCATGCCAATAGTGGAATTTCCAGTCAGGGCTATTTAGTTGTCTGTAACAATTCTCTGTTAGTACCTACAGGAAGAGCGGGTCCGGCCATTTTAAACATCGCTGACGGTAAATTACTTCACTTTAAGTTTGAAGGTAAGTATGGCGGCGGCGATGTTTCTGCCATGTCGGGCAAGGATATTTTTGCCAATAATGGCGTTTTATTTGAAACGCCTTATGAGAGAATTTCCAAATCGACATTCAGTGCTGTTGGCTTTCATAAAGAGACAGTTGTCGGAGTAGATGGTAATGGCAGTATAGCTTTATATGTCATCAAAGAGGTCGAGAAAAAAGATAGGAAAGGCAAACCTTATAAGGTAAAAGATCTCTTTAAAGCACAGACCGTTAACAGCAGCTTAAAGCTTTCGCCTGAATCGTTTTTGATGACAAAGACCCACTACGTAATCGGAGCGGAAAACACTATTGTTTTTATAGATAAGAGCAATAAAAGCATTAAAAGGTTTTCTGTAGAGGGCACTGTCTATGGCCTGAATGCCGGCAAAGGCAGTGTCATAGCTTCAACGGATACGGGTATCATGTACTGCTTTAGTCAAAGGTCATCCAGCATTAAACACAGCCAGACAATGAAACAGTTAAGGGCTCATCCTTTTGTTAAAAAATGGCAGTCGTTGAGTGAATTAGGTGAATCCAGAGGCAATGTCGTGGTGTTTGGAGATCCTGCGGCACATGTCTTGTCGAGTATTACTCAAGAGGGAAAGTATAAGGTTTTTGGAATTTATGGGAATGCCCAAAAGCACAAAGTAGCCCAAAAGGCTTTGGTTCAGGCCGGACTCTATGGCACCAACATTCAGACCCTGCCAAATACGAAAAAAATAGATCTACCTAATTATAGCGCAGATTATGTTTTAGATCTTAAATCGCAACTGAATAAGTCCGAGTTGGATAGAATTTTAAAACCATATGGCGGCGTTTACCTACACCAGAATTTAACTAAACACGTTATCCGCAAGGGCATAGAGGGTGATTCTTCCTGGACTCATCTATACTCCGACCCGGGAAATTCTTTGGTGTCAAAAACTAAGTTAACAGGTCCTTTTTCAATTAAGTGGTTTTCGAATTTTGATAGAATTGTTTTAGATAGAGAAGTGCAAATGCCCGGGCCTCTTTATGCGGAAGGAAAAGTATTTCTAATGGGTTTGAATGAAGTTATTTGTTCTGATGTTTTCACCGGTCAGCAGATTTGGCGTTATGAGATTGAGGGCTTGCTTAAATTTATCGAAGGCGATGGTCATTATGCCGGCTCCTCGACAACAACAGGTCGAATATGCCTATCAGAAGAGAATATCTTCATACTGCATAAAGACAGGTGTTTTGTCTTGGAGAAAAGATCTGGAAAGTTGGTCAAGGAATTAAAAACTCCTAATAAAAAATACTGGGGTTATGCCGCCATTCATAATGGCTACTTGATCGGCAGTGAAGCGAATCTAGAGCATAAGATTTCCTGGCAATACAGTAGAGGTGACACCAGTCAAATCCCTTCTGAATCAACGACGATTTTTGCGGTAAACACTAAAACCTTTAAAACGCTGTGGTCGTTTAAGCCTGTTAAATCAATCAGAAACAATGCAATCGCAATTTCGGAAAATAAAGTGTTTCTCATCGACAGAGAATTGTCGAAAATGGACTCTAAAACAACAAGGGCAGCCAAGTGGCGGAAAGCAGTCAGGGAAGGTAAAGAAAAGATCGACCATCCATTTGGAACTTTAGTGGCCCTCGATATCAAAAGGGGCAAGGTTTTGTGGCAGAACAAAAAGGAAATTTTCGGTACTTTACTCCTGTCTAAAAATAATTTCTTATTAATGACTTATACTCCAACTAATTGGACTCAAGCATCTGAGATAGGTGGCCGAGTTGCCATGTTAGATGCGACGACGGGAAAGAGGTTTTGGGATAAAAGTTTGGGGAAAGATTGGGGTGGAAAATCCCGGCCGCTTATTTTTGATGATGAATTCTTTCTTGAGCCTTACTTCTTTGACCTAAAAACCGGAGAAAAGGGCAGAAGGTTTAAAAGGAAGTACGGCTGTGGTTTAATCTCGGCTGCCGAAAATATGTTCATTATGAGGTCAGGAACGTTATCTTATGCAGATACAGAGACCTGTAAAGTAGAAAACTTTGGAGGTGTCCGACCAGGTTGTTGGATTAACAGTATACCGGCAGCATCGATGATTGTTTCTATAGAAGCTCAGCAGGGCTGTGACTGTAAGTACATCAATAAAAGTTCTGTTGGTTTAGAACGGCGTTCACCGAATCCGGAATATACCGAAAGTAGTGGAAATGTTAAGATAAAGGATGTTGATGGTTTTGACGTTCGTTATACAAGCGATGGCATGCCTCCGACAATTGAGTCTCCTGTTTTTCCAGCTTCAGGAGTAAAAAACAACGGGCAGCTGAAGGTGAAAACCTTTTCGGCGAATTACCCGCCAAGCGATACTGTATTAGTCAAATAAAATGACCTTAGTAAGAAACTGCGGGCAGCAACCCGCAGTTAAAGCGAGAGTTTACTTCTGACTTAACCAGTTCACTGAGTTGATAAGGATCTGCGTTATGTTGTCATCCAGAAAGTCTTTCTTATGACCGAAAGTAGTCCCAACAGTTTTACCACCGAATTTGTTATTCCAGGTCCACAGCGTTGGAGCGAACTCTTCTGCTTTGATGATATGCTCACCAAAGATATTATTGTGAACTCGTGGTTTTGTTTTCGTATAACCTTCGGTAATGACTTTGGCTGATTTCGGAATATCGACTCGGTAGAGTGTTCCGTAAGACTTAAATTTATCTTTAGAATCAGCAACAATCGGATGCTCTTTAAGCTTTAATGTATTATCAGCAGTGCCTTTCATGTGCAGAAAGAACTTGGTTCCCATGATATCTAAACCGAAGCCGTGATTCAGCTTTTCTTGCTCATGTCCTTCTGGATAGTAAAAGGCATGCGATGTAGTGCGCATAGCGAGGACTGGCTTTCCTGATTTTACGTAGTCCATAAGAGGCTTCAGCTGCAGATCATCTATTTTTAAAAATCTCAAAAATAGAATGGCGACGTCAGCCTTTTTAAGAGCCTCCAATCCTGGTAAACCACGTTCATCTTTTTCCGGATCCCACTCAGTGCTGATGACTTCGGTGGAGTAACCGGCTAGCTCGAGTTTTTTACTGAATTCCAGCAGTGTTGTTTGGGGCGTATAGTGGTGGGTTCCAGCAACGAGCACAACATGTTTCTTTTCGGCATTTATAGAACCGATAAGAATAAAGAAAAGCACACACAAAATTCTCATAGTAAGTCCTCATGTAAGAGAGGCCGCAGCCTCTCGTTTGATTTATTTAACGATCAGTACACCTTTCATGATGATCCAGTGGCCAGGGAAAGTACAGATGTAAGGGTATCTGCCAGGCTCTTTAGGAGCTTGCATGCGTAAGGCAAAACTTGAGTTGGGTTTGACCAGTGGAGTACTGAAAAGAACTTCCGGAACTTTTGGAACGAAGTGCTTTTTGTAACCATCCATACTTCTGGCCATTTCATTAGCTGCTGCACCGACTTTTTGCTCTGCACCCGGTTTAACAATGACCAGATTGTGCGCCGTTGCAGATGTATTCAATAAGCTGATTTTTAGAGGCTGACCAGCTTTGACGGTAATTTCATTGACTGTGAAAGTCATTTGTTCTGTACAGTCAATTTCTACATTTTTTAGCTTTGGATCAGCATCAAACTGTGCTTGTGTCGAGTTGCGGGCTCTGAGGTTTTGTTTGAGATTCGATTCTTTGATAGTTGTGTGAATAAATTCTGCTAAATCAGCATCTGTTTCTGCTGACCAGTGGCGGCCAAGAGCTTCAGAACCCAGAGCAGTAATAGTCGCATAGCTTAGGTGAGCATCTAAAGGTTTCTTAATGATGTTGCGAATAGCAGTCAAAGAATCTTTTGTACCGACATAGCTGGTTGCCACTGCCGTTTCCATTCTGACCAGGCCATTTTCGTCATTGCTGGCTTTCAGAAGGAGTTCGTTGGCATTTTCGAAATGCGGGAACCAGTAGCGGAATTGGCGAATCGCCGCTGCACGGGCATAGTGAACTTCACAGTTAAGAAGTTCTACCAGCAGAGGCTTATTGACTTTGTCAATAGCTCTGGAAAGCCACATGACTTCAGTTTGGTGGTGACGGTAACGCGGATCATTTTTATCTAAACCGGCTAGCCATTTTTGCATTGCAGCTTCGACTTTATCGGCATCGCGCTCCATGATCTCACTTTTCGCCCAGTAACGTACGCGGTACTCTTTTCTTTTAAGTAACTCAAGAAGGTTTTCTAGTGACTCACCGGCAATTTTAGGTGCGTCTTGCAGTTTTTTGCCTTTAGTTGTGACACGCCAGATACGGCCAGCAGTACGGTCACGACGTTCATCACGTAAAGAGTACTGAGCATGACCTTTAACCGGGTTGTACCAGTCACAGATGTATAAAGCGCCACGAGGGCCAAAACGAATGTCGACTGGAATGAAACTCAGGTTCTTGGCGAACAGAAGGTTTGTTTCAAGCTTCTCTTTATAGTGAGCTGTTTTTTCTTCCCACTTGTGAATCTCAATTCTGTTAGTTGGTTTGTAGCGAACCTTGATGACGCCTCCCTGTAGTTCTTCAGGGAAAGTATCGAAGTCAACAACTTCCTGGCCGCAAGTACCTGAGTAGGCATCGATGCCTGCAGGTTTCGGGTGCTGCTGAGGGTATGGAGGGTTGGTTGCGTGGAAGCTACTGGCAAAGTTCGGGTGACTGGCGATGTGGAAACCCCAATCATCAAATGTCGCTCCCCATGGATTGGTATTATGGTAGTTACCAAAGCTGGTCAACTTGTGAGTTGAAGGGTGGTACTGGAACCAGGCGCTGTTTTTAGCTCTTACAGGTCCATAAGCAGTTTCAACTTGTGAGTTGTGGAAAACAGATTCACGGAAAAGCAGGTCGCCATCTGGAGTTCTGACAAAGTCGTGAAGTGAGTGGTGTGAGTCCTCTGTACCGAATCCACTGAAAATAACGCGGCGGAAATCAGCTTTGCCATCGCCATCTGTATCTTTAATGAAAAGCAGGTTTGGCTGATCAGAAACGTAGACACCGCCATCGCCGAATTCAAAGGCCAGTGGTATGTGCAGGTCATCGGCAAAAGTTGTGCATTTATCAGCTTTGCCATCGCCATCTGTATCTTCCAGGATGATGAGCTTATCGCTGTGTTCCTGGCCAGGGTAAATGTGTGGATAAGTTGTTGAAGTACTCACCCAAAGACGGCCTTTGTTGTCCCACTTCATATGGATAGGGCAGGCAAGCTCCGGGAACTCTTCTTCAGATGCAAAAAGGTTGACTTCAAAGCGTGGATCTATATCGAAGCTCTTATACTCATTTTCAGGACTCATGAATTTATTTGCACCGCGACTTTGGTCGGCCTCTGGCATGTGCGGAACATTTGAGTCATCAATTTTAGAGTTTTTACCCTGACTGAGATTCCACATATGCTGATCGCGATTGGCAGACATCATGTCAAAGCTTTGCATCGCCGGCAGGAAGTCCAGGTAACCATATCTTGAGCTGCGGCCACCTGTATAGTAGAAAGTATTTAAAGGGCGGTAACGACGGAAGAACTGACGGTTTTTATTTAGGGCAGCTAAGCGAACCTCTTCACTGATCTTTGGTGCTGGAGTTTTAAAGGTCTGTTCAAAAAGGCTTTTAGCAAAAACTTTGTAGCCATCTTCAAGTAAGTGTACACCATTCGATGTCAGGTCGCCTTCGGCAGCCATAGCTTTTAAAGTGTCATCGTAAACATTTACGAAACCTACTTGCTGTTGTTGAGCAATTTCAGCCATAGCGTCGGCATACATTTTGATATTTTTATTATTTAAATCAGCCGCCTTAACTCCAGAAACATTCTCGTTGGCAATGGGTGAAAGTAAAACAATTTTTGGAGAAGTCTTAGCATTAAAGGCAGTCGATTTGAGCTCTGTTAAATAAGCTTTCAAATCTTCTTTAAATTTATCTAAACCTTCAGTTCCCTTGAACGATTCATTGAAACCAAAAGCTGCAAATATGACGTCAGCTTTAACAAAGGCGAGGTGCTGTTCAAGATCGGCAAAATTACCAGGTCGCGGTTGAATAGTGATTTCATCAGCGGCCCAGGAAAGGTTGCGAATACTCAATTCTAAATCTTTGAATTGGCTGTGTAGCATGGCTTCAAAGTAGGCGTAATCCCCAGCGCGCTCAAGTAGAGTATTGCCGATGTAAGCGATGCGGTCGCCTTTATTTAATTTTAAAGGAAGAGTAGTTGCCAGTGGCGCAGTTTTAGGTGCTTTGGGAGCTGATTTTTCGTAGAGGGCAAACTCATTAAGCTTACCATCATTTTTTGGCGTCTGAGAGTTTCTATTCTTTTTAGGTGCAGCCGTTGCAGAGACCAGACATCCAGCCAGAGCTGCGGCACCAATATACCTTAATGCTTTGTTCATTTACAATTCCTTGAGCTTATTTTTAAGGTTATACAAGATGAGAGGAAGCGTTCTAACTTCAAAAATATATTTTTTTGTAAAAAGTTGGGAAGGTGGGCATATGTGACAATTTTTAGAATAGTTTTACGGGAAAAATAAAAAATTTTCAATAAAAATAAAAAAAAGTTCTAAAGTTCTAAAAAGGACTGCCGATAAGCTATATTTAGAAAAGATTTTTAATGAAAATAAATTCGGCGGGAAACTGCCGTTTGGAGAAAAAAATGTTAGAAAAGATCAGCATAAGTTTGGATTTAAGCGATGCCGCTTTTAAATCCTCATTGCTGCCTCTAATAGAAGAGGTGGATATGCTGAACTTGTCTGTTGAAGGTACTCCTTATCCTGAAGAAATAATTGTTACTGATGATGCGGAATATTCAGTTAAGACCGGCGAGATCATCATAGCAGTTGATTGTAATCACCCTTCTGCATATGCCAGTGTTGCTGCAAAGCATTTAGAAATAGTGAATGCCCTAAAGAAAGCGGTTTGTTATTGGGAAACTGCCAGAATGAACCGGACTTCGGTAAATTCAATGAAGAATCATGGCGGCTTGCTTGAGGAATTGGCTTCAAAAATTCTAAAATCAGCCCAAGATAAGAAATTATCGGCAGCTGTCTGTCAGTCGATTGTTCAAGATATGCCTATTGCTATGGTAGTAATTGATTCAAAGGGTTCAGTGGTATTAATGAATGAAAAGGCACAGGACTTTTTCAAAGGGAGCGATGTAAACCCGCAGGGTAAACTTGCAGAGATTGCTTTGCCTTATGAGTTTAATGAATTGCTGACAGATAAAGTTCAAGAACCTTATGAAGCTGTTGTAAACGGCTCCAGAATAACCCTCAAAAAATTTACTGTACCAGTTGGTAACCACAACTCAGCTACAGTTCTTCTCTTTTATTAACAATTGACGCTGCGATACCGTCCCGGTTTTAGCCGGGCGGCTATTTTGCATTTATTCCTCTCTAAGGCCTTAGTATTTTGCCCTTGTTTAATAGAAATAACTTTATAAAGCTTTTTATTAAAAAATTTACATTCCGTTCATTTTTGTGTTAATTTAAGTAGTATGAACTAATCGGGAGCACAGATTGTGGATACAGTGAATAAAGACCTTGGTAAATTTATGAATGGTCTCGTTAAAAGAAATCCCGGGGAAGTAGAGTTTCATCAGGCCGTTGAAGAGGTCGCCTCTACCTTGATGCCTTTCATAAATGAAAATACCAAATATAAAGATGCACAGATTCTAGAGCGTCTAACAGAGCCGGATCGCATAATTATCTTCCGTGTTTGTTGGGAAGATGACAATGGCCAGGTCAGAACCAATCGCGGTTACCGGGTTCAGTTTAACAATTCTATTGGTCCTTATAAAGGCGGTCTGCGCTTTCACCCAACAGTTAGTTTAAGTGTTTTAAAGTTTCTTGGTTTTGAGCAGATTTTCAAAAATAGTCTGACAACTCTTCCTCTTGGTGGAGCTAAAGGCGGAGCCAACTTCAATCCGAAAGGCAAGTCAGATGCAGAAGTGATGCGCTTCTGTCAGTCTTTTATGACTGAACTAACTCGTCATATTGGTGCGGATATCGATGTCCCTGCTGGAGATATTGGTGTCGGTGCCCGTGAGATCGGTTACCTTTATGGACAGTTTAAACGTCTCAATAATCGTCTAACGGGTGCTATTACCGGTAAAGGTTATGATTATGGTGGCAGTCTTATGAGACCCGAAGCTACTGGTTACGGGTGTGTTTACATGGCTAGAGAAGCTTTGGATAAAGCAGGTGATGATTTAGCCGGTAAGAAATGTTTGGTTTCAGGTTCAGGTAATGTTGCGCAACATGCAACTGAAAAGCTACTTGAGTTGGGTGCGACGGTTCTGACTTTATCAGATTCAGGTGGCAGTATATATGATCCAGATGGTATTGATGAGGAAAAGTTGGCTTTTGTCAAAGAACTAAAAAATGTTCGACGTGAGCGTATTTCTGAATACTGTGAGAAATACCCTAAAGCTGAATTCCTTGAGGGGAAAAGGCCTTGGGGTGTTGCTGCCGACTTGGCTTTCCCTTGTGCAACTCAAAATGAAATTGGCATTGTCGATGCCAAAGAGCTGGTAATTAACAATTGTAGACTTGTTTGTGAAGGGGCTAATATGCCGACAGATAATGAGAGTATCGGTTACTTTCAGGCAAATGGCGTGAGCTTTGTTCCTGGTAAGGCTGCCAATGCTGGTGGTGTTGCCGTTTCAGGACTGGAGATGACTCAGAACTCTATGCGCATTCAGTGGAGTGCAGAAGAAGTAGATGCCAAGTTGTTGAGTATCATGCAAAATATTCACAGTAAGTGCGTTGATTACGGTACTGAAAATGGCAAGGTCAATTACGTCAAAGGAGCTAATATTTCGGCTTTTAAAAAGGTGGCGGATACTATCCTTGCGTATGGGATAATCTAGGGTTTAAAATAACAATCCGACCATGGCCAATCTTTTTTAGAATCAGTTAGTTTAGCTTTAACTGGATTATGATGAATATACTGGATCGTTTGATTGAAGTGATTTTGGTCACGGATAAAGCGATCCCAGTATTCTCTTTGCCAAATTGAAAACTTCTTTTTTAAGTTGGGAGTGCCATTCTTCGCTGTGGCAGACTTTATCGAGCTGGGAGCGCCGCTCTCCGATGCTGCCGACTCTATCGAGCTGGGAGCGCCGCTCTCCGATGCTGCCGACTCTATCGAGCTGGGAGCGCCGCTCTCCGATGCTGCATGTCGTATTGAATCGTCTTTCTCTGTAGTGAGAGTGCCGCTCTCCGATGCGGCACTTAAGTACGCTTCTAAAAAAACATCATTGTTGAGGACAAAATTTGTCGTAAACAATTTCCATGACCTTACAAGGTTGCCAATTTTTTGATTGGGGTAGACTTTGATTAGCAAGTGAACATGGTTTGGCATAACGGTGTAAGCAATTAGATCATACTTTTCTTGATCAAAATATTTCCAGGAAGAGATAACTTGTTCCGCAACTTCTGGAATTTTTAGAAGGCAGCTTCCATAGCTTTTGTCTAATATGTTCTCTATGAATAATCTGCGATGTCGTGCTTTTGCCGCATCGGAGAGCGGCGCTTCTGAGTAGTTTGACTTACTATTAGTGCCAATTCCTTTTGCCGCATCGGAGAGCGGCGCTCCTAAGGTAGTGTTTAGACCTTGTTCTGTATCGAATTGTGACACTTTTGCCATTAGGTAATTTGGGAGTGAGTCTGCTAGCCTATACGTAATGAATTGATATTTATGATCTGCCTCATAGTGAGGAATGTAACCACGAGAGTGCCAATTTTGAGAATTGTTGAATTCGTGACGCATCACTTGCCCTTTTGATCGACCAATAAAAAAGCCACCAAGTTAATTTTTGGTGGCTTTAGAAAGTTAGTTATTCCGCAGAATTTTTAATGAAGATTAATTGACCTCTTTGGCCTTTAAACTTTAGGGTTCGATCATTTTCAATATTGGCCGTAGCTTTTGAGTTGACACCATCCAGTGTGATTGAACCATCATCATTTTTTTGCCAGGTACCCTCTTTGACTTTAGGCTGGCCATCCGCTCCAATCCACGAGGCAGAAACTGTTCCGTCATCTTTAATATTCAGGTCGTAGGTTTTGTTGTTGGTTTTAGCTTGCCACTGACCAGCATATGGTGAGCTGCTACAACTTGTGAGAAAGAGTAAAAGCAAAGATAGAAGGCTGAATTTTTTCATGGAGAGATTCCCTGTTTACGTATATTTTTCTTGATAAAGCTTAACTGAATTGGGAGCTTGCTTCAAGGTAATTTAAAAAGCATTTAGGCTTTTTAGGCCTTTCTTCAGGGTTTTATCTTTTTTTGCGAAGCAGATACGAATAAGTTTCGGGGCTTCATATTTTTGATAGAAAGGCTCAAGGGGAATGAGTGAAAGGCTTTTTTCTTTCACTAAATAGTTGGTGATTTCAATACCGTTTTCAAAGTTTGTGTGACTATAGTCGACCAGTTGAAAGTAGGTGCCACTAGTGTGAAGTGGTTTTAATGAACTTTTTTTTAGAAGCTTTAGGGTGAGGTTACGCTTTTCTTCATAAAATGAGCTGACTCTTTCATATGCAGTAGAGTCTTGCAAGTAATCTGCTATAGCATATTGCATTGGCGTATTGACTGAATAAACGATAAATTGATGTGCTTTACGGAATTCATTTGTCAATACTTCTGGAGCCAGGCAGTAGCCTACCTTCCAGCCAGTTGTATGTAGAGTTTTACCAAATGATGAAATAACAAAGCTGCGCTTTCTGAGTTCTCTATTTGAACTGATGCTTACGTGAGGTTTCTCATCAAAAACGATGTGTTCGTAAACTTCATCACTGATTATAAGAACTTTTGTATTTTTGAGTATATTTGCCAGTTCTTGAAGATCACTGCTGTCTAGTACTGATCCACAAGGGTTATGCGGAGAATTAATGATAATGGCTTTTGTCTTTGGCGAAATGGCATTCTTAACATCTGCCCAATCGGGTTTAAAATCTGGAGCTTTCAATTCAATAGGAACAGAAATGCCTCCCTGTAATTCGATAAGTGGGACATAGGCATCATAAGTTGGCTCGAAAACTATGACTTCATCTCCAGGGCATACTGTTGCGGCTATGGCAGTTGCAATGGCTTGAGTAGCTCCGGCAGTCACGGTTATTTCCGTGTTTACATCATATTCTACATCTTGGTGTGCCTGGTGCTTTTTGACAATAGCCTGTCTCAAAGCGGGGACACCCGGCATGGGAGCGTATTGGTTACAACCTTTCTTCATATAGTATGTGACAAGATCGATTAACTTTGGATCTGCGTCAAAGTCAGGAAATCCCTGGGAGAGATTCACGGCGCCAAATTCATTTGCTTTCTGGCTCATAACAGCAAAGATACTGTTTTTGACATTCGGCAATTTCAATTGAAATTTCATTAGAGGCTTTTGATAGCTTCTTTATATTTTGCGATGGCTGTTGCCTGTGTGTTTTTAAAGCCGCTGCCTTTACAGCTTTTACATGGGAGAGCAGAAAGGCCACTGCCAATGCAGGTACTGCACTCATCTTTGCCGCGGCAAACGGGGCACTGATTATTTACCGTTTGGTCATTGAAGCCTTTGTAGATGATACGGCCCTCGGTACATTTTTGATTCATGCACTTTGCCGTGCCTTTGCACTTAGTACATTTTCCAGAGCCTTCACCAGCACAGCTGTTGCAGGTGTCGGGAAATTCGCTTGATACAAAATCGAGGTAACCTTGTTCGGGATAGTCGTTATTTATCTTCTGCTTGAATTTAGAGAAAGCTCCAGGGTTTGTTGCCAAGAGGGCATAAGTCAGTAGTTTGATGGTGTCCTGACGGGCTTCATTATTTTTTGCTTTATAGAAAGCGTCGCCAAGCTTTCTGACGTCATCTTTGGTGATTTTTCGGGTGTCTATACGCTCTTTTAGCGCTTTAACTGAAGTAGGAAGGTTGGCAGAATTAATTTTTTTAGAAGCTCCAGGATTCATCTGTGTTGTGTAATAGTAATAACCTCCGGCAAGAAGTAGTAGAAACAGAATGAATTTCATCGAACAGCTCCGTTTTTAAATCTTATAACTAGCCTGTCATGCAGGGTTCCCAGTCCTTCCAGACCGGTTCGTAATCTTTTTGTTTGAGTACATCAAAGATCTCATCGACTTTTCTTTCATCGGTGATGTCAAACTGTTTTAGGGCAGTCTGCGGGTTACAGTATCCACCAGGTTCAGTTGAAGACTCTGCACTCATGTGAGTGACTCCCAAGCCAATCAAACCGTCTCTCAAGTAAGATGGCTCTCTAGTAGAAATATTAATTCCCGCGTCGGGGAATGCCAGTCGCCAGGCAAGAATGAGTTGAGTAATATCGCGATCCGAGACATTTGCTGCTGGAGTGTAATCAGTTTCACTTTCACAAAGCCTTGGGAGACTCACAGAGTATTGCACGCGCCAATGGTACTTCATCATATAATCTAAATGAATGGCACACATAGCGGAATCAAAACGCCAATCTGGAGCGAGTCCTAAAAGAACGCCCATATTGATACGTCGCATTTTTGCATGAGCTCCTCTTTCAGTAGCGGCTAAGCGCCAGTCATAATCTTTTTTCTTCCCACGTAAGTGTACGCTTTTGTAAGTCTCGCGATCATAAGTTTCCTGGTAAAGAGTCAGACCATCAACACCTTTACTGACAAGTTTTTCATAAGCTTCCTGAGTAAATGGAGCGACTTCGATACTGATAGAAGGAAAGTCGGTACATTGATCGACCATAGCTCCTATGTATTCCGGAGTGACAATTTTCTGGTGCTCGCCAGAAACAAGAAGAACATGACGGAAACCGCGCTTGATCAAGTAGTCGGCTTCTTTTTTACACTCCTCGGTATCGAGACTTTTACGGCGGATTTTGTTTTCCATAGTAAAACCGCAGTAAGTGCAGGTATTTGTGCACTCATTTGAGATGTATAAAGGAGCGTAAAAACGGATGACTTTGCCGTGCCTTTGAGCTGTAAGCGCACTGGCTTTTAAAGCCATAGCTTCGAGATAGTTTATGGCAGCCGGGCTGGAAAGCAAAGCAAAAGTCTCAGGTCCTTGCTGCGGAAAAGGGTCCCGCAAAAGGTTTTCGATATTTTGCGGGTTTTCGCAATGACTCAGTTCGTGAAATTTTTGAAGAGACTGCGTTTCGAGATATTCGGCGAAAGTCTTCATTTCAAGAATGATGTAAGTGGGCTACTGGCTTCAGCTTGAGTTGTTTTGGGAGCTAGACCACACATATAAGCAGTTCTACCAGCTTCAGTTGCCTGAGCAAAGGCTTTACCCATAGCAGCCGGATCGCCTGCTGCTGCAAGAGCTGTGTTTACTAATACTGCATCGGCTCCCATTTCCATGGCTTCAGCCGCATGAGACGGAGCTCCAAGACCTGCATCGACAACAACCGGAACAGTGGCCTGTTCGATGATTATGCGAATCATATCTTTAGTTTTTATTCCCTGATTACAGCCTATAGGAGCACCGAGTGGCATAACTGTTGCCGTACCGACTTCTTCCAGTCTTTTTGCAAGAACCGGATCGGCGTTGATGTAGGGCATGACAACGAAGCCTTCTTTGACGAGGACTTCAGCAGCCTTCAAAGTTTCAATTGGATCTGGTAGTAAGTAGCGTGGATCCGGGTGAATTTCCAGTTTTACCCACTTAGGCATGCCGGCAGCATGAGCTAATTTAGCGATAGTAACAGCTTCTTCTGCTGTTGCAGCACCGCTGGTATTGGGCAAAATCAAGTACTTATCAGGATCGAGGGCATCGGTGATATTCTCGCCATGCTCTGTGCCGAGGTCAAGTCTTCTAAGAGCTACTGTGACCAGCTCTGAGCCACTAGCTTCAATGGCTGAAAGCATACTTTGATTGCTGGAGAATTTACCAGTCCCGACAAAGAATCGGGACTTAAAGTTTCTACCTGCTATTACCAGATCGTCGTTCATTCTTACTCTTCGACCATTACTGTTTGGTCGTTTTGTCTTTGAAGCTCACGCTCTTCTTTTTCAGTGTGAATACGCTCTAGTTGAGTACCAAGTTTGCTGTTACAAACGATTGGTGAAGCAACGAAGATTGATGAGTATGTACCGATCATTACACCGATTAGTAAGATAAGTGCGAAACCAGAGATAGCACCACCACCGAATAGAGTAAGGATAAGAACGACAAGTAGAGTTGTTACGGAAGTAAGAATAGTACGGTTTAGAGTACTGTTGATACTTTCGTTCATGATTTCAATGATTGTTTTCTTCTTGATTTGACCAGAGTTTTCACGGATACGGTCGAAAACAACAATTGTGTCATTCAGTGAGTAACCAATGATTGTCAGAAGGGCTGCAATAACCGGTAGTGAAATCTGGTTACCCAGTAGAGTGTAAATACCGATAGCAATCAATGTATCGTGAGCAAGGGCTGCAATTGCACCGACAGCGAAGATACTTTCGAAACGAAGTGTGATGTAGAAGAAAATTGCTACTAGTGAAAGGAATACTGCCAGGAAGGCCTGTTTTGTGAATTCTTCACCAACACCACCACCAACTGAAAGCTGTGCGACTCTTGGAGCATCTGCTTCAGTCGCTCTTACAAGACCGTCGAGTTTATTGAAGAGTCCGGCATTATCACTAACGTCGTCGAATTTCTCGTGACCTTCTTTAACAGTGATCTCAAGTTGCTTTGAAGCACCTGCAAGACCGCTTTTGAAAACGACTTTAGGGTTATTGAATCCAGCACCTGCAAGAGCCTTTTCAACAGAGTCTTGAGTGATTGCATCGCTCTTAACATTATAGATTAGAGAGTTACCACCGGTAAAGTCTACACTCAGTATATCTGAACCTTTACTGAAAATGACGCCCAGTGAAAGTACAACAAGTACAGCAGAAACGACAACAGCATTCTTACGAAGTCTCCAGAAGTCAAGGCTACGAGCAGGCTTAGCAGCAAATCCACCCAACTCTTTGACTGTGTGATCTTGAGTCATCATATCGAAGAAGATACGGCTCATGAAAATACCGGTGAACATTGAAGCAACGATACCGATTGCAAGTGTGTAAGCAAAACCCTGAATTGGACCAGAACCGAATTTCATTAGTATTAATGCAGTGATCAATGTCGTTACGTTGGCATCGAAAATCGTGATGAATGCTTTGCCATAACCTTCGCGTGTAGCATTAAAAAGAGTTCTGCCTGTTGCAAGCTCTTCACGGATTCTTTCGAAGATTAGAACGTTGGTGTCGACTGCCATACCGATTGTCAGGATGATACCAGCGATACCAGGTAGGGTGAATGTTGCACCCAGGATAGCCATAGAACCAACGACAAGCAGAATGTTGGCGACCAGTGCAAGGACAGCAATCAAACCACCTTTCTTATAGTAAACAGCCATAAAGATGAGAACAAGTACAAGACCGACAAGACAAGAAAGAATACCGGATTTTACAGATTCAGCACCGAGTGTTGGATCAGTTCTTGATTCACCAGCAAACTGTAGCTCAACCGGCATAGAACCAGATTGAAGAACGATTGCTAATTCTTGAGCATCTTCTTTGGAGAAGTCACCTGAAATTCTTGCAGAACCACCACCGATTCTTTCGTTGATACGCGGCGCGCTATAGCAAACATCATCTAGAACGATTGCCAGTCTCTGGCCGATGAATTTACCTGAAACATTTGCGAACTCTTTAGCACCAGCACTGTTGAAAACTTTACTGATTTCCCATGAACCGTGTTGATCCTGAGTCGGGAAAGCGCGATCAATGTTTTCGCCACCCATTTCAACATCGCGAAGCCAGATGAAGCCACCAGGTTCACCTGGTGCTTCGATTGTCTCATCGCCAGGTTGATTTGGACTTAGAACACCGCGGAACTCAAGTTTTGCCTGTCTTAGGAGTAGGCTACGGATTGCTGCAACTTCTTCGTCGTTAACAGCAGGAACGCGAATCATGATTGAATTTTCAGAGAATGGGCGAAGCTCAACTTCTGCTAGACCTTTACTGTCGATACGGCTACGAAGAATCTCGATGATGCTGTCACGAGTTTTTTCGGCTTCGAGATCTTCGCCATCAGGGCCTCTGCCAGCAAGGTCTTCAAGTTTGAATTGCATGGTGAATTCGACACCACCACGAAGATCGATACCGGCTTTGATTTTACCAGCTGTCATTTTTTCGACGTATTTAACAGCTTTTTTGTTACTTGGTCTTGTGCCAGGGACATCCAGAAATTTGTAAAGTTTAACTCTACCACCACAAGCATTTAGAAGAGCACCAGAACGAGTCATGGCGACTGGATCGTCTGGACGTCTTTTGCGCTTGTTATTGTAGTCATCTTTAGCTTTGGCAAGAGCTTTTTCGAAAGCTTCTTTTTCGTCTTTAGAGATAACATCGTCAAGGTCTTCTCTGGCATCGATGACTGCTTCACGCGTCGCTTTAGTATTGTTTTTGATGTTTGCCTGTGAGGCTTCGTTTAAAGCTTCCTCAAGTTTTTTAACTTCTGCTTCTCCTACTAGCTTCGAAGAAATGCTTTTAGCAGACTGTTTGTCGATGTAAGTAAAGTAATCTTTATTTGAAATTGGGAATATCTCAATACACCATGCTGCGATGATCGCAACAGCAAAGATTAGGCGGTAGCGGATTGATTGTTTCGTGTTGTCCATTGTGTCTCCCTTACTTCACTTCTTCTTTAGTTGGTTCAGCGGAATCACTTTTAATGATCATACGAATACCGCGAGGATGAACCTTAATATTTGTTTTTTCCGCAATCTTAACGAACATAGCGTCGTTTTCAGCAGCAAAAATTTCACCGTAAATACCGCTTTCCAGCAGTACCTGGTCACCTTTCTTTAGTTTCGCGACTTCCTCTTGATGTTTCTTTTCTTTCTGTTTTTGAGGTCTGATTGTGAAGAAGTACATGAAGGCAAACATAAAAATCATCATGCCGATCATAGTGAATGGACCGAGGCCCGGAGGTTGTCCACCGGCATTGGCGATAACTGTCGATATATTTGTTAAAGAAAGCATATAAAAGTCCTGTTTAAATATGTTTAAAATCTTGCTACTGGATATCAAAATCCTAAATTTCGAGCGTGTACATTAGTGCAAATTTTTGAAATCGCCATATGGCAAATGCGTAAATTGAAGTTAAATCCTGCTAATGGTTTTCAGGGCTCAATTATGTCAGTAAAAAACATTGGATGACAGTCACAATGCAGCTGGTAGAGACGAGGCGTTGTTTGTTTTCATTCAGGTGTCATTTTTGGAGGTTTTTAACACCTTATACAAATAACATCTACAAATGAATGATCAGCTTAATCAAAAGGACAAAAAAACAAGCTTGACTTTCTCTTATGACAACGTTAAGTCTTTCGAGAAAATTTATTGCTTTAGCAGTTGCTGAGTTTGGGACAAATTACATTAGGACTAGGATTAACAAATGTACGAAAAATCTCTAATCATTATTAAGCCAGATGGCGTACAGCGCTCACTTGTTGGCACGGTAATAAACCGTTTTGAAAATGCCGGTTTGAAAATTCACGCTATGAAGCTTCAAAACGTAGCTGCAGAGCAGTCTAAGAAGCACTACTCTGAGCATGTTGGTAAAGCATTCTATCCTACAGTTGAAGAGTACATCACTTCTGGCCCGGTAATGGTTTTTGTACTCGGTGGTGTGAGTGCTATTAAAAAGATTAGAGCTATGGTTGGTGCTACAGAACCTGCGTCAGCTCTTCCTGGAACCATTCGCGGTGATTTTGCTCACCAATCTTATCCAGCTCCGGGTGAGCCTGATGATAAACCAATTCGCAACTTGATTCACGCTTCAGCTACACCGGATGAAGCTGCGGCAGAAATAGCAATCTGGTTCTCAGAAGATGAACTTGTTGACTACGACAAAGTGACAGATCAACAAGTATCATTTAAATAATTTTTCTAGGGCCTCACTTGAGGCCCTCTTTCTTTATGAACATTCAGGAACTAATAGAAAAGCTGGAAGCGTTTATCCTTGATATCATCAATGGTAATCGCAATGACAGGCCTGCGCGCTGCTTTGCCGGTTTTCTCTTTGGTGTTTCCCGTTTGTTCAGAGCAATCGTTCAACTTCGTCACAGCCTTTACCGAAAAAGAATATTTCGCCACAAAACTCTTGGCTGTCTTGTTGTCAGTATTGGTAATATTACTGCTGGTGGTACCGGTAAAACTCCGGTAACAGAAGTCTTTGCCAGAACTCTTTCAGCCAAGGGGCGCAAAGTTGCTATTCTTAGTCGTGGTTATCGAAGTAAGAGTAAATCGCTGAAAGAAAAGATTCTTGACCTTTTTAGAAGTAAGAAGTTTGAAACTCCGCCACGTGTGGTTTCAGAAGGTAAAGGCGAAGTTCTGCTCGATTCATATATGGCAGGAGATGAACCTTTCATGTTGGCTAAAAACCTTCCGGATGTTTTAGTTCTAACAGATAAGGACAGGGTGAAAAGTGGCCGTTATGCCATTCGTAAATATGGTGTTGATACACTTATTATGGATGATGGTTTTCAGCATCTTCATTTAAAGCCGAAGATTAATATAATGCTGGTGGATTCAACAAATCCATTTAGTAACCATGAACTTCTGCCTCGTGGTCTGTTGCGTGAACCTATTAAAAATATGCGTCGTGCCGATTTTATTTTCCTGACCAAATCAAATGGCGGTAAACATTTACGTCATTTGAAACAATTCATAAATAAGCACAATCCCCGTGCTGAAATTATTGAGTGTACCCACAAACCTCAGTATCTTAGAAATCTTCTAACTGGAGAAGACTTACCTTTGAGTGAACTGAAAGATAAGAAGATAACATCGATAAGTGGCATAGCTGTTCCGGAAAGCTTCGAAAATTTCCTGACTGGTTTTGGTGCCGAACTTATACATAAAGAAAGATATGCAGACCACCATAAATACAGCCGTAGTGAAATCGTAGACTTCTTAGACAAGTCGAAAGAACTCGGTGCCGAAATGGTTTTGACGACCGAAAAAGATGCCGTTCGTTTCCCTGATCTTGAGTCTCATCCTGTCCCAACTCTCTATTTACGCGTTGAAATCGACATTTTAAGTGGCGAAGAGTCATTTAAAGATGCGATCAGCCGTATCTGCTTTTCTTAGATTTAATTTTTTGTTGTATTTGAGCTTATATTTATAGGCTTTCTGTTTCTATAATTTTCTTTCATTTGTTTGTTTTTTGAGCGCTTACTCTTTTGTGAGTGTTTATTAACTATGTGTTCACTTACTTTTTATTAAGATTTTATCTCAACTTGTATTGTTTAAATAACTTGTTCGTGTAATTTTTTTGAGAACTTATCTCAAGACGGAAACATAAATGAAAAAATTTACTTGTGTGCTTTGTATGCTGACTGCTATGGCAACTGCAGAGGAGCAAAAGGCTGTAGGGCCAAAAGCAAAAGACAAGATTGTTATCTCTGCTACAAAGACTGACAACTCACTCGAAGAAGAGTCAATCGTAATTGGTGTAGTCACACGTGAACAAATGGATAAACATCAAGTTCGTGATCTTGGCGAAGCAGTTAAAAGAATGCCAGGGGTTACAATTTATAATGGACCTAGATCACAATCCATGCGCCCGATTATTCGTGGCTTAAGCGATGCAAGAGTTTTAACTGTGATAGATGGTGTACGTCAAAATTTTGATTCCTCTTATCGCGGTAAAATGTATGTCGATTTTGATCTTCTAAAGCAAGTTGAAGTCGTCAGAGGCCCGGCGTCAGCTCTTTGGGGAAGTGGTGCCTTAGGAGGTGTTCTTTCTTTAGAAACAGTTGATCCATCAGATTTACTTGATGATGATAAAGAATGGGGATTAAAGCTTTCTTCAGGTTTTGATTCTGTAAATGATGGTATTCGTTTCGGTTCAACAGTTTTTGGTAGAGCCGATCAGTTTGAATATTTATTCAATGTTGGACAAAGAGACAGTAATGATGTGACTCTTGGTAGCGGAGACAGGCTTAAATATTCAGAGCAGGATAATTATAGTTCGCTCTCAAAATTAATTTGGCATGCTTCAAAAAATGATAAATTAACATTACAATACCAAACTCATTATGCTGATGAGCTGAAGCCACTTGATGAGCAAAGAAGTACAGAAGCCTTATCAGGTATAACTGATCAAGAGGCGAAAAGAGATCAAGTAAAATTTGGTTATGAACATGATGATGTAAATGATAATTTTGATTTTACTTTTAATGCATACTATACAAGCCTTGAGCTTGATGACGAAAACCAAGATCCAGCAACTGCAGGTTGGACTAACTCAAATACTCAATATGATACATATGGGGTTGAATTAAGAAACTCAACTATTTGGGCACAAAGTGACAATATAGTTCATACTTTTACTTATGGGATTGAGTTGTTTCGTGATGAGCAGGAAGCATCAAGAGATGGAGGCGAATACTTTGTATTCCCAGATGCAGAGCAGGACAGTCTTGGTATATATATTCAGGATGAGATCGCAATTGGTGAAAAGTTAGTAGTAATTCCAGGGATACGTTATGATGAATTTGATTCAGAATCAGATGCTGGAGAGTCATTGAACGCTGATTCTGTTAATCCAAAATTAGGTATTATTTATCATCTAAATGATGATATAGACCTCTTTGCTAACTATTCTCATGGTATGCGTGGTCCCACTCTAAGAGAACTTTACATTCAGGGTGGTGGTTTTCCTGAGTTCTTGTCTAATCCGGATCTTGAAGAAGAAAAAAGCAAAAACTGGGATGTAGGTTTCCGTTTAGATAAGTCGAATGCTTTCACAAACAACGACAACTTAAAATTGCGCTACGCTTTCTTCCATAATGAAATTGAAGATTACATTAATCTTGAATCTGATATTACATATCATCCAATATTCGGTTTTCCTACAGCTATCGACCTTCAGTATCAAAATGTATCAGATGCGACAATTCATGGTCACGAGTTAGAAGCTGAGTGGAGCAATGAAAAACTTCTTCTATGGGCCAATTATACATATACTCACGGTGAGAATGACACGGATAATGAACCATTAAGCGGTATCCCATCTCAGACTGTTAATTTTGGTGTTGATTATCAAGTTGTTAATGATATCTCTGTCGGTTATGCAGGGCAGTTTGTCGATCATCAAGACCGACTAGGTTCTGTAGATATTAAAGGTACAGATAATTATAGCACACATGATGTCTATGTACGTTGGGCGCCAAGTAGTGATCTACTTAACGGTCTTGCTCTAACTGTTGGTATTGATAATATTCTAGACGAAGAATATCAATCTCATATGGACGTTGTAGAAGGAGAGGGTCAAAATGTTAAAGCGTCTCTCAGTTATACTGTTCAATTCTAATTAAAACTCACATAAAAGTTTAATCGCCGGCGTCAAAGGCTAAGCCTTTTGACGCCTTTCGAGGTAATAGAAAAACAAAAAATAATAAGGAAATTTAGAATGCTCACCCCTAAATTTATCCTCTCCATACTGCTTATACTTTTAAGCTCTACAACATTTGCTGAATACAGACTCATCACTCTTGGCAGCAATGCAACAGAAACAGTTTTTGCACTTGGTCTTGGTGACAAGGTGGTTGCCCGTGATTATGGCAGCACTTTTCCAAAAGCAGTTAATGACCTGCCTTCTCTGGGGCAGGGTCACAAAATCAAAGCTGAAGAAATTCTAAAGCACAATCCAACACACATCGTTGTCTGGGATAAGCGCGCTTCTAACACAGGTGTAATTGAAAAGCTTAAAAAGGCTTTTGTACAGATTGTTGAACTTGGTATTAAAGACTCAACTCAGCAGACAGAAGAAAATATCAAAGCAGTAGCTAAAGCCTTCGGTAAAGAGGCAGAAGGCGAAAAACTTATCGCTAAAGTTCAAAGCGACATTCAAAAAGTTTCTGAATATAACAAAACGAAAAAGAACAGTCCGAACGCCATTTTTATTTATGCCAGAGGCATCGGTACTTTATTTCTTGCCGGTCAAGGCAGCAGTGCCCAGACTTTACTTGAATTGGCTGGAGCTCAGCCGGCAGTCAAAGGTTTCCACGGTTTTAAGCCGGTAAATGCAGAGACTATCATCGAAGCAGACCCTGAAGTTGTGATGCTTTTTCACAGTGGTCTTGAAAGCCTTGGTGGTCAGGAGAAACTTGCAGAAGTACCTGGTCTGAAACTGACTAAAGCTCTTAAAAATGGCAAGATCGTTGCCATCGACGACAGAGCCCTGAATTTCGGTCCACGCATTGGTTTATTTGCTATGGAACTCGCTCAGAAACTACAAGGTGATTTGGAGCCGACAGCGAAAGTCAATGAGTGAAGCCTGTTCAACTACTGAATATGGTGATGCATTAAACTCTGTACAAACCCGTAAACGCAAGACTAAACTTATCCATCTTGGTCTGGCCGCAGCTTTAATCTGTTGCTTTGCATTTGCCCTGATTTTTGGTTCTTCTTCGACCGGTTTAAAAGAACTGATCGGCACCTTCATTGGTTACGTCGGTCTTGAAAGTCCCTGGGCTCTTCAGGACAATCAGAGATTTATTATCACCGAATTGCGCCTGCCGCGTGCCCTTCTGTCAATTTTTATTGGCGGCTGTTTGGCAATTGGTGGTGTGGCCATGCAGGGATTATTTCGAAATCCGCTAGCTGCTCCAGGAATACTTGGTGTTAACAGTGGAGCCGCTCTTGGAGCTGCCTTAATGATCGTTCTTGGAAATACCTTGTTGCCAGAGTCATTAAGCGAATATGCTTTTTACTCAGTTCCGGCCGGTGCCTTTATTTCGGCTTTAGCCATAACCGGCTTAATAGTTAAAGTGGGTACGGTTGGCGGTCGAACAAACATTTTTATTCTTCTACTGACAGGTGTTGCCCTGCAGGCGATTATTGGTGCAGTCATGGGTCTTTTGACTTACATAAGTGACGACCAGCAATTGCGTTCTTTGACATTTTGGACCATGGGAGACCTTGGTGTAGCAGGCTGGAAAGAATTGGCATTTATCATTCCTATTCTCAGCTTTTGCTGCTTTATGATCATGCGTAAAGCCGGAGCGTTAAATCTGTTCCTGCTAGGTGAAGCAGAAGCACACCACCTGGGGATTGATGTTCAGAAGCTTAAGAAGAGTTTGATCATTTGGACAGCATTGGCTATTTCTTTAGCCGTTTCTTTTACCGGAAGTATTGGTTTTATCGGCCTGGCTGCACCTCACCTGGTACGTTTGATGACCGGCCCGAATCACAAGACTCTGTTTCCAGGAGCCTGCCTCATGGGGGCTCTTATTCTTTGTCTTTCAGATATACTGTCGCGTTCAGTAGCCACAGCGGAAATCCCGGTGGGAATCATCACATCCTTCATAGGTGCCCCGGTCTTCTTATGGTTGTTGATCATGCAGCGCAAAGGAGGCGGTTCTTTTGCTTAAGACTGAAAATATTAAATTTGCCCGTGGTACTCGTGAGATTCTCAAGGGGATTGACCTGGAAGTGGCCAATTGTGAAGTCACGGCTTTACTTGGCCCAAATGGTGCCGGTAAAAGTACACTCATTAAAATTATGTCTGGTGAACTGACTCCGGATTCAGGCAGTGTACCAGTCAATGACAAAAAATTGGCGGACTGGGACCCGATGAATCTGGCAAAGCATCGTGCTGTCATGCCGCAGAAGAGTGCTTTGAGTTTTGACTTTAAAGTCATCGATGTTGTCCTTATGGGAAGAACGCCTTTTAATCAGGGGTGGGATAGTAAAGAAGATCTTGAACTGGCGATTAACTGTCTTAAAGAAGTTGAGTGTTTACACCTTAAAGACCGCAGTTTTCCAACGCTTTCCGGTGGAGACCAACAGCGCGTCAGTTTTGCTCGTGTTTTGGCCCAGCTTCAAAGTGAAGACAAGCCAAAGAACCTTTTGCTGGATGAACCGGTTTCAAGTCTTGATCCTGAACACCAGTTAAAGACTCTTGAGCTGGCTCGTCGGCGTGCCGATGCAGGTGTGGCAGTTTTTGTCATTCTTCACGATCTCAATATGGCGGCAGCGTTCGCAGATAAAGTAGCTTTTTTACACAATGGTCACTTAAAGGCGTTTAATACTCCTGAGAAAGTATTGACTCAGCCAATTATCCGAGAAGTATTTAACATAGACGTAGATGTGCAGACTCATGCACAAAACGGCAAATTGTTAATTACCAATGCGAGGGTAGCGGTTTGAGCTCCATGACTAAAATTTTTGACTTTACCTATTTAAAAAAGCAGTTATTACAACACAAGTCGACGCTTGTTAAGGCTCACATAGTAGCAGTTTTCGCGGCGATTACTGTTGTCTTGCAACCGCTGTTTATTCCACTCTTAATCGACGACCTCTTGCTTGAGGGAAATGGTCGGTTAACCAGTAAGCTTGATTACATCTTGCCGGCCGGTTGGAGCGAGCCGATGCACTATATCGGCATCACCCTAGCTATTACTTTATTTTTGAGGTTTTCAGGTTTTGCATTGAATATCCTGCAGACAAAGGTTTTTACCGGGATTTCACAGGAGATTTGCTATAATATTCGCCTCAGAGTTTTGGGCCGCTTGCAGAATATCGCGGTAAAATATTTTGAGCAGAATGGTACCGGTAAAACGGCTTCTTTGTTTACCACAGATATCGATACCGTAGAGTCCTTTATTTCAAAGAGCATCAGTAAGCTGATTCTTTCAGTCTTGCAACTGATTGCTACAGCTGCCATTTTGTTGTGGATCAACGTTAAGATTGGCCTGTTTATTTTATTGTTGTACCCGGCAGTCATCTTTCTGACAGTTAAGCTTGGTAAATCAGTTAAGAAACTAAAAGGTTCAGAGAACAAGGCGATCGCTGGTTTTCAGGAGAAGATTACTGACTTCCTGGAAGCTGTTCATGAACTTCGTGTCAGTCGACGTGATAAACATTTTTTGACTCATATAAAAAGTTCAGCCGGTACTATGCGCGATGCCATTATTTCATCGCAATGGAAGACGGATGCAGCCTCGCGTGGCAGCTTTGTTCTTTTCCTGGCCGGATTCGATTTGTTCAGGGTTGCGGCTGTTTATGTTGCTCTCACCAGCCCGGATCTGAGCGTTGGTGAAATGATTGCCATCTTCAGTTACCTGTGGGTACTTATGGGGCCGGTGCAAGAGTTAATAGGTATTCAATATTCCTGGTTTGGCGCATCTGCCGCTATGGACCGAGTAAATACATTTATTAACCAAGATGAGGAAATGAAAGGGAATCTTTCAGGTGAGTTTTCTGTAGGTGAAAAAACTGGCGTTGAAATAGCTTTTGATAAAGTTTCTTTTAGTTACACAGAAGGCGTTTCTGTTTTGGATGAGGTAAGCCTTAAGATTCCAGCAGGTCAGCATGTTGCCATAGTCGGTGCTACCGGTGGGGGTAAGAGTACTCTGGTGCAGGTTCTTACTGGACTTTATAAACCTTTAAATGGAACAGTTTCACTAAATAATCAAGATATCTATGCCATTGGGCTGGATACCGTCAGGGAAATGACGGGAGTAGTTTTGCAGGCTCCAGGCCTCTTTCAATCGACAGTCCGCGAGAATATTCTCATGGGTGAGCATGCTGACGATGAAGAGGTCTGGAGATCCTTGCAAGTTGCTTGTCTCGATGAATTTATTCGCGAACAAGCGGATGGTCTGGATACACAGGTCGGTAGCAGAGGCCTTAAACTTTCCGGTGGCCAAAGGCAGCGTCTTGCCATTGCTCGAATGGTTTTAAGAAAACCTCAGATAGTTATTCTCGATGAAGCGACATCGGCACTTGATCCGCAGACGGAAAATGAAGTACACAAACGCTTAAAAGCTTTCCTCGAAAACAGGACAACAATTACTGTTGCGCATAGACTCAGTGCAGTAAAACAGGCGGAAAAAATATACGTTTTTGAGAATGGCAAAATCATTCAGGATGGTAGTCATGATGATCTTGTTTCTCAGGACGGACTTTACTCAAAACTTTACAATGACAAGGAGAAAACACATGAGCGAAGCGAAATTCACGCTTAAAGCTAAGAATGCAAGAGCCCTGCTAAAAGCAGAAAAAGATGGCGTTCTTTCAACACATTCACTGGATGTCCCGGGTTACCCGTTCGGTTCAGTTACACCTTATGCCCTGGATAAGCTTGGTCGCCCGATCATTCTTATTTCTAACCTGGCACAGCACACACAAAATATTAATGAAAACGGCAAAGTTTCTCTGACTATCGTTGCTTCTACATTAGCTCGCGATGTTCAGGCAAATGCTCGTCTAACTTTCCTTGGCGATGCCAGAAAAATAACTGAAGACGAAGCAGATGCTAAAGAGCGTTACTTGAGAAAATTCCCTCACGCTAAGCGCTACTTCGAAGCTCATGATTTTTTCTTCTATGTAGTCGAGCTTAAGAGAGCCCGTTACATCGAAGGTTTCGGTAAGATCTGGTGGGTAGAGCCGGAAGAAATGGAGCTTGAAAATGTTTTCGATGCTGCGTCTGAAGCTCGTGTTGTTGATCACATGAATGATGATCACCGTGAGTCATTGGTGAAGTACTGTAGAGAGTACAACTTTAAGAACCCGACTGAAGAGTACAGCATGACTGGTATCGACACAGAAGGTATCGACATAGTGGTTGGAACTCAGAATGTTCGCATTCGCTTTGAGAAGCCACTCGATGACGCTTCTCAGGCTCGTGAAGTTCTAGTTGCTTTGGCGAGGAAGGAAGACTAAAAGGTTTGAGGGTGTCTTCGGCTTAGAGGTTTGAGGCGCTTCGCTTAAAGGCCCTGGGAACGCCGCTTTTTAATTGGCATCCCCCATGATTTTGCCGAGCTGGTGCTCGGAGTTCCATAAGGAGCACCGGCGCCCTCGCCGGTAGTTAAGCTTAGGACTCATAAACAATCTCATGCAGAGGCGCGGAGGCGCAGGGTAACTCTGGGGGCGCCGGTAATAAACTGGGAGCGCCGCTCTCCGATGCGGCAATGTTGGGACTTTGCCGAGCTGGAGCTCAGCGATCCATAAGGAGCACCGGCACCTTTGCCGGTAGTTAAGACTAGGACTTTTTAAAGAATCTCACGCAGAGGCGCGGAGACGCAGAGTAACTCTGGGTTCGTCGGTAATTAAGCTGGGAGCGCCGCTCTCCGATGCGGCAATGTTGGGACTTTGCCGAGCTGGAGCTCAGAGTTCCATAAGGAGCACCTGCACCTTTGCCGGTAATATTCTCGGAATAGCCGCTTTTTAAGCGGCAATCGACATTTTAAAGTAAGGAATAAATAAGTGAATAATGAAATAGAACATGACAAGCTCGTCTATGATTCGGGCAAGGATTGTGTCGATCCCAGACTGCTGCTGACAGCAGTAGGTTTATCGACTGCTTTGCTACTTGTTTTTCCTTATCTTGGCAGTACAGAAGTTGTCGCTGAACAACAGGTCAGCTTGACCCAAATAACGACTTCTTTTTTCGATTATGAAGATGAGTCTCAAAATCATCAGGAGTTGGCAGAGCCAGAGCCAGTAGAAGAAGAGTTTATCATAGAGCCTGTTCCGGAAGTTGTTCAGTTCAGCATTGAAGCTTTAGATACCCCTGAAATAACAGTAGAGATCCCGGATGTTGCAGTTTCAAAAATAGATCTAAAGTCAGTTACAGATTTGAAAATGGATCTGGACTTTGAGGTCGAGTCTGTGCCTACTGTTCCCCAAAGACATGCGAAACCAGCAGCTGCATCAAAGTCTTCATCTTCCGTATCAAAAAAACGATCAGTAAAAGCTGTTGATTACAATGCTATTTTTAATGAGTTTAACGTCGATAAAGCAGCAGTAAGAACATCAAATAAAGCTCCAAAATATCCACTTCTGGCCCGTCGTCGTGGCATTTCTGGAAAAGTGGTTATTGATTGTATAGTCACCAGAGATGGGACCATTGCAAAATTTAAAGTGGTTGAGTCACGGCCTGAGGGTTTGTTTGATAAAAGTTGCCTGGCAGTTCTGGATGATATACGTTATCGACCAGCCCAAAAGGATGGTCGAAATGTCTCTCAGAGAACTCTTCTGACCTTTGAGTTCGGGATTCAATAATACTGCAGTTTCAAAGAGAATTTGTCGCGCCAAAATACTACATTGATATTGAATCTCAAGTAATATTCATTAAAGTAAGCGAAATAATTTATAACCTTACTAAAGATGAAATAATTATGAGTGATATTCCTCTATTTTTCGGTAGTTCTACCGGTAATACAGAAACATCAGCGCAAATCATAGCGGATGAATTTTCAAGTAACCACGATCTTATGGTGAGAATGGTCAACGTCGCCGACATTGAAGTGGATGATCTAGTTGCTGAGAGCGATAAGATTATTGTAGGAGTTCCAACCTGGGATGATGGAGAGTTGCAACAGGATTGGGATTACCTTTTTGAAGATATTGATGACCTCGATCTGTCAGGCAAGAAGATTGCTCTTTTTGGTCATGGCGATGCGATGGGCTATCCTGACACATATCAGGATGCGATTGGAATTCTAGCAGAGAAATTCCGTGAGCTTGGTGCCAGCATTGTTGGTTTGACTTCAGTAGCGGGTTATGACTTTGAAGAGTCTAAGGCAGTTGAAGATGGCAAATTTTTGGGTCTTTGCTTAGATAATGATAATGAAGAAGACTTAACTGAGCCAAGAATTAAGTCATGGGTTGCCCAATTGGCTACTGAATTTTAATTTATTGCATTAGCATTACATGAAGGCCTTCCAATTCTGGGAGGCCTTTTTTCTTCAAACACAGCATATAGTTCTTTCACAGCCTTTCGTAAAAGGTATATTTCCGGTTCCGGTTCCGGTTCCGGTTCCGGTTCCCGTTCCGGTTCCCGTTCCGGTTCCCATTTTATACTTCATTTTATCCTCAGTATTTTCATAATTATATCAATTGTCATTGTAGATCTTGTTTTATTGAGATATAAGACATATATAACAAAAATGACACATCTTTAATAGAGGTTCTTGCCAGGTATTAAAGTTAGTGTTTACCTACAATTGCTATGATATTCAATTTGTGTGTTGAATTGAATCAAAAGTGACATAAGTGACTAAATTGTTATTCATGATGTATTCTAATATGCGAAGAGGATAAAATATGAAATTCTGGTCAATATTGACTGCAGTCAGCATGACGTTGTCTGCATTAATGGGTGCGGAAGGGCAAACTGCGGAACCTAAAGAGGAATTCCGTATAATTGCTTCTCCTTATGAGAGGGAGAAGTCAGATGTTCCATCGAGAGTATTTCGGTTGAACAGTGAAGAAGTTACTATGAAATTGCAGTCACCGAGTTTTCCGGATGCTCTGCATGAGCTTCCAGGAGTCTATGTTCAAAAAACGGCTCCCGATCGTGGAACACCAATCATCAGAGGTTTCACAACCTCCCGGAATGTTCTGGTAGCAGATGGTGTGCGAGTCAATAACCCGGTTTTACGAGAAGGTCCAAATGAGTACTGGAGTTTGCTTGATCCATTTGCATACTCAAATGCCGAAGTTATTCTTGGTCCGGGATCAGTTATTTACGGGTCAGATGCTATCGGTGGAGTTGTACTCGTAAGTACTAAAGCACTGCCACGTGGAGAAAAAGATGCCGGTCTACACTTTCTTGGAGGTGATGCTTACTTCCGTTACGGTTCGGCTCAGGACTCATTTCAGGAACATCTTCAATTTAGATTAGGCCATTCAGATGATCTGGCATTTTCTTTTGGAGTAACCAAGAGTGAGTACAATGACCTGGAGATGGGAGATTCCAAAGAACTGCCCAACAGTGATTATGAAAACTGGGGGGGATTCATCCGTATGGAGTATGACGTCGATGCCAATGGAACGTTTATTTTAGGCTATGATCACTTTGACATAGACGATACAAACCGTGTTCACAAAACACCATCGTCAGTTGAGTACCACGGAACGTCTATAGAGTCCGGCTCTTCAAATAAGTACCGAATCAGTGATTTTGATCGCCGTGCATTATTTGGACGTTACCTCTACAGAGATGGAACGGGCTTCATAAAAGAAGCAGATTTTGGTCTTTCTTATCAATACATGACAGATAAGTATCATCGTTTTAATGATGATGATTCAACTAAAGACAGAAAAGAATGGCAAGATGAAACATGGGGTGTGAACCTCAAGTTGGTCAGTGATACAGCTATCGGTGAATTAACTTATGGATTTGACTACTACTACGATGAGGTTGATTCCAAAGACCTTGACACTCCAAGTGCAGTTCAAGGTGTAGTGGCTGATGATGCCTTCTATCATCAATTTGGCCTTTACGTTCAGAATAAATATGGCATAAATGAAGACCTTGATATCATTGGTGGCCTGCGTTACAGCTATGTTAAAATAGATGCAAATAAAGTCAGTACTGTTGGTGCTATTGATGAGGACTGGAATGCCGTAACCGGCAATTTACATCTGGTTAAGCGTTTCTCGGATCATATAAATGGCTTTATAGGCGTCTCTCAGGGTTTTAGAGCCCCAAATCTCTCTGACTCCACCAGAGATGGAGAATTTGCATCTTCCGGTACTGAAGTGCCAAATGGTGATCTTGATCCAGAATACTTCACGACTCTTGAAGCTGGATTGAATGTAACAAAGCAGGATTATAATCTACAGCTTTCTGTTTTCCATACAGACATCAAAGATATGATTGTTCGTGAAAAGCGACCTGATGCAACTAAGAGAAATCTTGATGGCTGGGGCAATGGTATAGAGCTGTCTGGTGAATATTGGCTAACTGATCAATTGAGTATTTTTGGTAATCTGAGTTACCTCGACACACATATAAGAGATCATATCGATCGAAATACAGATAATGGTCTAAGAGATGATCATCTCAGTAAGGTACCCCCTCTGAACGGTATTGTCGGTATTCAGTGGAGGCCGAATGATGTACTTTTTGCAGAATTCTTTACCCGTTATGCTCAAGATCAGGATAATCTGTCACTGGCAGATAAGTCAGACACCCAGCGTATCCCTCCAGATGGAACTCCAGGATACGCCACTTATAACATACGAATAGGATATCAGATAACAGAAGCTCTTGATTTTGGCGTGTCACTCGAAAACTTATCTGATGAATATTATAGAGTTCATGGTTCTGGCCAGAATGCAGCCGGTAGAAGTATTTATGCTACTTTGCACTATAATTTCTAATTTTCCTTATACAGATATTTTAGGCCAATTTGCAATGAAGTGGTCTTTACTGAGTAGTAGGTAATTAAAAACAGCTTCATAAAACAATAATAAAAATGTCGGACATAATGTGTCGACTTTTTGTCTTTAGAGAAACACTTCTCTCAAATTTTGAAGTTGACAGAAAGGGCTTTTCAGACAAAGTTGACGGAACATTTCACAATTTAAAAAAATAGAACAGGGTTATGGAAGCTAAGACTCGTACACGAATGAGCGCCGAAGAGCGCAAAACTGCGATCATTAAATCCTGCTTACCTCTTTTTGTTGAGAAAGGCTTTAAATCGACGACGACTAAAGAACTTGCAGCAGCAGCCCAGGTTTCAGAAGCTCTACTCTATAAGCATTTCCCATCGAAAAAGAAGATCTATAAAGCTATCCAGGACTATTGTTGTTCGAACATGGACAACCACAAGCAGTGGCTTGAAAGTTTACCGAATTCTACAGAATCCTTGGTGACATGTGTCGAAATGTTTATGGATGTTGCTTTTAAGGCAAGTGCTGCCAAGTCATCGGACAAAGACTTTTCCAGACTTATGTTTAACAGTTTATTAGACGATGGCGAGTTTGCCAGGATCTTTCATGAGTCTGGCTGTAATCCCTGGCGGGCTAAAGTTAAACTTTGTCTTGAGGCGGCTATTGCCAAAGGCGATGTTACTCTTGAAGAAGAGCCTGCTAACTTGAGCTCCTGGTTTGTTCAGCACCTGCACGTTGGGGCGATCATACTAAACATGCCCTCCCAAAAAGTAGTCAATTACGAAGCTGATTTTGGCAAAATGGCCAAAGTGGCAGTGAGGTTTTGCCTGAGAGGATTGGGACTTAAAGAGGAACTGATTCCTTAGTCTTAGACACCGGAAAATTCATGATGACTTTGCCGATGACTTTGTTAAGTGGTATGAGGCCAAGTGAGTTGCTGTCCATACTACACCTGTGTGTTCCCTCTACAAAGAAGCCTTTTTTTTCTTTGCGGGTTATCTGTTTGATAATGCAGCCGTAGACGTCGTCCCGAAAGACGATGCAATCACCAATATCGGGACGAAACAGCTTTTTGCTGATGGCAAGTACATAGTCGCCCTCATTGAAGACGGGCGACATACTAAGACCTTTAACTTTGCAAAGTTTCAGCATTATAGCTCCGGGTAAACTACCTCTTGTGCCGGTGGATAAGGACAGACAGCTTTCTTAGTCTTGATGCCTTTAAGATCCCAGAAAATTTCGGCAAAGCGGTTTACTTTAGTAAGCAGGTCAAGAGCAGCTTGTTTGTCGACTTCCTGCTTAGACTTTGAAGCAAGCATCATAATGCTGTGGCTAAGCTCGTGAAGTTCAGGGTACTTTTCAAACTGTGGAGCTTTGAAGAAATCACCCCAAATTATGCGGATTTCTTCTTTAACGATGAAACCTTGACGCTCTTTTTCTGAGATGAAACGGTTCATCTTGTTCTGCCAGCCGATAGTTTTTTCTTTGTCTTGAAACTCTTCAATTAAGTCAACCATGCGAATTAGACTGAGTGTAGCCAACTGAGCTGGTGCTGGATCGTAAATTTTGCAAGGAATATCGCAGTGAGCCTGAGTCTCTTCGACAGGAAGGATGCTCTCGAAAGTATTGATTATTTGATTGATCATAGTAAACCTCTTAAACGTTAGCTTTTTTGCTTCTCAAAAGCATTGCTGTACCGGCAATAAGAGCTACAGCTACAATGCTGGCCAGAACGTCAATGCTAATGGATTCAGTTACGTGAACGTGCTGTGAATGGCCAGGATGGGCCATGGCAGTCATGCTCATAAATGTTGTTGCCGCAGTGGCAATTAGTTTTTTCATTTCCGCATATTCCTATTTTTGATGGGCATTTATTTTGATCATCACATCGGTGATTTCTTTCAAGCTATCAGCACTATCCTCAATAATTTCGTGATGTTTTTGACAGTATTCAGATATGCTGTGGTAAAGACTGTAAATTTCTTTTTTACAAGAGTTCCTTACTTCACAAGGAAATTCAGATGACTTCAAAATCCCTGTGAGTGCGTAAGTCGCTCTTCTTATGTATGATCTCAACTGAGTTATATTTTGAACTTCTTCACAAAGGGCAAATAAGTTGCAGTAAGAGATGATGAGAATTTGGATAACAGGGATGTCTTCGCTTATATCATATGAATTTGTAAGCAGCTTTTCTGCTTCAGATAAAGCATTCTGGTAATTTGTACAAGCGCAACAATACTCCTGTTCATCGAAGAAGTAATTACCGGCAACTGTGTAATCCTGCCATTGACTGTCATTCATAGATTGACTATCTCCCTAATTAAGATTTAATCTCAATATTATTCAATAATTTTATTTTGAAAGCTAAAAATCAAGAAAAATTTCATTTAGAAATTCAGTAAAGAAAATGGCAATGTACTATTTGAAATGTGTCTACCTTTACGAGTCGCCATTAATTTGAAGGGTAAATTTATTTTTTTACCTTTTAAAATATTTGAATGGAGGGTTTATAGATGTTGTGCGTTTTCCTTGATGATATTTAAAATTATCTCAAAATTAGGAGCGGGTAATGACCTTATCAAATAGTTGGAGTAAGAGGCGCTTGAGTTTTATAGCGTCGATCGCTTTAGGCTTATGCTCCTCTGCAGTTTCGCAGGAAAAAGCACTTGGAAAAGAAAATGTCGCAGAAGAAGAGTTTGTCATCATCGGTGAAAAACTGGGCAGAAGTCTTCAGGAAACCACCTCCAGTGTGAAAATTTTTTCCGCGGAAGATCTTAAAAGAAGTGCAGCTGAAACGGGCTATGACCTATATGACAGAACAGCGAATGTCAGTGGCTTTAGTCAGAATAATATTACTATACGTGGCTATAGAGAGCAAGGAGAAAACGGGGCTTCTAAGGCCATTAATACTTACATAGATGGAGTTGTAGTCAACGGGCAAGCTACTCATCGTGGTTTTCTCAGTAGTCTTTGGGATGTAAAGCAGGTAGAAATTTACCGTGGAGCACAATCTACGACCCAGGGGCGTGACTCAATTGCCGGTGCAGTTGTCATAGAAACTAACGATCCAACATATGAATGGGAAGGCGCCATGCGCTTGGGAATCGCAGAGTACGATACGATGCAACAGGCGATTGCTTTTGGAGGACCGATTATAGATGATACTTTGGCATTTCGAGTGTCATATGATGATCAAAGCACAGACGGATTTATAACCAATACTGCACTTAATAGAGATGATATAGATAAGTCTTTGAGCCGTAACCTGCGTATAAAATTAAGGTGGGACCCCGTAGAAGATCTTTCATTTATACTTAGTTACAATAAGATTCAGGCTGAAACAGGGACTCCACAAGTAGATTTGGATGACCCTTTTGCCAGGAAAAGGAATGACCCTTCAAGAGCATTTGGTAGTGATAGGGATGCTGATTTAGACGTTTTTAGTTTAAAGAGTACTTTGAATATAAATGACGATTGGTTTTTCACTTCTATCAGTTCTTACAGTGAACAGTCATATGAGACAGTTTTCCCAGCCTCAACACTCTTACTCTCACAGCTACAAGGTCCTCCTGCCGGCATTCGTAATCCAGTTCTTCAGGATTCGACTGCTTATACTCAGGAGTTTCGTTTGAACTATGACAATGGTGAAGACCTTAGAGCCATTGCAGGCTTGTACATGTATAAATCAGACGAGAATACCAAGCGCTACTATGAAGAGCAATTAGTCCCTGCGACAATTCCAATACCACCTATGTTTGGTGGACCAATAACTATTCCTCCTGATGGAGCCAATGGCCGAAGAAGAGAAAGTCGTGATGTTGAGAGTATCGCCTTATTTGGAGAATTGGATTACGATGTGAATGACTTGTGGACAGTGAATATCGGTGGTCGGGTCGTCTATGAAAAAGTAGATGCAAGTTTCGAAGATCGTTCACTTGAGTCTGTCGAAACTTATCTGAGGACCTTGCATAATCTATCTACTGTTACAGCGCCATTCCTATTTCCAGGAGGGCCTGTAGGTATAGCACCAAGTGAAGATTTTGCATCTAGAAGTGATTCTACTGATGAAGTTGTCTTCTTGCCAAAATTAGGTGTAACACTGCATGCTGCGGATAATGTTGATATAAGTGCAACTGTTCAAAGAGCCTATCGTTCTGGAGGATTATCTGGTCAGACAAATGAATACGGAGTTGCAACATCTGTTGTTGAGTATGACCCAGAGTACAGTTGGAACTATGAATTGGCCTTGCGTTCTCACTGGTTCGACCAGCAACTGTTCTTCAATGCGAATGTATTTTATGTTGATTACGATGATCAGCAGGTTTCCGAGCGGGTAGAAATAGATCCCACAACAACTTTAGCACATGTTACTAATGCCGGTAAGTCGCACAAATATGGTGCAGAGGTAGAATTGACTTACCGCCCTTTAGATCTACCAGGCTTTGAAATTTATGCAAATTTTGGCTGGTTAGAAACACACTATGACGATTATGTGGATGGAGAAGATGATTATTCTGGAAATGATTTTATAAGAGCTCCTAACTTTACCGGTGCTTTAGGAGTTTCTTACTTCCATAACAGTGGAGTCTTTGGAAGTATTGAAGGAAGTTATAGAGATAATACATATAGCGATACAGAAAATACACGTGGCACGGATTCGCATATTGTCGTCGATGCTAAATTGGGCTACACCTATGATGAAAAATACACAGTCTATGTATTCGGCCGCAATCTTTTTGACGAAGAGTATTTCGAAAATGTAAGTTCAAGTAATGCGATCGTTGGTGCACCTCAGACCTTCGGTGTCATGCTGGACGTTAAATTTTAATAAAGTCTTCCGAGTAAGCGGTGGAGAATTATTTCTCTGCCGCATTTTTAATCAGGGGTGAAATATGAAGTTTGGCATGATGTTACTTGCTTCTTAACAGTAAGTTAGCATGAATATTTTTGGTTAATTTTCATATAAAAGATTGACTAAGCTTGCGAAATAATCTTGTTATGTTAAGACTTGCTGAACCTTTTTGATGTAACAGAAAACCTGAATTGATTGTATGGATGGAGCCGGAACTATACATGGGGGTCTTTCCCTAACTGGTAAATATCGATCGAATAGCAATGGTTTAAATAGATTTGAAGTTATCTAATTGAGATATAGTATAAAAAACAACTTTAATCTGCTATTAACTTAGTTAACAGCAGGCTGAAGTACAAAGTATTGGAATGATATGATTAATCGAGATTTAGTAGCAGCCTCTTCCGAGCCCATTATCCTATCGATACTATGCTCTGAGGAAAGTTATGGCTATGCGATTATTCAAAAAGTAAAAGAAAAATCCGATGGTCAGATGAATTGGACTGATGGGATGATATATCCGGTTCTGCATAAACTTGCGGATAAAGGTTTTATATCTTCTTACTGGGGCAAGTCCGAGACTGGTCGGAAAAGAAAGTACTACGCTATTACAGACGATGGTCGCAAAGCTCTGATAGATAGAGTTGAGCAGTGGCAGAAGGTGACCAGCACTTTAGAGCGTTTAGGAGCAATGGATGGCTTTCGATGTTGAGCAGGAGCTCATCAAATGGAAAAAAAATAATCTGTCCTTGTCTCTGAATGAGGAAAGTACCGAAGAATTAGGTGACCACCTTTACGAAGCATGGGTATTTCGCTGTGATCAAGGGCAGGATGAAAACCTTGCCTGGCAGGAAGCGTTAACAGAACTTAACTACTCTAAAGATCTTGAAAGGGAGTTACTTCAGGTTCAGGAGCTTCAGCCAATCGACAAGTGGGCCTTAAAAATTGGCTACATACTATTAGCTTTTTGTGTAGTTTTAGCTGGAATTAGAGTCGTTAAATTTTTAGAAAACTTTAATGGAATTGAGTGGTTCGTAAGGGTCTTTTGTAGTTCTCTGGCGATCTACACATCTCTTGTTGTAGGGCTCTTGTGTTTTTATGCAGTTGTGCGACAATGTTTTGGAGATCAGGGAGAAAAGTTTAGCAAAGCCTTTTGCACCTATCTTCGAAAAGGGATCTTATTTATTACTATCAGTCTGACGTCCGCTTATTTCAGCTATGCTTTAATTCTATTTGCAGATGGTGGCATTAAAGCTTTTTTGAATGTCTTACCGCATGTTTACTGGCTGCTTTTTTGTATTTGTTTTTCTATGATCTCCTACCGAAAAGACTTATCGTTTTCAGTTTATTGTTCAGGCGCAGCACTTTGTGCTATTTTAAGTATAACCTGCTGGTTCCTGCGCATATCAAATGGAACTGCGGCACAGGCCTTATTTATAGTTATAGGATGTTTAAGTACACTGCCTTTACTGAGTCCTTGCTTAAAATTTAAGAAGCAATTAAGTCACTAGATAACATCCTTTATTTCTATTAGGTGATACTTAATCTCATTTATTCTTGTAAATAGTCTAACTCTATGTATAATCTATGCATTGAAGTTCTATGTATGGATTTTTCTGCTTTGTATACATAGAACTTCTATGTTATTGAGCCGAGAATTTAAGGCTAGCCAGGAAGAAGAATGAGTCAGTTACAAGTAAATAAGTTTGATCAGGTTTTCGAAGCCTGTTACACAGAGTTGACTAACTATGCATACAGTCATGTGAAAAATCGTCAAAATGCTCAGGACATAGTTCATGATGCTTACTTGAAAGCAATGAAGGCAGATAGTCGAAAACCTATTTCAAATATCAGGGCATTCTTGTATAGGGTTATAGGTAATTTAGTTATTGATCAAGCTCGAAAAACTAAACGCCGACAATCTAAGGAAGATGCTATAAAAATAAATGAGTATCTGACTAAAGAGGCCCAAACACCTTACCAACTTAGTCTCGGTAAAGAGCGAAAAAGCATATTAAGGAATGCTATTGATGAGCTGCCGCTAAAGTGCCGTGAGGTATTTACACTTCAGAAAATTTCACAATTGTCTCAAAAAGAGATTTCTCAGCAGCTGGGGATTTCAACCAGTACTATTGAGAAGCACATCATAAAGGCCATGCGCCACTGCCGTTCATACGTTAAAAGCAGAGTCTAATTGACTCTACCACTCGATGCGGCTTTTACCCAATATGGTGCCACTGGCAAAAGCAAGATTGATCTTTGCCTTTTCATAATCACGTAGTGCAAGGGTGTAGCGGATTTGCGAAGAAGCGAGCCTATCCTGCGATTGGCGTATGTCATTACTACTACTTGTACCGTTCTTAAAGCCATTAACTTCAGTTAAATAAACCCGGTTATTCAACTGACTTTCACGTTTGGCGAGCAGCAGTTTTTGCCAGGCATTGTTCAACTGGTCGACGACATTGTGAACTTCTTCGTGAATCTGCAGTTTAAGCTTATCTTTCTCATTGGCGATGATCAACTTTTCCAGCTGTGACTGCTTGAGCCTCTCTTTGGCAGCAGTATTATGCCATGGCATCTCAAACTTTAAGCCGGCAATCCATTGGCGTTGATCATGGGCATTGAAATGAGTCAGACCATGATCAAATTTATTGCTGTGACTGTTGAGTTGATAGTCGAAGTTAACTGAGAAAAGAGGCAGAGTCTGATTGTCGAGATAGTCGATCGTCAGTGCCTGAATGCTAAGGTCCATCTCAAGCTGCAGCATGTCCAGTCTATTGCTGACTGCCAACTCAGAAAGTTCTTGAGGGTCGAGTTTAAGACTGTAGGGTGCTGGTTTTTCATTTGCCAGAATTTTAATTGAAGAAGACATATCGGCAGTATTCATATTCAACAAAGCTTTTAATCTTCTTTCAAAGATACGGCGATTAGTTTCAGCATTGAAAATGCTTTCGAGAGTTCTCGTTGTGTTTGATTCGGCATTCAACTCATCCAGCTTAGTCGTCACACCTTGTTTCACCATGAGTTTTGCCAATTCGTGCTGATCTTTGGCTAATTCGTGAAGCTTGTAGTAAATCCCCAGAATCTGTTCAGCAGCATAGTAGTCCCAATACGCTTTTTCGACGACGGCCAGAAGGCGAATGACATTAAGTTTTGTCCCGGCCCTTTGGCGCTTTTCCTGAACTTTAGCAACCGCAATAGAGGCGTCGTTTACAGAGACGCCGGCATTTCGTAAAAGCGGTTGGGAGATCGCCATGTTCAGCCCGCCGAGATGATCCCAATAATCGTTTTTCAGGTAGGGAATGCTGGTCTTCAGGTACCCGCCGGTTTCCAGAGGAATAGTCAGTGCTACTTCGGAATCGGTTTCATACTCTTTGAAGTCATTTATTCTTGTGGATCTGTGTTGTGCCTCGAAGGAAAAAACAGCGTCGAATTTGGCTTGTTCTTCGAGAACCTGACTGGCCGCTATTTGCGGTGTTACATAAGAGATTTTCAGGTCGAGGTTATTCTCTAAAGTCAGCTCACGGAGTTTGGCTATATCTAAAGAAATTTGCTTGCTTTTAACCTCTTCAAGCATCTTCATGCTTTCACTTGCTTCTTCTGCCGATTGTGGCTTTTCTTTGGAGTGCTGATCAAATGATATTCCATCAACTTTAGCAAAATCCTGCAGGTAGTTTTGCGGGACCTCATATTTTTGATTTTGACAACTGCAAAGAGCAAACATCAGTAGGAAAATTAGGGTTTTATTTGTCATGCTTCAGCTCCTTCCAGAATGATCTCCTCTTGTGGAATATCCGGCAATTTTGGTGAAGCAGGTTCGACCTCTTCTGCACTTGGGAAACGGCCGCTTACAAGAAATCTGCAAAAACGCCGCAAGTCATTTAAAATGAAAAATAAACAGGGGACAATAAACAGCGTGAGAACGGTCGCAAAAATGAGTCCGCCAGTCAATGACACTGACATGGGGACCAGCCCTTTGGCCATGATGACTTTTTCACGAATCAGGGGTACCAAAGCCAGTACGGTCGTTAAGGTAGTGAGAACAATAGCCTGAAAACGACCAGGTCCGGCTTCGATCAAAGAGTCTTTGACACTCATCCCCTTTTGTAGACGTTTATTGACCGAGTCTATGAGGACTATGGCGTCATTTACAACGACACCGGATAAGGCGACTATACCTATGAGACTGAAGAGTTCGAAAGACACTCTCAGAAAATAATGACCGGCAACAGCCCCTATAAAACCCAGTGGTACGGTAAAGAGGATAATCAGCGGTTGCAGGTAAGAGTGAAAGGTAAAAACAATGATGAAATAGATGGCGAGAATAGCAGCAGCTGCTGAGATGTAAATCGAAGTCATACTCTCTTCGACTGAGGAATGCAGGCCTTTAAAGTGCAGTTCGACATCTGGAAAAGGTTTGATCATATCTTTGAATTCTTGTTCAATACTGGCAATTAACTGCTGGCGGGTAATGCTGCTCTCATCGAGATCTGCTTTAATTAAAATGAAACGCCGGCCATCTATGCGCTGAATTTTGTCAATGGCGTAACTTTCCTCAAACTTGATCAGTTCGCCAAGTTCGTATTCGGCATTGCTCTTCGGTGAGATAACTTTATAGGCCAAAATTTTCTGGAAATTTGCCTGGGACATAGTGGTGCGCAGATTAACGGGGACATCCTGTTGTTGAATTTGCAGGTATTGAATATTGCTGCCGTAGAGGGCAGATTTTATTTTTTCAGCAAGGTACTCTTCAGTAAATCCGGCCAACCTGGCTTGAGGTGTGAGTGTGAGGATCAGGCTTTTTTTACCAGCATCAACATCTCTGACGCTTTCCAGAACTCCGGGAATATTCGATAACTTATGATTCATCTTCAGTGAGAGATCTTCCATAGCTTCGAGGTTTTCACCGGTCAGGTGCATTTTAAATGAAGAACTGCTGGAGCCGCCAAAGCCGGCAGTCATGAAATCCAGCTTTTGTGCTTGCAGTACAGTACCGACTTTTTGCCGCCAAAGTTGCAGGAATTTGTTGGAGTGAACACGTCTGACTTTGGTGTTGTAAAGTATGGCCACCATTTGAGATACATGCTCTCCACCTTCGCCATAACCACAATGGGTAAATACTCCCTTTAGTACCGGAGCCCCGGAGCTGTTAGCCAGCTCCTCTGCAGCTTCTCTGGCTTTTTCTTCCAGAAAAGTACACACAGCTTTATTGGCTTTATGGGTGCTGCTTTGGTGCAATTTTAAATCGACGAAGAGCAGTATTTCGTCTTTTTCAGTTTCAGAGTTGCCGCTCAGCCATTCACGCTCGTGAGCAATAATCGCCAGTGCAAATAACAGTAAGGCCGTGGCAACAGAAATATAACGGCATCTTAAGCTGAGTACATAAAGAGGTTGATAGATGTTACTAATTATGAATTTTAGAGCTTTTTGAATGAGGTCCTGAATTTTCTTTAATGGAGCAAATTCTTTCTCGCGAACATTGGATAAATGTGAGGGGAGGATAAACAGACCTTCAAAAAGAGAAGCTGCCAGGGTAGATATCACTGCCAGAGGTATGAAGTAGGCCAGTTGTCCGACGTCACCATCGACATAAAATAATGGTAAAAAAGCAATGATTGTAGTGATCACAGCCGACGTTACTGCAGTACCGACTTCACAGGTGCCATCTATGGCAGCACGTAAAGGAGACTTACCCAACATTCGGTGTTTGTGGATGTTTTCACCAATGACTATGGCATCGTCAACCACTATACCCAATACAAGAACTATTCCAAAGAGTGAAATCATATTCAGACTGGCACCGAAGTACCACATGGTTATAGCGCAGACTGCACAGGAAAATGGTAGACCTATGGCAACCCAGAAGGCTAACTTGGTATTTAGGAAAAGGCAGAGAACTATGAAGACTAACAGGAAACCCTGCAGAGCGTTGTTGCGCAAAACTTCCAGACCTTCAGAAACCATCTGGTTCGTACTGTACAAAAGTTGCAGTTTTAAGTTATGCGGGGCATCCTGCATATGAGCAAAATTTTCATTGACGATGGCAATATCTGTCATTCTCAAAGGAGTATTATTTTGCTTGCCGACTATCATCTCAGAAAAAGGAATACCACTGTAGAGTGGCAGGCTGGCAGTTATAGTTTTTTCGTTGCTGCTGTAGTTTATATCAGAATATTTCTCGTCCAGGGTTTTGAGTATTTTCTCTTTCGCTTTTGGATCATTTGGAGTGATACTGACCTGATAATTACCGAGCATTTTTTGCAAGCGTTTATTCAGGCTCTTGTCCAGTTCTTTATCCGGCAGGCGAATGTGAACTTCAAGAGCCGGCTTGCCTTTAAAAATGCCTTCTTCTTTGCCTAACTTGAAACCATCGGAAATACTTGCCAGTTCACTGAGCTTGATGATTTGTCCATTGTTGAGTTGAATAGGTAAATTTTGAAATTCCCGGCGAGTTTTACTGCGCCCTCTGACTTCCAGGCGCATGGATTGATCGCTATTCACTAAAGTTCCCAGGCTTTTTTGGGTGGAGAACTTTTCAATCTGGCTGCGAATATCCGCATAGCTGATGCTCCATTGGCGCATTTTAGCTTCATCTAGCTGAATAGAGAGTTCATACTTTTTGGCAGCTCTTAATTGGACGTCGGATATCCCGGCCATTTGCAAATCTTTGACAAGGTCATTGGCAAACCTGTGAAGGTTCATCTGGTCTATGTCTCCATAAAGCACAAAGATGAATACAGGATCTTTGACGCGATCTTGATAAATTCTCAGATTTTCTACTTCTTCGGGGAAGCGTGGTATTTGCTCAATCTTTTGGCGAATAATTTCATAGGAACGCCTTTTTTCGCCTTCATCCAGTTTCTTAAGCAGGTCGGCATGTATCTGGAATTTTCCCTCATAAACATAAGAACGAATTCTTTCTAAGTTATCGGTTCCCTGTAAAGCGTTTTCTATGACTATGGCAACAGTTTCTTCGATCTCTTTTGCCGAGGCTCCTGGATAATCTCCAGTGACGACAACATCTTCTTGAGTGAAGTTAGGAATGTACTCACGTTTAATATCCGGAATAACCATGACTCCGACAAAGAAAATGAGGATAGTGACTATATTTGAGAAGACCGGGTGCCTGGCAGCCCAGTTAATTAAGCCGCTCATTTACTTTCTTGCTCCAGTTGCATACCATTTACGGCGTATTGCAGTGGTGAGGTGATGAGCATGTCGCCTTTTTGGAATGAGTTTAGGCCAGACTCTTTAATCTTTACTGGTTCAATGATGATTGAACTGTTCTGACGCCCAAGGATATTGACCGAAGCAAGGTTGAGTTTACCTTCGCGAAGCAGGTAGATTTTATTTTGATTGTGGACATCGACGTCACGTACCAGGAAGCGTCCAGTTGTGGGAAGATTGAAGGTGACATTGCAAAAGCTACCACTCTTGAGGAATAGTGAACCTGGATCTTTTATAGAGAGCACAACCGGAAAATATGAGTTTTCAGGTGATGCCGGTTCAATTCTGCTAATGTCTGCTGTAAAGCTTTTCTCTCCCTCTGAGAAACGGGCCGGCGTGACTGAGATCTTTAAAGCTTTAGGAAAGCTTTCTGTCTCGGGATTGATGTCTAAGCGGTTAAGGTCTTGAGGGTTTATCTCGACACTAAGTTCACGTACTTTCTCTTCGGCTAAGTAAGTAAATAATAATGCATTTTTAGTTAGCGCCTGACCTTGTTCTATAGCCACAGAAAGTATTTGTCCTCTTTCCGGCATACGCACTATACAGTTGGCGAGTTCATACTCTGCTTTCTTAATTTTCAGTTCAGTTTGCTTGAGTTGCAGAGAAACTTTTTTTTCGCGGGAATCTGCGAGAGCCAGTTGCTTTTGAAGGTTAACGATATTCTCAGAGAAGCGCTTTAATTCTCCTTTAGCCCGGTCGAGCCGCAAGGGTAAACCTGCATCGGTCCCTTCCAGCTTCTGGTATCTTTCCTTTTCTGTTTCGGCTAATTTGAGTCTCTCTTGAGCCAGTTTAATCAGCCTTTTATTGAAAGATTTTTCTGTTAGTATTTCTTGAAGATTATTTTGAGAATTGGCTAAAGTGAGTTGGTGCATTGCCAGTTCATACTCATACTCTGTTTGATCAAAGTTGATTAATACTTCGCCTTGCTTAAACCTTTGACCCACTTTCAGATTTTTTGCTATAGTAGAAATAGCAGCATTGACCCTACTGCTTTGTGTTTTAGAGCGCGATGGCAGGATGCGGCCAAAGTTTTTTATCTGCCACTCAAATGGGCTTTTAGTGAGTTCTCTTACGTCAACTTTTGGAATGGCTTTTTCGGAAAAAGATTCGATATCTCTAACTGGTGTTTGAGCGTAATTTTTGACTATAAATACGGCTAATACTAAAATTCCCAAAGCCGATGCGTTGAGTAAAAGTAGGCGGGTTTTTGAAGTTGGTTTTGTGGTTGTCATAATTTATACTTTATCTCAACTGGTTTTTCAGGTATTCTTTTAACGAATGAGAAGAGGATTTCCTCTATTGTTAGAACGTTAAAATTTGAAACTTTTATAATTGAATCGCATTTTAGTAAATTCTTATATAGTGGCAATCCCAGTGAATCAGGCCCCTATATTGTTTTTTGACTTTCTATTTTTCCAAATGATGAACCCTGTAATAGGCAGGCTGGCGGCTAAAAGTGACATGATGCACCAGATGAATTTTCCAGTTAAGCCAAAAATAGCTCCTATGTGTATCAAGTAGTACCCATTGCGAATTTTATTAACCAAAGATTTTTCAGCCCAGGTATCGGCCAACAATACTTCGCCGGTTTCTGGTTTGATCCAGTACATGTCACGTGCTTGCAGACCGGTTTCAGAGTAATTTTTAGTGAAGGTATAAGTGACTTTTTCTCCAGCCGGGTAGCGGATTTCGTAACTGTGGTATTTTCCTTCAGCCAGTTTTTTAAAGGTTGCGTCGAGGCTTTCATAGTTGATTTCGCCGAGCTCTTTTCCAGCAAACTCTTTTTCTTTTTCATGTTTGGTGTACTCACCTCCAACGAGACCTAAGACGGTGTCATCGAACCAATGGTAAGACCAGGAGAGGCCGGTAAAAATCATGAAGATGACTACGGTGCTGGAGTAAATAGCTGCTGCCCTATGGATGTCGTAGTTTTTTCTTTTGAAAGGGGCACCCCATTTAACAGTCAGTCGAGATTTCCAACCCTTTAATTTGGGTGGCAGCCAAAGGAAAAAACCGGTAAAAATCATAATTGCAAAAATGACCGTGGATATGGCTACTATATCGTGACCTATTTCCGGAATCATCAGGGATGTATGCAGTTCGAGGATGACCGCCCAGAAGTTGACAGCCCACTCATAGCGGTCGATAACTTCTCCGCTGTAAGGATTCATGATGAAAGCGGTCCATTGTCGTTCTTTATTCATGACCCAACAGATGATGCCTTCATCTCCAGCCGGATAAACAGTAAGACTCATACGGGCAATGTCTTTTTCGTATTTTTGCCGGACTACTTTTTCGACTTCCAGAGCTGAAATAATCGCTTTGTTTTCAACGGCGACTTTTCGGTGGCCCCCTGAGTCCAACCAGACATTTATCTCATGCTCAAAAGCGTAAATTGCTCCTGTTAATGCGACGATGAAAACGACTATTCCAGATAAAAGTCCAAGCCATCTGTGGAGCCTGCGTAAGAAATTTTTATGTTTGTTAATAAATCGAAGCATTATCTTATTAAGCTTTATTCTAAAAATAAAGCTTACAGACTACTTCACGCTTTTTATAAATCAAGTAAGTAAGTGTTTACTTATATTTGATTTGGAGATATAAAAAATGGTCAGAGGAAAAGTTCTGACCATAATTCTTATTAAGAGGGATAATTCAGCTTTTCGCTATAGCGGCAGCCAACTCGTGGATTATTTCGTGATCCAGAAGACGAATATTATGGATAAATTCACTCATAGGAAAGCTTTCTGGTAGTTTTTTGCTATGCTCAGGCAGAAAAACCATTAATTCAGATTTTGAAATTTTTCCGTCTGAGTTTTTATCCATTTTGCCTGCATACATGACAATTAACAATTCTTCTGCATGTTCATCAATACTGTGCATGAGTTCTGGACCAAGCCACTCAAGACTGGAGATAAAGCCGTCTTTGTCTAAATCCTGTGATTGGAAAATTTTCTTTTGTTTTTCGGTATAACCTTCAGCATCTGTCGTTTCGCCTTTCCGTATAGGTATACCGGTAGCAAACTCCTTAAGAGTCAGTTTGAAATCCTTATTTGTGTCTAAAGAAGCATTTCTGCCGATACCAAATTCCAGAATAGCGTTTTTGAATAAGTTCACCAGTTCTTGTTGACCAAACATGCCTTCAGCATCGGCTTTAAAGCGGCTGGCTACAAATTTATCTTCTTTGGCTCTGTTTTCATAATATTTTTCGGCATAGTCGCCATCTATGGCATATTGTGGTACCGGGCCACTTCCAACCTTAGCGAAACCGCGACTCATCATCGTACGCAGTAGAGTTTTTAGAGGAACTTTGCCTTTTTCATCAATTGTTTTCAAGCCTATGATGAGTTTTTCGCCAAGTCGCTTGCTGTATTTGTCTAATTTCTGTTTGAGTTCTTTAGGAAGCGCAATAGGAGTCTGTTGCTTTTCTGCATAGAGCTGTGAGCTCATTAGAACTGTTAACAGGGAGATGATTGATAAATATTTTTTCATTTTACTTTCTGTATTGTTGTTGTTTAGTTTTCAGAGTCATTTCTTGTAACTTGCCGGATCTTATAACACCAAGTGAAGTACTGCTTCCAGCACGATTATGCAGTTTTATATGAGTGATTAAATCCTGCGTCACGGCGTCTTTTTGAACCTTGTTTACAGATACAACAATGTCGCCTTCTTCCAGGTCATGGGCACCTTCTAGCATGGCATTTATATCTACCTCTGTGATTTTTGAAGCAAAGCCATCCAGAGGCAGGTTGAGTTTTTGCTTTTCTTCATCGCTAAGTTTTTGAGCTTTGAAGAATACCAAAGGGTCAATACTCCAGTATCTGTGAGTCAGATCGGTAAGCCACCATTGGTCAGGAAGAGTCAGTTTCAGAGGAACAGTTTTTCCTTTTCTCTGTACTGAGATTTGAATTTTTTTTGCCTGTCGATCTACTGTGTTCAGGAGGTGTTGAATATCTGCAAAAGTAAATACTTTTTTATTATTTAATTCTGTTACAAGGTCACCTGGGAGCATGCCGGATACTTTTGCAGAAGCAGTGACTTTAGCAACTTTTAAACCTTTAGGAATATCCAGCTCAAAACCAAGGTTACGTATGTCAGGATATACGAACATGTCTTTTAGCTTATCCAGAGAACCTTCAGTTTCTTTTTGCGTCGCGCGGTGATCGCCTACGAGGTGGCACTCCACACAACGCTTTTTATCGATTACATCTCTCTTCAAAGTTGGAATGTCACGAGGGTAGAATGGATCTTTTCTGATTTGTTTTGGGAGCTTACCTTGTTCATAGAGCTCGTGCTGCTCCAGGCCTTGGGTCAGTGCCAGGTTTAAGCTGTCAAAGTTCAGGTAAGTCGTCGCCGAGCGTTCGTCACGACCACCAAAGCGCATATAGATATGCTCGTCGGCATTCATGACAAAAAAGAACAGGGCATTATGTCGATCGAATTCAAAAAGATTTAGATCTATACCAGTTAAAGTTGTTATGCGCAGCAAGACGTACTGCGACATGAGTTTTCCTCTCGTGGAATTTAGTTTAGTATGCACCAACTGTGCATCAAATTGACGTCCGTTGCGGCAAGGGGCACACCGGAACTCAAGAAGTATCGGCTTAGCAGTTTCTTTGGCTTGCTGAATAGCTTGATCGTAGTTGTGTAGCCACTTTACTTTTTCGGCATCTGTATTTGTCTCAGCGAAGAGAGAAGCACTTACAGCAAAAAAGCTCATTAAAAATATACGCATTTTCATATTATCTTACTCAATGTTGTAGTTCTAAATTTTCTACTTAGCCTGCATTATTGCTATGGTATTTTCTACTGAAGCAGGTGAAGTCTCATTATTTACTTTTGAAGGTATTTTTAAAACAAGGTCATTCGCCATCGCACAAGAACCTTCATTGCATACCTGGGCGTTTATGGTAATTGAAAAATCATTTTTGGGTAATTCAGAAAGTTCCCTTATAAAATAAGTCTTGCCTTCAAAGCCCCAGGTATTCCAGTTCATCTTTGGCTTTGACATATCCTTTGGTTTAGTTTGGCGCCAATCGCCGGCAGTTTTAACACTGTCTTCCAGCCTAAGCCTCGTAGGCAGTTCACTCATGGCATCTGGTCCATTTTTGGCTTGTGCACGAATAGTGTTGTCCATGGAGTAGCTGTGCCAGCCTTTGCCATGATTGGCCTCAATTACCAGCGTTTTGCCAAAAATAGCGCCACGGTACCATATGGCAATTTCCTGTCCATTATAAGCGGCCTTACTTTTTGACCATTGAGAGGTGCTTGCAATGTTTGATTTTTTTGGCAGAAAGACTTTTACTAATGCCTTGCGATTTTCTTTGCTTAATTCACGTACCCAATAACGGGACTCGTTCATGGGTACGTTTTCCGGTAGTGACTTCGCCTTCGGCAAAATACTTTTTAGCTCTGAATGAGATAGAATACTATCGCCATCTTTATCGGCTTGGTGAATGACGATCGTCAGGCTGACTGCATCTATCCAGTTTTGTATGTGGGGAGTATAATTAATGAGCCATTCATGGCCCTCAAGAAAACCATTCTCATCTAGGTCATGCCTCTTAAAGCCTTTGCGTTGAATTTCAGTGAAACCTTCTTTGTCCACTTTATGTTCGGGAGTTATGGGGGAACCGACAGCATATTCTTTGAGGTTGATTTTACCGTCACCATCAACATCAAGTGAGAGCATTCTTTCAATTGGTTTGTCGAATGCTTTTTTTATAGCAACAGAAATCTCACTTTCTCCAATCATACCGGCTTCATCTTTAGGAATCCTCTTAATAAAGTCTTTATCAGCATCGGCATGACTACGGCGATAGCGATCACTATGACCACGCTTTTTATACATTTCTGGGACAGGGCCTCCTGGGCGGGCAAAGCCACGTTTCATAAGATCGACTAAAACAGATCGTAGTTGAACACGACCATCATTATCTCTATCGTGGGTTAAAATGGCAGACAAAAGGTTAGCACTAAAGTCTCTGGTTAGTTTGTTGAGCTCTACATCAATAGCAACAGGTAAATTATTTTTTTCATTAGCTATTGCTGTGTTCATATATATAAAAATTAATATGAGTGATTTTAGTTTCATGAACTACATTCCGGTTTCGGTACGGTCGTTTAATATTTTATATCGCGTTTAACTTTTATTGTTATATATGAGACTTTATCTCATATATTTCTATATCTGTGAATTAAAAATGAGTCGCCTTTTAAGAGAGGCCCAGTTAAGGGATATTTGTCTTATCAGTTAGCTCTATTTTTTGATCAGGTGGTGTTTTTTCTCATTTTTACTCTCATCAAGTATGTGACGTAGTTTGAGTTAAATTCCTCTATTTATTTCCTTATTTTTATATGAATTTGGATAATTAGCTTTTTATGTATATTGAATAAATTGAGATTTACTCTCAATAATTATGGAGGTGTTGATTGTTTCATTCGTCCTTGTGGTAAATCACAAAGGAATATTGTCATGAAAGCGACACTGGAATATGGAACTAATAGCCTGAAGGATCAGGCTTTTGATCAAATCGCAAAGGGCTGTGACTACAGTTTTACTGGTAGTCGCGCTCTGGAGTATCAGGAACGAATAGAATCAAATGCCCGCAGTTATCCACGGCGGATACCCCTTGTACTTGATCAGGCGGAAGGCATTTATGTGAAAGATGAAGAAGGACGTTTCTTCATTGATTGCCTTGGAGGTGCCGGGACTTTGGCTCTTGGACACAATCACTCTTCACTTAAGCAAGCTGTCTCTGAAGTTATGGATTCAAATTTGCCGCTTCATACGCTCGATATTACAACAAAAGTAAAAGTCGAATTCAAATCGGAGTTATTTAAGACCCTGCCGAAAAACTTTGCAGAAAATGCTCGTATACAATTTTGTGGTCCGGCGGGAACTGATGCCGTAGAAGCCGTGATCAAACTGATGAAAATTGCCACAGGTCGCAGTAACGTATTTGCTTTTCACGGTGCGTACCACGGCATGACTCATGGGTCTCTCAGTTTGACTGGAAACCTTGGAGCAAAGAGCGATGTCGACCATTTGATGGGAGGGGTTCATTTTTTCCCATATCCGTACGAATATCGCTGCCCATTTGGCAAAGGTGGCGCTGAAGGAGCTTTACTAAGTCTCAGTTACCTACGATCTGTCCTCGAAGACCCTGAGAGTGGCATTTGTAAGCCGGCTGCGATAATTCTTGAAGCTGTCCAGGGGGAAGGCGGAGTTATCCCGGCGCCGATCAGTTGGTTGCGAGAATTGCGTGAGATCACCAAGGATCACGATGTGCCTTTGATCATTGATGAAGTCCAGACAGGTATGGGGCGTACAGGTTTTTACTATGCATTCGAGCGAGCTGGAATTGAACCGGATGCAGTTGTTCTCTCCAAAGCCATAGGGGGAAGCCTGCCACTTGCAGTAGTTATTTATAATAAGAACTACGACAAGTGGCAGAGCGGAGCCCATGCCGGAACATTTCGAGGAAATCAGATGGCCATGGCTGCGGGTACAGCGACGATTAAGATTATACGCGAAACCGGACTTTTGGGAAATGTTCAGGAACAGGGCGAGTATCTTATGGGGCGTTTGAAAGCTCTGGAGCGCCGTTTTGAATTTATTGGTCAGGCGCGTGGTGTCGGTTTAATGCTGGGAATGGAATTTGTAAAGGATTCTAAATCTAAAGAGCACAATCCTCAGTTGGCTCGCGAGTTCCAGCAGAAGTGTCTCAAGCGTGGTTTAATTCTCGAGTTGGGCGGGCGTCACTCATCTGTAGTAAGATTACTTCCACCACTCATCATAAACAAAGATGAAGTAAAGCTTGTTGCTGAGATTCTCGAAGAAGTTTGTACAGAATTATACGCTGACTTCCTTATGCCTGAACGAGAGGAGAGTATTGCATGATTATGGTCGAAGAAAGTTTAGAGAATTACTTTCTGACATCTTCTGGAGATAGTTTCACCAGACTTGAGGATTTGACCAGAGAAGCCTTGAATTGTATTCGTGACAACATCGTCAATTGCGATCAACCTTTTTCAGGAATTCGCGGCGATGAATTCCGCGATGAGCTTAAGAACTGGATTTCAAAGGCTGGAGAGACTTCTACTTTTGGAGGCTTAACAGAGAAAGTATTTCAGCATGGCATTCAAGTGAATCATCCAGCTTGTGCGGCTCACTTGCACTGCCCGGTTTTAGCTCCGGCAGTTGCTGCTGAACTGTTGATCGCTGCCAGTAATTACTCTATGGATTCCTGGGACCAGACAGGTGCAGCGACGATTATTGAAGATGAGATTGTAAAGTGGCTTGGTCAAAAAATCGGCTATGAAGAATGCAGCTCAGGAGTCTTTACGAGTGGTGGGACTCAGTCAAATTTAATGGGAATGCTGCTGGCCCGGAATCACTTTTTTACTCAGCGCGGAGAAGATGTCGGGAGCCAGGGCCTGAGCGGAGAAAAAGCCTATGTTGTTTGCAATGAACATGCGCATTTCAGCATATCTCAAAGTCTGGCGTTGTTGGGACTTGGCAGAGATGCTGCCGTAAAGGTGAAGTCAAACAGCGACTTCCAGATGGATTTGACCGAGTTACAAAATACTTATGCAAAGCTTAAAGCTGAGGGTTGTCCTGTCATTGCAGTGGTTGCCACTGCCGGTACCACAGATTTTGGCAGTATTGACCCACTTCTTGGGATTGCAGAGTTTTGTCGAGATGAAGATTTATGGTTGCATGTCGATGCTGCATATGGTGGTGGCTTATTACTTAGTCAGAGTAAGCACCTACTGTCCGGTCTGCAATTGGCAGATTCCATAACCATTGACTTTCACAAGCTTTTCTTTTTACCCATTAGTTGCAGTACTCTCATGGTGAAAAACAGCAACTTACTTGAGAGTATTCACTTTTTTTCTAATTATCTAAACCGCCAGGAAGACCAGGAGGAAGGAGTCCTGAATCTTGTCGGGAGGTCGATTCAGACAACGCGCCGTTTTGATGCTTTCAAAGTCTGGGTCTGTTTACAGACTCCCGGCGAGAAACTGTGGGGAGAGGCGATAGATAAAGTACTAAAAATAGGAGAGCATGCTGCAGAGACAATTAAGAGTTACTACTCATTTGAACTGGTGAATCGACCGGTGATGAACTCTGTCGTCTTCTATTTAAAAGACAAAGCACTTTCCCTCGAGGAAGCCAATTTGCTGCACAACAAAGTCCGCAAAGCTCTTTTAGCAGAAGGCAAAGTTGTTTTAGGCCAAACCGAAATTGCCGGGAGGGTCTGTTTCAAGCTGACTTTAATGAATCCTTTATGCACAGAAGAGGATCTTGAGAATATCCTCGAAGAAGTTTACCAGGCCTGCCTGATTCAAAGATTTCAAAGTAGAGATTAATCCATGTCGAATTTATCTATAGCAGACAAAATTTGTCTGCAGTCATTTTTTAATTGTTTCGTACGCGAATGGCCTCATGCTAAACGCTTGTTAATTTCAGATATTGCCCCTGATCCGCAGTTTCTGAAAACTTTAGATGCTGAGGATTGTTTTTTATTAACACATGAAGAATACGGAGACATTCTTCTGCCTTTAAAATACCACTCTCAGACGGGAAGGCATCGCTTTGAATTTCCGATCTTTTCAAGAAAGCCTGGAGGTAATTTTGAAGAAGGGCTTGTTCAAGAAATCATTGAAAAGGCTTTAAGCTTTCTGAGTACGGAAAAAGCCTCAGAAGAATTTAAAAAGCGCATTCTCGAAAGTCACTCCAAACTCGAACAGATCATCTACAAACGAAAATTTGATTTCTCTTGTCGGGATCTGGTGAATTCTTTGTCTTTCAAAGAGACGGAACAGGGACTTTATGCCGGGCATCTCATGCATCCTGTTCCCAAAAGTCTGGATGGTTTTAGCCGAGAGGATTTTGATAAATATTCTCCCGATATGCAGGAAGTCTTTCAAATTCACTACTTTAGAACACTAAGAGACAATGTAGAACAAGCTTCTGCGACAGGGCTTCTTCCTGAAAAAATGATCAAGGTTCTACTTGGTCAGGATGATCAAGTCAGTGAGGACTTTAAAGAAAAATATTTAGGAGATGATGACCACGTACTTTTACCGGTGCATCCCTGGCAAGCAGCTTATTTACTGAAGCAACCGCGTTTTCAAAAGTTGCTGAATAAAGGCGTACTGGAATACCTTGGAGGTGTGGGAGAGGGTTTTTCTGCGACTTCTTCGGTACGTTGTGTCTACAGTGACTTGTACCCCTTCATGTATAAATTTTCTCTGAATGTAAAAATTACCAATTCTCTGCGTGTTAATAAAACAAGAGAGCTCAAAAGAGGTAAAGAAATGTACAGTTTACTGCTGAGTGAATTTGGTGGTGAGCTTGCCAAAAAATATCCACAGTTTCATTTTATCGCTGATCCAGCTTACATATCTTTAAAAATAGATGGGGAGATTCAGGAAGAGTTCTCGGTTGTTTTAAGGGAGAACCCTTTTTCATACCTACGATCGAATGATGTTTCTAACCTATCCGCACTATGTCAGGATGACTTAAGTCAGGGGCGTAGTCGATTAGCGATGATGATTGACTCACTCAGTCAGTTACACGGGCAGGAAAAAGAAGCGGTTTGTCAGTCCTGGTTTGCCAAGTATCTGAAGGTTGCGATAGAACCGATTCTCTGGTTGTACCATGAGTATGGGCTGGTCTTTGAGGCTCATCAGCAGAATTGTTTACTGGAATTGCAGGACTGCTGGCCGGACCAGTTCTACTACAGGGACAATCAGGGTTATTTTCACGTCGAAGAAGCCCACGAAAATCTTTGTCAACTTGTTGCTAAGATGGGCGAGGATAGCGAGTCATGTGCACCAGAGGCACTGGTCAATAAATACCTGACTTACTACCTGGTAGTTAATCATCTTGGAGGATTGATCAACAGCATCGGTTCCGCCGGAATTATATCAGAAAAAATCCTTTGGCAGCAAGCTAGAGAATTTCTTCAGGGAATTAAACCGGGTCCTTATGGTCAGCAATTTCTCAAGGGAATTTTATGGGAGCCAACACTTAGTTGTAAGGCAAATATGTTGACTCGTATTCGTGAAATCGATGAGCTCGAAGCAGATGTCGCCAATCAGTCGGTTTACATCGAACTGCCTAACCCGCTGTTCTCAGATGTGAAGGAGACTGCTCATGTATAAATTTACGCCAAAAGAAACCTCAGGGCAGTACGATGTTCTCTGCCATGGCAATGCATATGAAGTTAGAGAGGTTGATTTAGATAGAGACTTAGAAACTCTGCATACCTGGATGAATCATCGCCATGTGGCAAAATTCTGGAAGCTGGATAAGCCGGTAGATGAATTGCGGAAGCACTTTGTAAAGCATCAGGCAGACACACACCAAAAGCTCTATATGCTGGCCAAAGATGGCGTCGATTTTGCCTACTTTGAAAAATATTCTCTCGAGGGAGATCCATTTGGAAAATACATCGATTATACCGACAAAGATTTTGGTTACCATATTCTTATAGGCAATCCCCGCATGGTTGGTCGCGGTGTTTTGCACGACACCTTGTCAATCATCACTTTAACTCTTTTTGAAACTGAAGATTGTCAAAGAGTTTTTGGGGAGCCGGATGTCCGGGTTAAGCCTTTCATCATGATTTGCAATGAGCTTGGTTATAAGTGGCGGACGATGTTTGAGATGCCGGATAAACGAGCCAATATTTTTGAAATAACCCGTGAGACCTTTTATAGGAAAAATGAGGTTCTCGCATGTTAACGGAACAGATTTACGACGTGGTTGCAGTGGGTCTGGGGCCATTTAATCTTGGGCTGGCTGCATTACTTGAGGAAAATACCGACAAGCAGGCTTTGTTTCTTGAGAAGAAAGAGGAGTTTCACTGGCATCCGGGAATGTTAATTGAGGGTACAATTCTGCAGGTGCCATTTTTAGCAGACCTTGTGAGTCTGGTTGATCCTTGTAGCGAGTATTCATTTTTATCTTACCTGAAGAATCGCCGCAGATTGTATAAGTTTTACTTTTTTGAAGATTATCACATACCTCGCCAGGAATACAGTTCGTACTGTCGCTGGGTTTCAGAAAAGCTGGAGAACTGTCAATTTGGGGCAGATGTTCATACGGTAGTTCTCAGAGATGATGAATTGTTTGAAGTGACTTATATGGCGAATGGCGAAAGCCGCCGGATTCTAGCTGAAAATGTCGTTATGGGAACGGGAACCAGTCCGGTTATTCCAGAGTGTGTTCAACAGTATCGAGAAGATGAGTCTATCCTGCATAGTTCGACTTACCTCCAAAGTAAAGAAAACTTACAAAATGGCAGCAAAATCGCGGTTATTGGTTCCGGGCAAAGTGCCGGTGAGATATTCCTGGATCTCTTGCAGGGCGATGCTAACTCTGAGTACTGCTGGTTAACCCGTTCAGACGGATTTTTTCCGATGGAATACTCTAAGCTTGGCCTGGAGTACTTTTCACCTGAGTATATCGATTTTTTCCATAAACTTTCGAGAGAAGAAAGAGTTAAAACTGTGAAGTCGCAGGATCTTCTTTATAAGGGAATCAGTGCCGATACCATTGCTGAAATTTACAATCTTCTTTATCATCGCAGTGTCGAAAATAATCCTACTCATTCAAAACTTTTCAGTCATGCTGAAGTAGTGGGTGTTCAACGAAATGACGAGCGTTCTGGATATAAGTGGAAAGTTGATGTTCGCCATAAAAAGACCGGGACAAAGCATGTTATGGAGTGCGACAGTCTGGTGTTTGCAACTGGCTATAAATCGTTTTTACCAGACTTATTGGATGGCGTTTCGTGTTATTTGACATCGACTGATCTTGAAGAATTAAACATCGACCGTCAATACCGTTTAGAGTTATCCGGAAAGTCCAAAGGGTCGATGTTTATTCAAAATGGCGATCTCTTTACTCACGGAGTCGCAGCTCCGGACTTAGGGCTTGGTGTGCACCGCAACTCAGTCATCATCAATGCTCTTTGTGGAGAGGACGTTTTACCGGTAGATGAAGTCAATGTCTTCCAGAGTTTTGAAATGCCGGAGAGGTTTTGATGTTCAAAGATAACCGCCGGGTGGTTTTGTTTACGCTGGCGTTTTTATACATTTTCGGAGAAAGTACTTTGGCACCGTTTTATCCGCAGTTTTTTGAGAAAGAGTTTGGCGTAAGTTCGCCGCATTTAACAGGTGCTTACTTAATGGTTTGTCGATTTGCCGTTGTTCTGTCAGCACCTTTGTGGGGGATAATGAGTCAAAAGTATAAGTTGACTCATATGCTGCCGGTAGCGCAAATCGCTGCCATAGTCGCGGCTTTGGGCTGCTACTTCAGTGACAGTCTGTGGTTCTTTTTTGGTGCTTCCCTTCTGCTGGTGACGGCAAAGTGTAGTGCTTTGTTACTTTACCCTGAGCTTTTAAAAGGAAGAAGCAGTCGCGTCCAAGTTATATGCAATGTTCATCTATTAGCGAATATCGCTGTTTTAGTGGCGACGGTTGCCGGAATCTGGGTGATGGGGCTTGCCTCTCCGAGAACAGCTTTCTTAATTGCAGCTGGTTTAGAATTAATGCAGCTTGGATTATGCCTTTTGCTTAAGGAAAAAAGCAAGGAAGAAAAGCAAGAGCCGACATCTGCGAGAAGTGATTCTATACCCTATAAACAATGGTTCGCGCAAACCGGCTCGCTATTGCTAATGTCCTACTGTGCCTTGCAGTTGATTCGACCGTTTTTTACTAAATTCATAACAGACGAAGCCGGGCTTAGTTTACTGCAATCGGGCATTTGTTTTCTAGTGCCTTTTGCTGTTGCAGCTCCCTTGCTTTACTTGATCGGTAGAACTTACAAAGGTGGCAGATATATGATGCTAATTTCGGTGGGATTAACAGTCTTTGTATTCAGTCTCTTGGGACAAGTGGCAACAGGATCACAGATTCTACTTTGGAGTGGCCGTGTTCTCATGGGAATAGTGACTGTATTGTTGCCGTTAGCCTTTGATGAAAAGGTTTTTTCAGAAGCTGCAGAGGGAAGTTCTTCTAAGGTTTACAGCTGGTCTTTTGCCCTGCAGAATCTTGCTTTAATTATCGCGCCCTTATGCAGTGCCTTGTTGGTTGAGTGGGGTAGCCTGTACTGGCCGTTTTATGCATCGCTGATTTTGACTTTGGTCACTCTTTTTAAATTCACACTTTACTTACAATCAGAAAAAAATAATGTCGAGGAGCTCACTGTATGACAGCAGCTGTACTAACATCTCTTAATGAATTTCAGGAAGCTCAATGGAAAGAAGTTTCTAAAAAACTACTTGCTAAAATGATTGCTGAATTCTTGTATGAAGATCTGCTCAAAGCCGAAATTACCGGGCAACGTGGCTCATACAAAGCCTTAAGTTGTATTGTGAGCGATGATATAAGCTATGAATTTCACGGACAACAACGAATTTACTCAAACTGGAGCATTCCACTAAACAGTATCTATCGGGTTGATAAAGGAATTCATCAGGAAGCCTGGGATGTGCGCCAGTTTTTAATTGATATACGTGAAACCATCGGCTTCCCACAGCAGACTGCTGCTTATCTCATTAAAGAAACGAGCAATACTTTGTTAGCTGATCTATATATGCTTGCACGCCGGAGGGAAAGCTCCGATGAAATTATTCATATGCCGTATGGTGAAATTGAAGGGCAGCTGGAAGGTCACCCGTGGATTGTGTTTAATAAAGGCCGTTTGGGTTTCAGTTACAAAGATCATCGCAATTTTGCTCCAGAGTGCAAGAAGCGCCAGCGTTTACAATGGTTGGCAGTTTCTAAAAAAATTGCCGAGTATAATTCTACTGAAGATTATAAGTATCATGAGTTGGTAAGCAGCGAGTTATCGACTGAAAATAGAAAGTCGTTTGATGCTAAAATATCTGCTGCAGGTTATTCGCCAATTGATTTTTACTATATGCCGATTCACGACTGGCAGTGGGATGAAGTGATCGTGCCATTTTTTACTCAGGAACTAGCATCCAAGGACTTTATTCCATTGGGGCGTTCAGCGGATGAATACCTGCCAATGCAGTCTATCCGAACATTAGCTAATCAGTCAAACTCAAACAAGTTGCATGTTAAGTTACCAGTGATGATTTTGAATACTGCTGTCTATCGCGGCTTACCAGCTGAGAGGACTGCTGCTGCCCCGGCTCTTACGGCCTGGTTGCAGTCGATCGCTGCTCAAGATAAATTTTTAACCGAAGAGTGCGGTCTTATTCTTCCGGGCGAAATAGCGAGTATAAATGTCAACCATGCTTACTACAAACAACTTGAGGAATCTCCATACCAGTTCCGTGAAATGCTGGGAGTGATTTGGCGCGAGAGTGTTATTGGAGACTTGAGAGAAGGTGAATCCGCAATGACGATGGCTGCTTTACTGCATGTAGATTGTGATGGTAAACCACTTTTGCAAAGTCTTCTTGAGCAAAGCCAATTGAGTCTTGAAGAGTGGTTGGAAGCGTATTTTTCAGTGGTTCTGCCGCCTCTGTTACATTTCCTCTATAAGTACGGAACGGCTTTTTCTCCACATGGTGAAAATACTATTTTGATTCTGAAGGATGGAGTGCCGGTGCGTCTTGCTCTGAAGGATTTTGTTGATGACGTAAATATATATGATGGTAATTTGCCAGAGCTTCGCAAGATACCTGCTAAGGTGAAGGACACGCTTTATACTCAGGAGCCGGATATCTTAATTCATTTCATTTTGACAACTTATGGAGTTTGCTTTCTGCGTTACATGTCTGATTTATGTTTCACTCATTTTACCTTGGATGAGAAGGTTTTTTTTAGAATTGGCCGTGGGGTTATCTTAAAATATCAGGCAAGTTTTCCTCAACTGCAAAAGCGTTTTGAAATAATGGATCTCCTACAACCGGCTTTTCCTAAAGTCTGCCTAAACAGGGTTCGCTTACTTACCAGAGCGTACTCGGATAATGCAGAAAGGCCTCATCCGGAAGTCAGTGGATTAATTGAAAACCCATTTCATAGCTGCATGAAGTGAATATTATAAGTTAGTGGCTGCTCACATATGCAAATTTTTTAAATGAAACTTTGTAGTTGGCAGCTTGTATAGTTTGTATTTAGGAGTACTTAGTTGAGATAATATATCAACTAATTATTTTTATGAACTGGCAAAAGAATCTGAAATTAGACGATATCTTTCAAAGATACTACGAAGAGCTGAAGGCTTATGTCTTGTCGCAGGTTGACGTAAAAGATGATGCCGGGGATATTGTTCACGATACTTACCTGCGCCTACGCCGAATCGATGACTGGGGCAAGATTCAAAACTCAAAAGCGTTTATTTATAGAGCGGCTCGAAATTTGATGATTGACCGTGTACGTCGCTTCAGTAAACAGGTTTCCAATGATTCTGAAAGTGGTAAGGATGTTGCCGAGCAAACTTTGCAAGACAGGCGTTCACCTCTTGAAGAAACACTTGGCGTGGAAAAGCAAAGAATAATTCAGGAACAGATTTCATCACTGCCGGAAAAATGTCAGGAGGTTTTCATACTGCATAAGTTTTCTGGTCTAAAACATGCAGAGATCGCAGCCAAATTGAATATTTCCCAAAGTACTGTAGAGAAGCATATTATCAAAGCTCTAAGAGAATGTCGAACAGCTATTAAAAATTATCAGAAAAGTTGAGTGTAAAATTGATGAAAGACTTTAAGTTGAGCAACTCCTGAAAGATTTAGGCATTGGAAAAATGGCGAACGAAGAAGCAGAGAAATGGTACTTGCGACTCAATAGTGGTGAGGCAACCAAGAAAGACTACGAGGAATTTACTTCCTGGCTGAAGTCTTCGGATGTCAATCGTGACGCGTATTTTGAATTGTCCGAAGTGGATCAAATCCTTGACGATATAGAGCTCTATCCCCCTGGGATTCTGCATGTTTTGCAGAAGCACCAACCAAAACCTTTATGGAAAGTTTTAGCTCCGATCATTGCTGTAGCGGCATTATTGTTGTTGGTATTTACACTTATGTCTCAGCTGAAGTCTAATCAGATCGAAGAGAGGAAATCTTCTGCTCACGTCTTAAAAAGCGGCTTAAAAGTAAAGAGTTTTACACTTGAAGATGGATCTGTTTTGGAGCTCGATGCACATACTGAACTGAGGGTTTCTTTTAGCGAAAAGGAGAGGGCAACAGAGTTAATTAAAGGGCAGGCTCTTTTTAAAGTTTCTAAAGATACTGAACGTCCTTTTACTGTGAAATCCGATCAGCATAAAGTGACGGTGATTGGGACAGTATTTACAGTCAAAGAACATGAAGATAGTTCACTGGATGTCAAAGTCAGTGAAGGGCTGGTGAAAGTCGCTGTGAAAACTCTGAAAGGCGGGACTGGAGAAGTTTTTCTTGAGGCTGAAGATTGGTTACAATGGAGTCCGGAAAATAATCAAATTGTCCAGTCAGAGTTTAAGGTTGATGAAGAATTTGCTCTTTGGCGGCAGGAGCGCGTTAAGTTTCACGAAATCACTTTGAGGGAATTCTTTGAAGAATTCCGGCGTTATCATGAATTTGATTTAAATTTTCAAAATGACTCACTTAAGAAGTTGTCTGTTTCAGGCAGTTTTAGTACAAGCAGTCTCGTTGAAGCCTGTGCCGCCATCGAAGTCCTACACGATCTAAAGTGCCGTTATAGTGATGGTGTTTTGAGCATCGAAAAATAATTTTCAATTAATTGAGATAAAATTTCAATTTTTACTGGAGGTATAACTGTAATCCTTCGTCTTAGGGTTTTACAAAGTTCTAAACTGAGGTTGAAGTTTTATGTTAATTAAACGAATAGAAAATAAATTAAGGGCTTTCTCCCTGGGCGTTGCTTTGAGTATGTGCTCTCCCGCTTTACTGAGCGCAGCAGAAGTTATGGGTAAGCCGGTGGCTGTAAATATAGAGGCAGGTACTTTGAAAGCGTCGCTGGACAAACTGGCAGCTCAAACCGCTCAGTCAATTATCTACAAAGCAGCAGACCTGAATTCAATAAATGCTGAAGCACTTAAAGGGAACTACAGTCCTTTAGAGGCTCTCAAGAAATTGGTTGCTGACAATAAGCTTAAAATCACCAAGACAGGTGAAAAAACTTTTGTAGTCAGTTCATTGAAAGAAAGCTCTTCAATTACTCCTAATGCATCAGCAATTCCTGAAAAGGAAAGTCTGCCAGAGGAAAATTTTGTAGTAACTGCTACAAGAACAGATGAATCCTTACGTTCACTTGCCAGTTCTGTGACAGTTTTGACTGCAGAGGATCTTGAAGAAGCGGCGAAAGTCAACAGTGACCTTGGTAGTATTCTTGGAAAAAGAGTTCCAGGTTTAGGGACAAGTACGCAGTCACTTTCCAACTCGGGTCAGTCTCTAAGAGGTAGAAACTTTTCTGTTTTAATCAACGGTGTACCCCAATCAAGTCCATTGAGAAATGTTCTTCGTGACCTAAGAACAATCGACGTCGCAGCGATTGAAAGAATTGAAATAGTACGGGGTGCGACTGCTATTTACGGTAATGGTGCCACCGGTGGTATCATAAACATCATTACCAAACAAAATAAAGATGAAGATGGCTTAAATGGTACTTCTAGTATTGGGACAACTTTCAGTACTGAAGATTTTAATGATGGCTGGTCATATAGAACGAGCCACCAGATAAATGGCAGCACTGGTGGATTTGATTATCTTTTCAATGTTTCTTATCAGCAAAAAGGTGGTTTGTTTGATGCAAATGGTGATCGTATCCCTTCAAATCCACAATTTCAGGGTGGTTTGGATGAATCAGAGGATACTAACTTTCTAGGTCGTGTTTCTTATGATTTTACCGATACTCAGAGATTAACACTTGGCGTCAACCACTATAATTATGAGCAGGATAGCCCTTACTTAGCAACAGCCGGTAGTATAGCAGATAAGCGCTTTGCTCAGGCCGTAAAGTCTGATGTACCGGGAGATAACCCTGAAACGACAAACACTTCATTTGATTTATCTTATGAAGATGATGATTTCTTTGGCAGTCAACTATATTCACAGTTCTTTTTTCAGGACTATGAGGCAGTCTTTCCTTGGGATACAAACCCGACATATGGCATGTTATTTCCTACTGTAGGCGGAGCACAGACTACAACAGAGTCCCGTAAAGTCGGTGGCCGCTTTCAAATGACGACTCCAGTTGAGTTCAATGAAGATTTGACCATTGATTTTACCTACGGTGTCGATTTTGTGCAGGATACCACTGAACATGATTTAAATGACCGAGCCTTTTCTCCAGAAATGACTCAGGATGCCTGGGGATTATTTTTGCAAGCAGAGACAACTCTGTGGGATAAGTTAACAGTTCGCGGTGGTGTTCGCCATGAAGATATTACCGTTGATGCGGACAGTTTCAGACCTCTTGCCTATGATCTTTTTATGATTCCGGATGGCTTCGATGTTGATGGCGGTGAGCTTGATTACTCAGAAACACTTTTTAACCTCGGTTTAACCTATGAGATCAATCAAACTTACGAAGCTTTTGTCAGTTTCTCTCAGGGTTTTTCGGTAACAGATATTGGTGGTGCGCTTCGCGGTATTACGCCTTTGGATGGAGTGACTACTGTCGAGCAATTTGATCCTGAAGCTCAGAAAGTCGATAACTATGAAATTGGTGCTCGTGCACATTGGGATTCAGTAGAAGCTTCCCTATCATTTTTCTACTCTGAGTCAGACTTGGGAGGATCCTTTACCGGGGCTCCATAGTTTGAGATCGTCAGAGCTCCTGAGGATATCTATGGTATCGAAGGTACGATTGACTGGGCGGTTGATGATGCATGGACTCTTGGTGGTACTTTGACCTGGCAGGAAGGCCGTACAGAAGGAGATGATGGCGGCAATGAAGACATTGGTTCAGATCGAATAGCTCCTTTAAAATTGACTGCTTATGTTGAGCATCAAACGAATAAGGACTGGCGAAACCGTCTTGAGTTTCTTTACTCGGGAAATCGCGATGTTTTCGACCTTGCTCCAAATACTCCAAACAGTCAGGGACAAGGTGAAGTAGATTCATTTTTTACGGTGGATTTAATCAGTTCCTATGACATTTGCGAAAAGAGTACAATCAGCCTTGGTGTAGAGAACCTTTTCAATGAGGAATACTCTCCAGTTATTTCTCAAGCCTTTAACAATGACCTGACTTACACTGGTGCTCAGGGGCGTACCATTACCCTGACTTACAGCCTTAAGTGGTAATTCTTTGCTGAGCTGCCTTCCGGCAAATGTCGGGGGTATTCTCTTTCCAGATTTCTTGCCTGTTGTTGATGTACCTGTTTAATTGCCTACCGAGTGCAGATACCTCAGCATCGAGGCAGGGAGTTTTATTTTATGAAAAAAAAATTAATAAAAATTCACAAATGGCTCGGCTTTTCAGTCGGATTATTCTTTGTTCTCAGTGGAATAACCGGCAGTTTACTTGTTTACAAAACTGAACTGGAACAACTCTTAAATAAAGATCTGTTTACGGTTAATAGTATAGCTGAACAAGAGGTTTCTTTTAAGGAGATGTACAGCAATGTCTTGCAGGCATTTCCATCTAATGATGTTCTCTTTATAAAAAATGTAAGACCTCAAAATGCTACTGTAGAGTTCTGGTTGGAAGGGGATCGCATTGCACAGGTAAATCCTTACACTGGTGAAGTTCAGGGAAGCCGCCATGAGCTGGATACTTTTTTGGGTTGGATAGCAGATTTCCACATTCATTTACTAAGTGGTGAAACGGGTGAGTTGATTGTCGGCGCATTGGGCTTCATCTGCTCCTTTCTAGTTTGTTCCGGCTTATTCCTGTGGGGACCGGGCGTTAAGAAGCATAAGTCCAGGCTCAGTTGGTATCGTGGTAAAAATAAGATCCGCTGGTACTTTCAAAATCATAAAGTCTTCGGGGTGTTAACATCGCCATTTATGCTATTTAGTGCTTTGACTGGTGGTCTTATAGTTTTTTATCCATTTATTGCTGGTCTTGTCATTTTCCTGAAGAAAACAGACCTCGGCAGTTTACAGGCTATGGCAGAGGTTCCAACCTATGAAAAGCAAAAAATCTTATCCTTGGATGAATTGATTGTAGCGGGACAAAAGGATTTATAACAGGCAAAAATGACCTGGGTGTATTGGCCGCAAGATAATCAGACTGCGACAATCGTTCGTTATCAAACAAAGGGTGAATTACACCCAAACGGCAATAACTATATATTCTTGAATCCAGTCTCTGGTGAGATCTCCAAAGCTGTCTATGCGGATAAAGTTCCTTTTGTTATGCGAGCATTGAATCAGGTATATCCATTGCACATTGGCAAAGTCGGTATTTCCATCTTCCGTTTGCTGATTTTTCTCAGTGGCCTCTTTCCAATATTTATGCTCTATACGGCCTATAAATATAACCGCCTGAAGTCTAATTGATATAATATATAAATTATTGTTTTAGCCCCCTTTATCAAGTCTTGTTCTATTTATGTATAAATTTATTCTTAAATAATTTTATTTAGTGGATTGACTTTAATTAAATGAGATTTAATATCAATAAACTTGAAAGTGAGTAAATACTCACATACTTAGAATAAATAATTAGGCAACAAGAATGAGAAAATATTTTTTAACTTTTATGATGCTGGCTGCGGCAAATGCAGCTCAGGCACAAGAGGCTTCAAAGCCGGTTAAAGATGAACCAATTGAAGTTATTGCTGAAAAAGTTGAGAGCAGTATTAACACTGTTAATGCAGATGAGCTTCAAAAGACTACTGCAAATAGTCTTAATGACATTTACAAAGGCAACCCACAGGTATCAGTTGGTGGTGGTGGTCTTCCGCTAGCTCAGAAAGTTTTTGTTCGTGGTGTTGGTGATTCATTAATGAATGTTTCAATTGATGGTGCAACTCAGGCTGGTGAAGTTTATCACCACCAGAGCCGTATTTACATTGATCCTATCCTTCTAAAGGCAGTTCAGGTTGAAGCTGGTGCCGGTGCTGTAACTAACGGAGCAGGAGCACTAGCCGGTGCTATTCGCTATGAGACTAAGGATGCTGCAGATCTGTTAAGACTGGATCAGGATCATGGTTTCGCATGGCGTAATGGTTACTACTCAAATACTGAAGGTTGGAGAAGCAGCCTGTCTCTATATGGTCGAATTACAGATCAACTTGATTACTTAGCGATGCTTTCTAGACAGGATACTGGTAACTGGAAAGACGGCGATGGAAATGAATGGGAACACTCTGACTCTACTCAAGAGCTTGGCTACTTCAAGTTAGGCTTTGATTATGATGAAGCTAATCGTTCTGAAATTAGCTATGAAAACAGTTTTGAAGAAGCTAATAGATATACACGTACTAATTTTAATACAGAACAGCTAGCTCACTTTCAGCCCAATATTCTGCTGAATGCAGAAACAACTCGTGAAACATTAATTTTCAACCACACGTTTAATCCTGAAAGCAATGATTTAATTGATCTTAAGTTTACGGCTTTTTATACAGAAAATGAGTATGAGCGTAGCGATTACGAACATTCACCAAATGTCTATGGTGGCGGTAGAATTGAAAGCTATGGTTTTGATCTAAGAAATACTTCAATTGTGGGTGACCACAGCCTTACATACGGTACAGAGTATCGCTATGACAAAGCTGAAGGTATTGATACTTACTATGGCAGTTACGGTGGAGCAGAAGGTGACCCTTGGTGGAATGGCAGCAATGCTTCTGAAGATGCAGAGATTTATGGTATTTTTGTACACGATAATTGGCGTTTCTATGAGGACTGGTTACTAAGTGCAGGTGTTCGTCACGACTGGTGGGAACATGAAGATGCTGCAGGATATGAGACCTCTGTAGATGGTTTCAGTGCTAATGGTGGCTTGAAATATTTTGTGACAGATGAAGTTACTCTATACGGTAACGCCTCTCGTATTGAAAGAGGTCGTGGTGTAAGTGAAGCTTACTTTGCATCTTTCGTTGATCCTGCTCTAGGTGAAAATGGTCCGGATAAGGAAGTAGCTCAAAACTATGAAGGTGGTTTCTCGTATGACGATGGCAGTCTCTTCTTTGGCTTAGAGGTTTTCAAACAGGAAGTTAAAGATGTAATCAGTCAAGACTGGCTATATATTATTGGCGATGTAGAAACTACTGGTTATACAGCGCATGTCGGTTACAACTATGAAAACTTAACTGTTAAGCTTTCCATGTCTGATATCGAAGCAGAAATTGACGGTGAAGAAGTAATTTATAATCCTTATGCAAACTCTTCAGGCACTAGCTGGGTATTTGATGCAAGTTACTACCTTGAAAGCCTTAATCTTGACCTAGGATGGAGATCGCGTTTTGTAGATTCTCTAGGTGAATTTGGTGATTATAATATTGCTTCTTATGATGTACATGATTTATATATTCAGTGGCAACCTACTGGTCAAGACGACTGGACTGTTAACCTTGCAGTAAACAATGTATTTGATCGTCATTACTATGATCAAGCGACCTTTAATAAGGAAGACCCATTCTTTACAGGTCAGCCTGACATGGGCCGTGACATTCGCATTGAGTTGACTTACAAATTCTAATCTAGTAATAGATTAGCCTTCCGAGTAAGTGTCTGGGTAATGATTTGCCCAGACACTTTTTTATAGGTATTTACAGACATGGCAAAAAAATCAAAACCGCTGTTAGTTGAGGTTAAATCTACAGAGATGGTTACTCCTAATCTTAGAAGGATTATTTTTAGTAGTGATCAACTTGCAGATTATCCAGATGAAACTGCTGGATTACATATAAAGGCTTTTATACCTAAAACGGGTCAGGATAAACCAGTTTTACCTAAGATTAGCCCAGAGGGGCGACCGGTTTGGCCAGCACCGGAAGAGAAGCCTTATGTAAGAGCTTACTCTGTGAGTTATTTTGACAAAGATACATGCGATATAGGCATTGATTTCGTTATGCACAAGAAAGGTCCGGCATCGCAGTGGGCGGCGAATGCAAAAATTGGCGATTACTTTGGTCTTTCCCGACCTGGAGGTCCAGAGACTATGGTTGCAGAAGGAGATTTTTACCTTTTTGCCGGAGACCTTTCAGCCCTGCCGGCAATGAGGGTATTACTGTCCAGGTTACCGGAAGATGCAAAGGGGGTGGCTTTTATTCTAACACCAGCGAAGACCGATAGAGTCTTGCTGGATATCAAGAGCTCTGAATTCGAAGTAAAATGGTTGATTGGAGATAAATCAGACTTTCAGGTTTTATCAAAAGAAGTGAGTGCCTGGGATTGGCCGGAAAGTAAAGTCAGTGCCTGGGTTGCGGGAGAATCCACTGAAGTACTAGGCATTCGAAAATATTTAAAAACAAAAGGTCTGAGCACTAAAGATTATTACGCGATTCCATACTGGAAATTAGGCGAATCTGAAGAAATGTATCATGCAGAACGTCATGATATTATGGAGGAGATTACGTGAAGAAAATATGGTTGATATTATTTAGTTTAATAATTTTAAGTAGCTGTGAAAGGCAATCTATTTCAGAAGTCTCTAAAGAGCTTAGAATTATTACGGTTGGATCTAAAGCGACCGAAATAATCTATGAGCTTGGCTTGGGAGAGTCGATTGTCGCGCGCGACTACCACAGCTTATACCCGAGCTCAGTTTCAAAGCTTCCTGAGCTTGGTTTTGCTCATAGCATCAATCTGGAATCGTTTATAACTCATAAACCGACTCATTTAGTTATTTGGGATGAAATTGGAACTTACAAAAAGTTAATTGAGAAGTCCGCTCATGCTGGCATTTCAGTTTTGGAGTTAAGTCCTAATCCGGGTGTGGTAGAATTACGGCAATCGATCCAAGATGCAGGAAAGCTATTTAGTAGAGAAGAACAAGCAAGTGCATTACTTCAAAAGGTAACTGAGGATCTCAAAAGGGTATCTGACTATATCGATGCAAAGAAGCTTGATGGTAAGGGACTTTTTATCTTTGCTAAAGGCATGGGGACGATGCTGGCAGCAGGTCAGAAAACAGATGCGGATGAGTTTATGGGATTGGTCGGTTTGGAGACTGCAATCAATGGTTTTAACGATTACAAAGCCATAAATGCAGAAATCGTTATAGAAGCTAATCCGAAGTATCTTTTGATGGTACACGTTGGCTTGGAAAGTATAGGCGGGATTAATCAGCTGAAAAATATTCCCGGATTGAGTAAAACGACTGCTTTTAAAGAAAATAACATAATTACGATGGATAAAGTCTGCATGGAGTTTGGTCCTAGAATCGGGCAATTTGCTTTAGAGTTTGCGAAGAAACTGCATGGGGATATTCCTGCTTTACAAAAGGAAAACTAGATGAGTTTGAAAGTTATAGGTTCTGGCTTTGGCAGAACAGGAATATTTTCTCTGAAAAGAGCTTTGACTATGATAGGCTTTGGCCCTTGTTACCACATGTCAGAACTTGATGAGCATCATGGACACTTGAAGTACTGGTTCCATGCTTTGGATGGTAAACATGATTGGGGCTATGTGTTTGATGGTTATCAATCTACGGTTGATTGGCCTTCTACTCATTACTGGGAAGAGCTTTTTAAGTTAAACCCGGATGCAAAAGTCATCCACACACTGCGAGATCCAGAGGCCTGGTACAAAAGTATTATGAGCACCATTTTCCGATCAATTACCCGTGTTGATCCACCAGATGCAGATGGTGTTTCATTTCACAAGATGGCTTGCAGAATGATTCTGGAAAATACTTTTGAAGGACGCCTGGAAGACAAAGAATATGCTTTGAAGTTTTTCGATGATTATACAGAAAGAGTGAAAAGCATTGTTCCAGAAAAGCAATTACTAATCTACGAAGTGTCACAAGGGTGGAACCCACTTTGTGAATTTCTGGAAGTAGAGATACCGGAAGAGCCATTTCCAGTTACGAATTCAACAAAATCGTTTCAGAAACGGCACTTAATTTAAAACTTTCTTCTTTTTGTTTACATTGATTATTTGCCTTCAGAGCCATATTAATTAGCTATCTACAACGATTTTAGTGAAGGCATTTACTCAATGAAACATATTTTCTTTTTCTTGGTTATCATATTTATTGCTTCCTGTTCATCAACTGATCCAGAAGAAGAGAAAAGGCGTTATAAAAAAGCCGAGCACATGGTTCATGAAGCCATGGAGATGATGGACCTGCCAGAGTATGGCGTGAAGAAGCTGGCTAAGAAGGGGCTTTATACTTCTAAAGATTTTATACAGGCTTCAACAGACATGATGCGTGAGGGGCGCGTTCTTAATGACCTTGATCACCCGGATGAAAAATTTATGAAAATGAATCAGGAAATGCTCGATTCATTTGTGGCTTTTGAAGCGGCGATAAAAACTAAAGATTTCGCTAAGATAAAAGCCTCTCTGGCGATTGTGAATGACACTTGTAAGAAATGTCACGACGCTTACGAATAGTCGTTTTAATTAATCTCTGATTTTCTGTACTCTGAAGGGCTTGTGCCAATAATTTTGCGGAAGGTTCTGTGAAAGTTTTGGAACTCAGTAAAGCCGACTTCGTAGGAGATTTCATTTAGATTCAGAGATGTCTTTTTAATGAGGACTATGGCGTGGTAAATACGCAGCTCATTGAGATATTGCACGAAGGATTTACCGGTGATTTCTTTGAAGATCATGCGGAAATAGGTGCTGGAGATACCGCAGCGAGAGATAAGGTCATTGATCTTTAGGTCTTTTTTAAAGTTGTCCTGAATGTACTGAATACTTTCCTGAACTTTACCGAAGTGTTTGTGATGTGGGCTATTTTCAATTTGTTCTGATTGCTCTTTATTTCGTTGATAATGCCTTGAAATAAGCGCCAGTACTTTGAGGAAATTGGCGTGCATGATCAAGCGATCCATATCACTTCCGGATTTAAAGCCATCGTAGATAGACCAAAAAAGGTCTTTTATCGCCAGGGTTTCTGCCGAAATAAACCTTTGTTTTGTGATAAGGTCTACATCCTTCCCCATTTCTATAAACGGAACGAAATAAAAGCGGCTGAAATTATTTGAATCATCGATGGTAAAGGGAGTATCGAAGGAAGATTCGACCATACTTGGCATGAAGGAGATGGTAAAGATGTCGGCGCCTTCGAAGTAATCGTTTCGGTGCTTTACAAAAGGGGGAATAAGTACAAGTTCGCCTTTTTTGACGGATTCAGTACGACCGCCGACTTCGCTGGTGATTTTGCCATTGAGGATATACAGCATCTGCATAAATTCATGAGAGTGCTCTTTATTGACCAGTTTTACAAAGTCCTGTTTGTCTGAGGTGACTACTGATCGTGAAATGTGGAAGGGGAAATCGAGGGATACTGTGGTGTCTGTTGTGTAAACTTTGAAGAATTCGTTGTTACTCATACCACTTTTTCAGGGTTAAAGGTTTCAGGTCGCCCCGCTTACAGATTTCTGTAATTATCCGTAAGGAGCACCGGCAGCCTGCCGGTTTTAGTTAATAGGGATTAGTATAAAAATCTAAGCCCTAAAAACTAATAACTAAACTTTTATGGAAAATTATTTTTCCGGCATAGCAGAAGAGTGGTGTTCGATGATCTTCCAGTCTTGACCATTCCAGCGATATACGTAAGTGAATCTTGCTTGAACAGCAGAACCATCTTCGAAAGTAAATGTGTAAACACCAGAGTTTATAGCGATGTCACCAAAAGTTCTGATGTTAGCTTCGTTGATTTCACCAACTGGGCTTTTTGCTACGAAGTGTACGAAGTAATCTTCGATTTCGTCGTGAGTGTG
>JAKVBD010000170.1 GCA_022446985.1 Lentisphaerales bacterium
GAAACACTTTCACGCCAAAACTCTTCTTTTTCGATAAAATAACGGGACATCAATAAGCTCCTAAAATTTAATTGGAGATTACGCTACCATGCCGCAAGAATATATTTCGACCCTATCTGCTTGTCGGTTACCCTTGAGCGAAGGCGATAGTATTTAGCAGCTGCTATCTGCTGTAAATTTATAGCAACACGCGAAGAACCTAAAAATTGGACTATGTACTAAATTATCATACGCAAATATACCATTGGTAGTAATCTATGCTATTTTACCAACGACCCCAATTAGCGGTTTCCACCCTCAGAAGACAATAAGCAAATGATGCAGGCTTTTGCTTTATTTATATTTGAGAGCTATGATGATTTTTTTTGTCAAAAGGCAATTTCGAATTAACTCTGAAGAATTATATGATCTCGGCAAATTTGGATAAGGTTACCAGAGTCAAAAAAGAATAAAATAAGCAGCGTTGTGAAGAATTTTTTTATAATACTCGTCGTTTTTATAGTTATTCTGATTCTATCAAAAGTAATTGCAATGCTTATTTATCAATCCTCTCCGAAGTATCAGCCAGTTGTGGAACCAAAAGCTTATATGATCTGGAAACGGGATATTCAGGCCGTTTAATTTCAAATGATAATTTACTTTTCATGTCATCTTTTGAATTTTTCTTGAGTACTGTTATAAATTCAACTAAGGATCTTACATGAAATATATATATATGTGTTTAATTCTTCTTTCATTTGAGTTCGTAAGGGCTGAAGAAAAGAAAAATGTGCTTTTTATAATCTCAGATGACTTATCATCCAGAGCTCTTCCAGCTTATGGGAATACACAGTGCAAAACTCCTAATATCGATCGCATAGTTTCTCAAGGAACTCTGTTTAAAAATACCTATTGCCAATTCCCGATTTGTGGCGCTTCCCGTGCATCTTTTATGTCGGGTATGTACCCTCATCAAACGGGTGTTTTGAGCAATAATATTTCGCAATTTGAGAAGAAGCTTGGCAGTCGTTTGACGATGACTCAGAATTTCATGAAGCACGGCTACTATGCTCCAAGGATCGGTAAGATGTACCACATGCTCATCCCAGGAAACATAACCGAAGGTATTTCTGGGCCGGATCATCCGGCTTCCTTCAGTGAAGTCTTTAATTTTAAAGGAGACGAATGGTTTTCGAAAGGTGAAGTCGAAGCTCTTTGTAAAACTAAGTTGAATATGGATAAGACCAAGCACTATGCACTTGGGTTCGGTTCTGCATTTTATGCAGTCAAAACTCCAGAAGGCGAAAGCCAGCCGGATTATCGCGCGGCGAGTAAAGCTATTGAAGTTATCAAAAATAAAAAGGATAAACCTTTCTTTATTTCTCTTGGCCTCATAAGACCACATGTTCCACTTGTCGCCCCCAAAAAGTATTTCGATATGTATCCGCCGGAAGAGATGATTCTTTGTGAAGATAGAGAAGAAGATCTGAAAGATATTCCTAAAGCAGGTCATAGCAAGACGACTAAAAAGTATGGAATACAAGATGAAATGACCCGCAAAAAAATACTCAGTGCTTACTATGCATCTGTAACTTTTATGGATACTCAGGTTGGCCGTGTTCTTGATGCTCTTGAAGAAGAAGGTTTGAGAGAAAATACGATTGTTGTTTTCACCAGTGATCATGGCTGGCACTTAGGTGAGCACACTTTCTGGCAGAAGATGAATCTTCACGAAGAATCGGCGCAGGTTCCGTTGATTATTTCAACCCCTGGGCAACAGCCTGCTGTATCGACTTCCATGATAGAACTTCTTGATCTTTACCCAACACTTTCTAAACAGTGTGGCCTTGACGTTCCTTCACATGTTATGGGAAAAGATATCGCGCCAATTATAAAGAATCCCAAAGCCTCAATCAGAGAAGCTGCCTTTTGCGTTACAGGCAAGGATAAGTTTATGCTTCGCAGTAAGAAATGGGCTTTTATGCAGTATGGCAAAAATGGCGAGAAAGGTTTTGAACTTTACGACATGAAAAAAGATCCGCGACAGTATACAAACTTAGCTAAAAGAATTGAGTACAAAGAAGTCTTAGAGCAATATAAAGGGATTCTGAAACAGAAGATAGCTGAGTTTTAAGAGGTCGCCATATTTTGTTTAGTTGTTTTGTCGGGCTTGGTGAAGTATTGATAGGTGAGGTTTTACTTCGCATCCCTTTTATTATAAACATTAAGGCATGAAAAATGAGTATGTCTGATTCTTAGGTGAATAGGGTCAGGCATGCTTAAGAATGCGTCATTTATATCTCTATGTAGGCTGTTGGAAAAATTATGCAGCTTTTTAGTTGTCATTCAGTTGACTTACATATTCTCGCCAGAGTCTATGGGGCGATTCTTTTTCTATTTTAGTCTCGTTAGTCTTCTTATCCCTTTGATGGACTTTGGTCTAAAAAAACTATTTGTCCTCAAGTTCAAATCACGCTCAAACTATGAGAATAGAGAAACTCTCGCTACACTTCTCGCTTTAAAGTTTATTTGTGGCCTGGTGACTTTAGGGATTGCAGTAAGTGTAGATTTTTTAATGAATCGCGGGCAGCTTAATTTTGAGGCTATTTTATTTTGTTTCCTGGCAATTTTTGCAGATGAACCGGGCCAGTTCTTCAAGAGTCCGGATCATGCCAGAGAAAACTATGCTACAGAAATCCTCGCTCCGGTTATCAATAAGAGTTCTTGCTTACTGATCATTTTTCTACTTAAAGATCAATTGGAGAGTTTTACTTCGGCTTTGATGATTTATGCTCTGACGAGCTTCTTGTCGATTATGATTTCGATCTATTCTTTGAAGGGTTATTTTCCAAAATTCTCATCTCAGCATTTCAGGTCAAATGCAATAAACCTTTTCAAAGATGGTTTACCGTTTAGTTTGACTGGTTTATTTGTGATGATTTCATTTTTCATCGACTCGGTTATTCTTGGTTTCTTTTCCATGGAAGAAAATGGTATCTACAATTTTGCCTTTCGCATAATAATTGTTTTTGGAGTTCTGAGTGTTGGCTTCAGTCAGGTAATTTTTGCTCGCGTCAGTCGTATTCAGACCCATCGCAAAAATTCCATAAGCGAGACTTTAAAGAACGTTCTGCCTATTATGATGACCCTATTTATTTCGATAAGTATTGGAGTTGTCTCTCTTGGTGAGAGGCCACAGCTTTTATCTACAGTGAAGAATACAAAGAGGCCGCAGGCATCATGATGATCCTGGCACCGTTCATCTTTATTTCAGCTTTCAGTAATATTTTAGCTCATATGCTTGAGGCTGGAGGAATGCAACGAGATGTGATGAAATTCAATGCTGTAAGTTGCTGCTTCAATGAAATTTCAAATTTAATTTTTATCCCTATCGCCGGCATGTATGCCGCAGCTATAAAGACTGTCTGTACAGAATCAATAAATGCTTTTTTACATTACAGAGCTTTGAAGTCTCAAGGAATTAGTCTGGCAATGAGCAAATCGGATTTTCCAGTTATTCTTCTTTTAATAATGTTTTCTGTAGGGTATGCCGCATCCAGTATGGATTTATGGTTTGGTATACTCACGGGGACTGTCTTTTTTATTCCTATGTATGCTTTAATGATCAAATCTTACCAACGTATTAACAAGGGTGTCACAACATGAAAGTACTGACAGTAAATAAATTTATAAATCCCAGAGCAGACGCTGAAACCTATATGCTGGGTTTGTCCAGATCACTGATTGCCGATAATCATGAAGTCGCATTTTTTTGTATGGACCACAAAGATAAAACCGATTTAGGTAAGACGTATACTATTTCTAAAGTAGAGTTTGGCATCAGAAAAAGTTTTCTTTACAAGATGGCTGAGTTAGTTAAAACTTCTGTACAAAACCTCTCAATTTGTTCAAAGTTAAAGGGATGTTATGAGGACTTTAAATCAGATTTAATTCATTCTCATAATGTATATGATCAGCTGCCACTATCTTTATTCAAAGATGTAGATATACGAGTGATTATGACTGCCCATGATTATAAACCTGTATGCCCGAGTTATAATTTTTTCACCAAGGGAGAGAACTGTGAACGTTGTTTTGCTGACAGTTTTAAGCCGTGCATTGAAAATAAATGTGTTCAGAGAAGTGCTGTTGCCAGTTCAATTTCGGCTTTGTTCTTCTGGAAAGTCAAGAAAGCGAAAACCTATCTTACCGATTATAAGGTCTACATAGCACCAAGCGATTTCATGAAAAGAAAGCTAGTTCAGAGCGGTATTCCAGTAAATATGATGAATGTCGTAAATAACTACACTGAAAAATCGGTGCTTTCTTCAGCTACAGGAAAGACCTTACTTTATGCTGGCAGAATTTGTCAAGGAAAAGGTATAGATACCATGCTGAAGGTTTACAGTCTTTTACCTCAATCTCTTCATGGGCTTAGAATATGCGGAACCGGACCTCTTAAAGATCAGCTTGAGGAGATATCAAAAAAAGATAACCTCGATTTTGCCTGGCTGGGCTTTATTTCACCTCAAACAGTCAAAGAGGAGATGAATACAGTCTTGGCTGTGCCAGTTCCTTCAAAGTGGAATGAAAACTGTTCTATGACAATTATGGAAAGTTTAGAGAATGGCCGGCCAGTGATAGTCAGTGACAGTGATGGCCAGCCTGAACTGATCGAAGATAGTTACGATGGTTACACTTTTAAATCGAGTGATGCTGATCATATGGCAGAAAAGCCCAAAGAGTTACTGGCTGCAGATGACAAACAGCTCTGTAATAATGCGAGTCAGACCGTCGAACAGCGCTACAGCTCGGAAGTTCATATGAAACAGGTTTATGAGGTGTATCGAGACGTTTTGGGAAAGTCGATTGAGATTAAAGATAAATCGGCAATAGCAAGTTAAGTGGGGAGTTGAGAAAGACGATGAAAATACTTTTTTTTCTAAACATTATGCGGAAAGGTGCTGGAATGATAAATCGCGAGATGTGTTTTGCCAATGAATTACATAGAAATGGTCATAAGGTCAGCATCCTATCTTACTTTAAGCCCACATCTAAAGTGGATGAAGGTATTTCAGTCAGTTGTGTTTACCCGACAAAGTATATTGATAAGCTTTACAATCATTTTCTGAGTTTTCCTTATGCCTTTATCAAAATATTTATTGTTTTGCTGGTGATGCGTCCTAAAATTGTCATCGTCGATTTACCTATGGAGGCTTACTGGGCCTGTAAGTTTCGTGGATTATTGGGTTACAAAATAGTTTTTACCTACCATGGCGTTGCCAATGAAGAATTTTACTCTGGAGAAGTAGCTGAAAGTCTAAGCCGACTCAGAAAATTTGGTCATGATATGCTCAAGAAGGTGGATAAGGTTTTTGTCGTCAGTGACTTCCTGAAGGATGAGTTGGAAGCCCTTGGAGTAAGTTGTTCGACCCTCTATAACGGAGTGGACTGTGAAAGGTTTAAGATTAAAGATAGCTCTTTTAAGGACAAAGATAAGCTGCTTTTTATAGGTCGATTCACTGAGTACAAAGGGGCATTAAATTTAATCAAGTCTTTTGCTAAGATTGCAGACCAGGCTCCGAACGCCAGTATGGATATGTATGGCTATCAGGAAAGTGAAGATTACCTCGCAGAAATCAGAAAGTTCATTGCAGATCATAAGCTGGAGAAGCGGATTAATATCGCTGGAGAAATTGATCAGGTAAAGGTTTCGAGTCTCATGCAGGAGTGTGGGATATTTGTCAATGGCTCAATTGATGAAACATTTTGTATGCCTTTACTGGAAGCGCAGGCAAGTGGCACGCCTTGCATAGCTTTTGCAGCGGGTGGAATTCCAGAAGTTGTCGCAGACGAGAAGACCGGATTGTTAGCAGAGCCGGATAATATAGAACAAATGTCTAAGAATATGCTCAAACTTTTAACAGATAGTGATTTTTATGAAAGCTTATGTGAAGGGACGGCTAAGCATGTCGAGTCGTTTTACTATCAGAATCTTGTAAAAAAACTGGTGACAGAATTGGATGGCTGTGCAATGCAGGGAGGGAGTGTCGGATGAAAATTGCTATGATAGGACTTCGAGGTCTCGGAGATGGATTAGGTGAAATTGAAAAAGCAGTGCGTGAAATTTCATTGAGAATGGTCAATGCCGGGCACGAAGTTACCTGTTATTGTGAGAGCAGTTACTCTCAGGAAGACTCTTATGAGGGAGTAAAATTGATTAACGTAGGGACATGCAAGGGTAAGCATTTAGAGACATTTGTATATACTGTTAAGTCGATTCTGCATGCCAGTAAACAGGACTATGATGTAATTCATGTACATGCATTGGCGTCATCTTGTTTAGCCTGGGTCCCAAAAATTATCTACAAGAAAAGAGTGGTGATTACTGTTCATGGTCTTGATTGGCAGCGAGCTAAATGGGGTTTTCTTGCACGTCAAATTTTGAAGTTTGGTGAGTGGGCCTCAGCTAAATTTGCGAATGTAACCTTATGTGTTTCACGGGCACTAAGTGTGTACTACAAGATGCGTTATGCCGAAGCCAAAGTTGTTTACATTCCAAATGGCTGTAACATTCCGGAGGGGCCGTATGAACCTTATACGGATTTAGCGCCTAAAAGTTATTTCCTTTATTTAGGACGTTTGGTGCCTGATAAAGGTATTCATTACTTAATTGAGGCCTTTAAGAACATAACGACTGATAAGTCTTTGGTGATTGCAGGACCTGATTCAGATGGTGAATATGCTGCGCAGCTAAAGCAGATGGCAGAGGGAAGGGACGATATATCATTTACAGGTCCAGTTTACAATGAGGAAAAAGTTCGTCTTCTTTCAAATGCATTATTGTTTATTCTTCCAAGTGAAATAGAAGGTCTGCCAATAGTGCTTCTTGAAGCGGCCTCTTACGGTGTCTGCACGGCAGTAAGTGAAATATCTACCAGTGAAGAGGTTCTTGACAATAAGATGATTAATTGCGGGTACCATTTTATAATGGGAGATATCGGTCAGATAAGCACGGTTCTTGTCGAGGCCTCGAAATCGGCTCTTATGACAAATGCTCTTGGTTTGAAGCTCAAAGAACAGGTTAAAGAGCTATATAACTGGGATAAGATTTCCCAGGAAACAATCGATGCTTATGAACAGGCAATTGTATAGGGGGAGTTTTGAAAAAGCTTTTATATACTGTTTTTATTACGCTGGGAGTCGTTTTAGTTGGAGGCTCTTGTGCCAGTTCTCCAGAAGAGAATAAATCTACTACAAGTGAAAACCCGCTATGGGTTTCAATTATCCAAAAGCAGGTCTTAAGTGAAGAAGCCAGCATAGAAAAAAAAAGGATCGGAAAAACTTTGATCCTGAGATCTTTAAGTTTAAAGATGAGCCTGAATTTAAGCCAGAATCGCAAAAGAATCATCAGGAGTTTCCAGACAGAGCTCTGCATGTTTTTATTAATCAAGGCAAGTCAGAAGAGGCTGCAGCACCAACGGCTTTGGATTTAAGAAGGATAGATAGCAGCTACCATAACCTTATGGGTTTAAGTGGAGGTAAGGCTGTTCGGCAAGTTGGTTTCAGGAGTTACTGAGTAGTACTCCAGAAGAACAGGCGTTGGCTCTTGAGGAGTTCATCATTGCACCAGGTAGTAAAATAAACGCCATAATTACCGATTCAATTGCTTTTGATAAAGTGTTGATGGTTTCAAACAAGGGTACGATCTTTTACCCGAAAGAATTGGCAGTATAAGTGTCGCTGGGTTAAAGAAAAGTGAGCTAAAGGCAGTTATAGGCAAAGCCGTGTCCAAAGAATTCTTAAACTTTAAGTTAGACGCCATTCTCGTTAATCTCAGGAAAGTTCGTATTTTACTGACTGGACATGTTAAACAGTCGGGACTTAAGAAGGTAATTGCCGGCAGTACTTTAAGCGATGTCCTTTCTGAAGCAGGTGGTATCCATATAGATGGGGCACTGCGGCGTATCAGCATTAAATCCAAAGATGATAATGAGCAGATTGTTGACTTGTATCAGTTGCTTTTTGAGGGGAAATAAAATCAAGGTCCTATATTAAAGTCAGAAGACCAAATCATTGTCCTACCGATTGGCAATACTGTCTGTTTGATGGGAGTAAGTAGTCAGGGTATTTATGAAATTATTGTTGAATCCTTAAATGATTTATTGGCTATTCATGGCGAGCTCAACGCCTTTGTTTCCAAGGGTCATGTTTCTTTGAAAGAACAGAACATCAAAAAGAGCGTCGCATCTACTCATTGAATTTGGAAAAAGCTAAAAGTATAAAATTCGAAGATGGCTTTATCTTTGAATTCCGAGGTGTTAGAGATGAGTTGGATAATATTTTAGAAATTATCGTTTCAATAAGTCGTCTGGGTAAGTGCCCTTGGTTTCAGGGAATGAAGGTCTCAGACCTTTTGAAGAAAGATGAGGGCTTTTCTAGTGTCCTGTCTCAGAAGTCCTTGCTTTAACTATCCTTTGTCAATTTAGTACATAATCGTTTAATTTTCTCAAGAATCTCTTCTGAAGTCGCGGTCCATGTGAAAGGTTTTGGCGCTTTATTATGCTTTACAACAAACTCATCGATTTTCTTGATAAGGTGCTTCGTGGACTTAAAGCTTCCTCTTCTAATTGTTTTTTCGGTTATGAGACTAAACCACCTCTCAACTTGATTTAACCATGAAGAATATGTTGGTGTAAAATGGAACTTGAATCGAGGTTTTTTAACAACCAGGCTTTTACCTTTTCATGTTTGTGAGTGGAATAGTTATCAAGTATCACATGTACACAGAGCTCTTTAGGGGCATTTTTATTGATTTGATTCAGAAACTGTATGAACTCCTGGTGCCTATGTCTTTTTTTACCGGTAGCTACATCTAAAGCGGCAAACAAGGTTGTTGTTCCATGACGAAAGTAATTGTCTGTAGCTCACTCGGCATAACCAAACCCCATTGGTAGTATTGGCTGTGTCCTTTCTAAGGCCTGGCACTGAGACTTTTCATCAACTGCAAGAACAATAGCCTTATCAGTAGGGTTAAGATATAAACCGACTATATCTTTTACCTTATCTACAAAAAATGGATTTGTTGAGAGCTTAAATCCTTTGCGCTTATGAGGTTGTACTGAAAAAGTTTTCCAGATACGATTCACTGTTGACTTTGAAATGCCTATTTCATTAGTCATGCTTTGGCAACTCCAGTGAGTCTCACCTTC
>JAKVBD010000171.1 GCA_022446985.1 Lentisphaerales bacterium
TTTTTCCTTATCTTAAGACTTTGAGCGGTCCAAGGTAAGGAAAAGGCCTACTGCCGAAAAAGTAAAACTATAAGGGTCCTTCCGGCAGAGCCGGAGGTTTACCGAATTTAATTATCGCCTTTGTATCCCCAAAAGTTATCTGCAGAAGAGTTGCAGACTTTAACAGCACGAACTTTTTATCTTCAACCACATGTATTTTTATATGAAGAACAGTTGGCGTTTACTGATTTGGGAAAAGTTTCAGTTTAAGATGAAGACCATCCTATGTCTTTACCAGAAGCAAAGGAGGGTAAGTTTCTGATTTTCAGGAATTTGGTTTCGAGTCTTGAATGTGTGGAATTATCAGATATTCAGTATGCAGTTTTGAAATCAATTGATCGGGATCTGTCTTTTGAACAAGCTCTGGAAGAGGCCTTTAAAGATCTCGATGAGGAAGATGTGGAGCGTATTGGTCAGGAGATCGGCAACTGGTTTAGTCAGTGGGTATCCTGGGGGATTTTTAGATTAGACAAAATTTAAGAATCGCCACGAACCTGATCTCTCAGCTCAGAAACAAAGTTGGAGATTTGTGAAAGTAGCTTAATAGCAATATTTGGGCAGGCTTCAAGGATCTTCTCTAAATCTTTTTTAGTAATTACGCAAAGGGTTAAATCCGTTGCAGCTTTGACGCCAAGAACTCGTTTACCTTTACCAAAAAGAGCCAATTCTCCAAATGATTGGCCAGGTCCATACTCATCAATTATATGTACTTTGCCATTTTCTCTTGAGAAGAAAGTTGCTGTGCCATTCACGATAAAATAGTATTCTGTACCTTTATCTCCCTGTTCAAAAAGGATCTCATCCTTCGGACAGGTCTGAATTTCAGAAACTCTTTCCAGCAGCATGATTTCACTGCGCTGCAAACCTTTAAATAGAGCACTTTGTGAAATGATAGTTGAGATGCTTTGTGTAATTGGTAAGCTTGTCTTACTTAGGTCTAAGTGCCCTGATCTCTCCTGTTTAAGGAGTTCGCTAAATAAACCTTCTTGAGAAGTCAGTTCAGCATAACTGCCTTGTTGAACAATTTCACCTTGATCAAAAACGTATATTTTGTCGAAATTCTTAATTGTTGAGAGGCGGTGGGTAATAGTAACTATAGTTTTATTTTTGTAGTCCTGTTCAATGAGTTCGACAATGTTTGCCTGAGAAGACTCGTCTAAAGCAGCCGTTGCTTCATCCAGAAGTAGAAAGTTTGATTGCTTGAGAAGAATTCTGGCAATGACAACTTTCATGGCCATTCCTTCGGAGAGGTTGTGGCCGCCATATCCGGCAGGGGACTCAAGACCAAGTAAAATTAAAAGTTTTTCAAACTTTAATCGCATGTAAGCCTGTTCTATGAGACTGGTTATTTTTTTGCGGGCATCTGTTCTTGAACCGTTGATTTTGCCGTTTATGAGGTATTCTTTTAAGGGAATAAAACGAGTGATTTTGTTTGAATCAAAACTTGTGACTTCTAAGGTCTTCTTAAGCTCACTTTTAAGAAGCTTTTTTCGGCAGTTTAAAAGTTGCTCCAGAAAAGTCTTAGCCATGTATGGTTTAGCTTTAATAACTGGTGTATCCAGAGCAATGTCTGCCAGCATATTTCGATGAATGCCAAATAAAGCTTTGAGGTCTTTGTTTAAATTTAATGAGTTTGAAGTGATGTTTCTGTAGGAACTTAAGGTGTCGTGAAGTTTTTTTGATTGAATTTGAAGGTTGAGGGCGATTTGCTGATCCGCCTGGAAAAGCTGGTAGCCTATGTTGACGAGCTCTTCAAAAATAGCTTCACCGGAGATCGCTTTTAAGATCTGTAATTTCTTTTTAGGCAATCGCCCTTCTATGACAGTTTCTTCCTGATAGACACCGAAAAGCAGGTTGTCGACGACCGTTGCATCGTTGATGATAGAATTTTCGTCAAAGTGTTCCAGAAGGTACTGGTCTTCATGCTTCGCCGCTTCAAGGCAAGCTTCTCTTAATTTATTTAGGCTTGTCATCGTTTGAATATCATTGAAACTGCGTTCATCAAGACTTCTTTCCAGAGCACAGTTAATCATGTCGCGACTCAGGTCTACGGATTCAACAGTTTTGACCAAAATCATGTTCAGGTTGTGAATAGAGTTGCAATTCTCCAGGTGACTTACATCTACAGGACCGTGATCATCGATAGTTTTTGTCGAAGGTCTCCTTAAACCAAGCAGTATATTGTCGCGAATACTCATGTCAAGTACGCTGCTTCGCTGTTGAACCATGGCAATTTCTCTTGATAAGTCGAGGAAATTAGTATCTGAAATATTTTTGTCTCTAAAGTCAATCTGACCAGGGAAAGGGGAGATCTCACGCGTCAACAGATTAATCGTAGTCGATTTTCCGGCTCCTGAAGGTCCAACGAAGGCAACTTTATCTCCAGGATTGATTTCGATATTGATATTATTGAGGACTTTGTGACCATCTTGAGCGGTAAAGTTTACTTTGTCGTATATGACACCCTTGGCAAGGTCTGATTTCTCTTGTGAAAGACTGGCCTCAGAGAAGACCTGTGGCAGGTTCTCAAGTTCAAGAACCCTCTTTATTGATTCGCGGTTCATGCGCCAGTTTAAAACATACTGCGATAATTCACCGATATACCCGTAAACCACGACTGCGATTCCGGTAAAGCCCATGTAGTCTTTCCACTCAATTTTCTCGACCAGCAAGTCTAATCCTGGTATTTGAATCTCACTGACACAGAGGTAGGCTCCAATCGATAGCAGGATTGCCTTTGTAAGACCATTTATCACATCCGGCATACCATCGAACATGGCATTTATTTTAACAATAGAGGTCTCAATTTTTTTGATCCGATATAAGCCATTTTTCATCCGTTCGATAATGTAATCAAATGCAAAGTGATTGCGGATTTCGCGAATATTTGTGAGATTTTCTACAGAGCGGTTTATTAAGTCATCGAGCGCCTGACCCGATGCCGCGAGGGTGCTTTGCAGTTTCTTGTCAAATAGTAAGAAAAATGCGTGTAGGGGGGCAAGTAATATAATCAATGTAGCGAGAAACCAGTTGCCGACTTGTGAAAATTCTTGTGGGAGGTAGTCGCCGACGAAATAAGTGTCCTTATCTAAGCCAAAAAAGAGGATGTAAATACAAGTGCCAAGGCCTATGAGAGTGACAGGCATGCCCATCCAGTAATTAAGATGAAAAACTTCAATGGAACGGCTTTCCTTGACGATGGTATTACTTATTTTTGCCGGTTCATTACCGTGGAAAAAGTCAGGTGTTGTTCTAAGTAGCTTTTTGAACATCGAAATCTTTCGTTCTTCAACGGCATTCTCTAAGTAAATTCCACTAAGGATTTTGCGGTAGATATTTATACAGGAAACACCGATAGTTGAGAAAAAGAAAAGGAATATATAAGGCATTACGGCTTCTGTATCGACATCCACTCCACCATTTTTTGAAGTCAGTATATCGGTCAGGTAATTCATGACGTTTGCTGGAACCATACTTAGTGGGATAGCAGTCAGGGCGAGCAAGGCAAGAATAATGAATAGATAAATTTTCTTTTTCATAAATTTTGCTCGAAAAGACCTTTTTGTGAATTCTGACAACTCCATCAAAAGTATAAGAATATACAGGTAAGTTTCAAGGTGTGAGAAGAAGTCTGCTGCTTGGAATTATCTTGTCTTTTGAAAACTTATTTAGCAAGACGTCCTGAAGAGGTTTTTGATGCCGTAAAGGTCATCGTTATGTGTTTGAATTATAGGAGTGTGTTTGTTCATACCGAAGAAGTTTACTTTATTTGAACTATTGGTGGTTATTGCCATCATTGGGATTTTATGCAGTTTGTTATTTCCTTCGTTGTCAAAAGTCCGTGACAAAACAAAGCAGGCAGTTTGTCTAAGTAATCAGCGACAAATAGGAATTGCGATAATTTCTTATGCGGATGAAAATGGTGCTTATGGCCCATTACATAAAGATACCGGCAATAACCAACGTTGGCATAATCGCCTGACCCCGGGTTATCTGCCCTCAGGTCCTTATTCAGGAACCAGTGATGTACAGCAGTGTCCTTCCGCCTTTGATATATCGGTATCCTGGGAATCAGCTATTGCGATAAATATTAAGCTTTGTGGAGATCCAAATAGTGAATTTCTAACACCAGTCCCGATAATTACGGCAACGCCGGAAGAAACCATGATGCTGATAGATTCTTACAAAAACTGGCCACGCTCTCGGTCTGGTTATATGGACCCAGATAAAGTTGTTATTGGTGCGGCCGATGAAATTATTGCTAAGCACCTAAAAAAAGCAAATGTCAGCTTTCTTGATGGCAGTGCTAAAGGAAAATCGCCAGCATATCTCTACCAAAGGAATCAGTGGTCACATACTTTTTGGGATTTGCAGAAGTAATTATTTTACTCTGATACTTATTCTGCGATTAAGGACAGAAAGTTCTTCTTTAGTGAACTGATTTTTAGTGATGATGATTCTTGAAAGCGCTGGGACTTTATTGAGCGGTTTCAAGTTTCGGACTGCTGAGTAACGAACATCTACTTCTTTTAGAGTGTTCATGCCTTTGAGCTCATTTAAGTTCTTCAGGCAGTTATCACGCAATTCAATTCTTTCTGCATTTAGAAAGCGGAGTATAGACTGTTCAGAGCTGTATTCATTTTTAGATATTAAGGTTACTGGAATTGAACTGAATATGGTAATAGTTTGCCTGTGAGCTTCATACTTGAAGCTCAGGTCCTGGCTATCATTAAACTTTTTTAAGAAACTTTCCATAATTGCACCATAACTTGAATGATTCTGGCGCTTTTTTAAATCATAGGCGATCATTCTTTCGATAATATTGAAGCGCAGATCATGTTTTTTGGATCATTTGATTAAAATCTTCAATGGATAACAGATTGTTGGCATTTTGGGGGATGTCTATAAGGTCGGGGCAGGAGATCTTTAGGTCTTTGTTTTTACTTAAGCTTTTACTTAAGGCTTTTTGAGCCGCAGTAAAGTTTTGTTTAATAAATAGAAGATAACCTTTGTCTGCGTAGGCTTCTGGATTTTCATTGATCCTTAAAGCTTTATTTGTTTTCTCAAGAGCAGCTTCTAAGAACTTAATAGGATCTTCAAAGAAGAAGTCATTTCGATAGATTCTTCCTTCTTTAAGTAGCTCGGTTGATCTAAAATTAGACATCCTGGCAATTTTCTGCTGGCCCTGTAGATAAAGCTTCAAATTATTTTCTGCAGTTTGCCTGTCTTTTATTGCCTGCATTTTTGCTGTTTCTGCAGCAATACGGCTTTTATTTAGGCTCTGGATAAAAAAAGCTGTTGTGATAAGAGATAGAGTTATGAAGGCGAAACAGGTAAGGCTGAGACTTTTATTTCTATAATATAATAACTTTAGCTGAGTGAAGGCACTGGCTTCTTCGGCCTCCGTCGCGTATCCAGTCAAGTATTTATGAACATCGGCTCGCAGAAGCTCGACAGAACTGTAGCGCATTTCAGGCTTCAGAGAAAGAGCTTTAGAAATGACCGCTTTGATACTTTGTGGAGTACTTGCTGGAAGTATATAGATTAAATTTCCTTCCATGGTTTTATTGAGAACTGTTTCAGTGTCGCCTTCAATTGGAGCTTGGCCAGTGAGAATTGTGCAAAGGATTGCACCAAGAGCATAAACGTCAGTTTGAGGTGTTTTGTGGCCAGCTTTTTTTATTTGTTCTGGGGCCATAAAGCCTGGAGTTCCACGAATTTCACCAGCTAAGCTCATGTTATTTAATAAGTCCGGATTGAGTAATAGCTGGTCAAATTCTATATCATTTCATCGATTCCCATGACTTTTCCAAGTCCCCAGTCACAGACAATAACCTCGCCAAATTTACCGACTTGAATATTTTCAGGTTTTAAATCCAAGTGCAAAACACCTTTGGAATGAGCGTAACTTATGGCATCGCATATTTTAATAAAAACCTCAAGATGAGAATGTAAAATGGCATGACTTAACTGGTTTTTAGGTTGGGAACCCGAAAGGATTTGATCAAAGCTTTTGCCATTTTTGAGTTCCATGGTGAAATAGGGACGACTACTTTCATCAAGACCAATATCATATATACTAATAATATTTGGATGGTCAAGAAGCGCAGTTAGCTGGGCTTCGCGAAGGAATGGCTCATAAAGTTCTTCAGGCGAGTTTAGGTGAAGACGAGCCATGGCAACTTGACGGCCGGTCTTTTCATCAAAAACTTTTAAGACCTCCTTCATACCACCTTTAGCGATAAGCCCTTCTTGGCTGTAGCGGGCTCGATCATTTTTGAGATTGGCGAAAAGGGGCATTCCCTCTGGAGAAGTCACGTCATCCGCTTTGGCGTCGTACATACCATAGAGTTGATTGAAGAAATCTTCATTTGGCTCGGATTCTTTCACAAGTTAAAATTCCAGATCAGCTCTAAGGCTTTCAATTTCTTTAATAAGCCTGAGTTGCACTCTGTTTTTTAAGGTGCGAACAGAATCTTGTTTTATGTTGAGAGTTTCACTAATTTCTTTAGGATGTTTTCCCAGTAATGAAAGCTCAAATGCTTTTATAGCCGACCCTGAAAACAGTTCTTTAACATTATTTAGAGCACAGGTGGTGATGTGTTTTTCCCATTCTTTAGTGACCAGCTTTTCCAGTTCGCTTTCAGGCAAAAGCTTTTCTTCCTCCAGGTATTGTTCAGTTGCTTTTTCGACTCTTTTCTTGTAGCGCGAATCTTGTTTTATGAAGTCTATTAGTCGATTGCGAATAACCCGGCTTAACCAGGTGCGGAATTGACCGCGATTGGGATCGTGTTCAAACTTTGGCAGGTTTTGCCAGATCTTAATCATAATTTCCTGAACCGCATCGTCAAAATCAGCCGATCGAAAGTTCATTTGATGCAGAACAACATGAATGAATTGTTTATAATAACTGGTGAACTCTTCCCAGGCTTGAGCATTATTAGGGTCTTTAGCTCTTTGCAGTAAAGTCTGTCTGGTCTGCCAGTTCATTCAATCTCCATAATTGTGAATTAATCTTATTATATACAATCGGTATAAGGAATCATGGTGTTCCATGAATACGACACCAAAGGGGATTGCCATGACATGTCTATATGAAATAAGTTTAGCTGTTTTACTTACATTGTAAATTAGGTAAGTGGACTAACTGATAGCTGATGGGGCAGATTAAGAAAAAAGTTTATGAGAATTTACATATACACTTTAAATTTTCTATAATGGTTTTGTCAGTTGATAGGATTGGTAATGGGTAACGAAATGGATCTACTAAGAAAAGAAGCTAATGAGTTATTTAATGAAGGGAAATATGTAGAAGCACGAATTAGATATCAGAAGCTCAATCGTTTACACCCAAGTGCTGAGTCTGAAAATTATCTAGGGTTAATTGCATTTTACAGAGAGCGTTATCAGTCTGCTGTTAAACACTTACTTCGTGCAATCGAACAAGATACCGAAAACAATGATTATAAGATTAATCTTGCCATGGTTTATTCTTTTTGCGATAAGAGTAACGAAGCAATTTTAATACTGAAAACAGTTCTGAATAATGATTCTCAATGCATCAAAGCACTGAACGTTTTGGGCTCAATTTATGCAGGAGAGGGGAGTTTAGCTAGTGCTGAGGATGTTTATAAAAAGGCTCTTTGGGTTTCTCCTCAAAATGCTGACTTACATAATAACTTGGGTAATATTTACAAGATGTCTCAAAATCTTGATAAAGCTCAAAGAAATTACGAGAAGGCATTGTCCTTATCTTCTCAAAATGCGAACACTCTCTATAACCTGGGTTGTCTTCATTTATTGAAAAATGAAAAACTAAGCGCCAAAGAATATTTTGAATCTTGTTTAGAAATTGATAATAATAATGAGTCAGCGAAATACTTACTTTCCTCTTTAGTTGGCAACTCTCCCTCAATTGCACCCCAAGCATATATTTCAGAATTATTTGATGAGTTTGCCCCAACATTCGAAAAAAGTTTGATTGAGAATTTAGAATACAGTGTGCCTGAGCAGTTATTTACTTTCTTCATGGATAATGTACCCCAACCAATGGTTGATTTAGACTACATGATTGATATAGGATGCGGTACAGGCTTAGGAGCTAAAGCTTTTTCATCAGTTACCAAACATGCTATAGGAATTGACCTTTCAGCCTCTATGCTGAAATTGGCAGACGCCAAAAACATCTTTGATCAGACTTACCGCACTAGTATATCTGAGTTTTTCCAATTGAATCAGATTAAATTCGATCTATTCCTCGCTTGTGATGTCTTCATTTATGTAGGAGATCTAGAAAATATTTTTAGTGAGACATACACATCAGCAAAGGATAAAGCTTATTTTCTTTTTTCTACAGAATTGCTTGTTGAAGGAGAAGGTTTTCATCTTCAAGCAAGTGGTCGTTATGCTCATTCAGAGAATTATATCTCTGTTAAAGCCGATGTTTCTGGTTGGCAAGTAGTCGAGAAGAAAATTACCAATATACGTAAAGAAAAGGGGGAATGGGTTAAAGGCATGCTTTTCCTACTTCAGAAGAATTGACTAGTATCTATAAGTATTGAGCAAGGCGAGCTTTGGAACGCTTAAAATCTATCTGATGGCGCTCATTAAGGTTTAATTTCACTTGTATATGGAGTCTAAAAATCTGGCTGCACTCCAGTATTTGTGGGTAACTAACGCTTTTTGCTAAAACTCAGGTTCGGCATAAAGTCGCTCTCAAGTTCGCTATTTATTCCGCTTCAGTTTTATCTTCAATTATTTTCCTTGCGGAATGCTTCGCCAGCGGGCATTCTTTGAAATCTTCAAATACCAGTATATAAAAAGAGCATTGCTCCAATCTTTTGTGACTAAACTAAAAAACAGAAAACAATGCGCCTTAAAATCACACATTAACCTAAAAACCTCAGTTGGATTTGAGCAAGAGGTAGCGCCTCGTTGATTTCAAAATAGATAAATACAGTTTCTTAGCAGTGAATTCTTAGACTCTTTTTAGTCAATTACGAGATTCTATGGTTGGAGTCAGTTTCGATCTCTTAAAAACGATAAATGCTTGTTGAATTATTGCACTCCACCTTTGTTGAAAATCCAACTGCGAAGCAGTCAAAGATGTCAGGAATTGAGATATG
>JAKVBD010000172.1 GCA_022446985.1 Lentisphaerales bacterium
AAGCCGGATCTCCGCACTCGTCCAGTCGTCTGATAAGTGGAGCCATGTGCCAGCGGTGAAAAAGCTCGAGGTGATAAACTTTACCATCACCATTTTCAAAGCTTAAATCTGGAAAAACCATTTCTCCTGATTCACTATGAATAAATGGTGTATTCCCCACTATCTGCCAATCTGTTTCTTTATCCTTAAATTGATTGTGAAAGATCTTAATTTCTTCGGGCACGTAAGAACTGAAATTGCGGTAATGACTGACTAAGCCTGACTTTTGATCAACCTTAAGGACAAAGTGTTTATTATTGAGCTTAATTGTGCTGCTTAGGCTCCACTTCTCTAAATCAGGAACTGCCGGAAAGAATGAAGCCAACTGCAAACCATACTTACTGGTATTTTCAAACAAGCTTGCTGGACCATCAATCGTCATTTTTATTGTTGATGGTTCTTTATTCTTCCCCCTGCCCTTAAATTTTGTGCAGCGGATATTTGCCAATAAACGGAAGAATTTCAGATATTTGAACAAACGACGCAGTTTTTGAGGATGAGCCCCAGATATATCTAAATGTATTTCACCGGCATGCAGTAAAAGAGACTGGACCAAAGAGGAATTATAACGCTCTAGAAGTTGTCTTGGATTCAAGACTTTAAAATTAACTAAAGTCTCATTTTGTGGCAGGTCATTATAAAACTCTCCTTGGGCGAACTCACCGAATTTCTCTGTCCGTCGGTAAACTTCCATTTGAAAATCGTGATAATCATCAAAGTTCGATTCTTTTAAAACTGCAGCCGATGCCAAAAATAACTCTTTGCGCTGAGCCGGATAATCGATTTCATGAGTTTTGCCAAAATCCGTTCTATCCTGACAAATCTTATTCAGACCTTTACCCAATTTAAGATCGCGATGGCCATTGACAATCATATTCACCTGCTCATCAATCTCAGACCGCGTCATACCTTTGCTGTTTGTGTAAACTGTCAAAAGCTGTTCGGCCAACTTAAGCATGCGCCAATCACTGACATCGATAAACGATGGCTTGAGGCGATCTTTCATGCGCCGGTATCTTATGAGATCTTTATTGAGCAATGGAAATCCTTTTTTGAGACTTTAGACAGCATTTTCGGGATTTACAGGGTGACTGCAACGGTTTTGTGAATTAACTGTTAGCATTAACAGAAAATAAGCTTTCAAATGACTGAATATATAGAACACATCGATAAAATCATCCAGACTTCAACACCGACTAAGATTATTAAACGCGGCAATGCCTTTGCTCTTGTGGAAGTCTCAAAGGAATTTGAAGTCGAAGATACCCTCACAAGAATCGAATTCGATGGTATTAATATCATCAATCTCAGTCGCAAAACGAATTATAAATTCACTGGAGAGTACTACATTCTTGAAGATTCTTTCCGTGAAGAAGAGTATGAATTAACTGTCGAAATACTTTCAACTTCTGACACTCTCAATTTTAACAATTTAGAAGTGAAAGAGTATGAGCTCAATATTGCCCAAAAAGAGCTTTATCTGGCTATCCAAGAAAAGAACTGATAATCGTTGCCAGTTCTTCGGGCTGCTCAACAGAGCTTATATGACCAGCACTAACTGTTCGGAGTTCGACTCCAAAAGCCTTGGCGATCTGCTGAGCTTCTTCCTTTGAGCGATAGTAATCAAACTCACCCGCTATAACGCCTAACTTTCCCTTAAAATCAGAAATGCTGCCAAGAAGGTCTCCACGATTAATAAAAGCTTTCCCAACACTAACTACTGTGTCTACTTTTTCCGTAGACATATTCTCTAAACTTGCTTTGAATTTGGCTTTAATTTCATCCGAAACATTCGGCCCAAAGAAACCAGGAAGAATCTGCTCTATAACTGGTAGCGGCATGCACTGAGTTTGCTGAACTACACTAAGGAGTTGTTCGTATAAGGCTATTTTCTCCGGAGGCTCAGGCGTTAAACTGCTATTCATTATTAAAAAGTTATCGATAGCTAATGGATACTTTTCTGCCAAAACAGCTCCCCACATAGCACCAATCGATAAACCACAAAGAGAGTAAGATTCAAAGCCTAGACTTTTCATCAATTCATAATAAGCATCTGCATGAGTTTCTAAATCAGCATTTTCTAATGCATCTGAATCTCCGTGGCCAAAGAGATCTGGAACTATGCATCTATAGTTTTTTGAAAGAACTTTAACTACAGGCTCCCACATCTCTAAATCCCATAGGTAACTATGACCGAAGAGAACAGGTTTTCCCTCTCCCACATCACGGTAGCAAATCTTATTTCCACTAAACTCAAAAAAGTGAAACTTGGGCATTAAAGGCTCTTAAAGTACTCTATGGTTTTCTTTAAACCTTCTTGAAGTTTAATTGTAGGCTGCCAATCCAACTTTTCCTTTGCAATACTTATATCCGGGCGACGGCGCATAGGATCGTCTTGTGGAAGTTGCTGGTAAGATATCTTGCTTCTTGAGTCAGTCATTTCAACAACCATCTCTGCCAGTTCTTTAATAGTGAATTCACCTGGATTACCAACATTCACCGGACCGGTAAAATCAGTCGGACTGTTCATAAGTTTCATCATCCCATCAAGCAAATCGTCAACAAAACAAAAAGAACGGGTTTGCGAACCATCTCCATAGATTGTGATATCTTTGCCACTTAAAGCCTGCATAATGAAATTACTAACGACTCGCCCATCATCCGGATGCATACGCGGACCGTAAGTATTGAATATGCGCATAACCTTGATTTCGAGATCGTGCTGACGGTGATAATCAAAAAAGAGCGTTTCAGCACAGCGCTTTCCTTCATCATAGCAAGAACGAATACCGATAGGATTCACACTACCACGATACTCTTCTTTCTGAGGATGAACTTCGGGATCACCATAAACTTCTGAAGTCGACGCCTGTAAAATTCTAGCACCTGCTCTCTTGGCTAAGCCCAGCATATTAATCGAACCATGTACACAGGTCTTTGTAGTTCCCACAGGATTATTCTGGTAATGTACAGGAGAAGCCGGACATGCAAGATTATAAATTTGGTCAACTTCAAGACGAATAGGCTCCACGATGTCATGACGAATAAATTCAAACCGTGGGTTGTCCAAATTATGGTAAATATTTTTCTTCTGCCCGGTATAAAGATTATCTAAACAAATAACTTCATTGCCTGTGGCCAAAAGCTTGTCACATAGATGTGAGCCCAAAAATCCGGCCCCACCAGTTACTAAAATTTTCTTCATGCCATCTCTCTAAAACTTGTCTTATAAGTAGTCACTCTCACTGAAAGTTCTACTTGTTGCCTGAAACATCCACAACATTAAATTCACGTTTTAAATTTTTCATCGACTCTATTGGGTAAAGCTCTCCATCAATAGTAATCTTCTCTGGAGCCATTTTTTCGATACCCTGGAGATTTCCCAGGTGAATTTCCCGTACCCAGCAACCTGTTAAATTGATTTCACTTAGGTCAACTCCTGCAAGCTGCCAAAACTCAAAGAAAGGCGTATTACTCAAATCTAATTTTCTGAGCTTTAATGGGCCTAAGATACTGACTGAAAAAGATTCTGAATGACAGCGATAATAGCGATACCTTGTATTCGACAAATCGAGAGCATAACCGTCTTCAAATGGTACTAATTCTCGATCGAGTGGATCTGTATTCCAGTAATTGTTTACCATCATCAGCATCGCCTTAGCTAACGGCCAGTACTCTAGAGGCTTCCTCTTGCTCTTTTTAGATGCTTTCATATGATGAGCGTACATGGTCGGGATGATATAACGCTGAGTATGAGAAAGGTAGTGAATTAATTCAGCTAACTTTTCATCTCCGAGTAACTGCTCATCGTCCTTTAAGACACCATATTCCTTACAGACTGTGTAAATCTTTGTCTGCCTCTTACCCACCTTATCGTTGTAAAGGTAAGGTTTCGCTTGATTAAAATTCTGCAAAACAAAATGTAAAATACCAAGCTTTTCATGAATTTTCTTTTTGTTCTCATCAGATAATTCTCTTTGAAGGCCTTGTTCAAGAATCTTGATCTGCTGGCCGGGATTCGTCAAACCATCGCTTTCTGCAATCTCCACAACAAGGCGATCAATATTTTCGCCCTGCGCTTCAGTCAACTTTCTTTCATCCAGATAAAGTTTCAGTGATTGCTCTGCCTTATTTTGTGCAGATAAAGCAACTTTCCTTTCATCATCAATTTCTTTGAAAGCAATAATTCCTGAAACAGTCAAAATGATCATAAAAGCAGCGATAACCAACGATGTCGCTTTATTCCTCTTAATCAAAAGTCTTAACTGTGTGAAGAAACCGGCATTTTCCGCACTGGTAGCAAAGCCATGGCGATACTTATCGAGATCTGCAGTAAACTCTTCAACGGAAGTATAACGGTTCTCGAGATCCTTCTGCAAAGCTTTTAAAGTAATCGCTTTCAAACTTTCGGAGTCAATATTCAGTGGCAAAATATCACCAGCTGTAGTTTTCTTAATGATCTCTTCTACAGACTTCCCCTGAATCGGAACTTTATAAGAAAGCATGCTGTAGAGTAGCGCTCCCAGAGAATAAACATCAGTTCTTTGATCTTTGACTTGTCCCGAAACAGTTTGTTCTGGAGCCATAAAACCAGGCGTTCCTTTGATTTCGCCATTAAGAGTCATGGTATTGATTATATTCGGATCCAACTGGCTCAGGTCTTCGTCCATACCTCGCTCAGGCTCTTCGTCAGACTTCAAAATCTTACCGAGCCCCCAATCACAAACGTGAACCTGCCCGAAGGAGTTAATGTGAATATTTTCAGGCTTTAAATCGAGGTGAATAATGTTTCTTGAATGAGCATACGCTACGGCATCGCAGATACGGGAGAAAATGTCAAGCAACGCTGATCTACTGTATTGACGCTTATAGCCTTCATCTCCAGTAGCAAGCTTTTTGATGATGTAACCCAAAGTATCACCTGTCAGATGCTCCATAGTAAAATAAGGTGAGCCATCTTCTTCAAGGCCCATATCGTAAATCGGAATAATATTCGGATGCTGGAGAGATGACGTTAAACGAGCTTCTCTGAGGAACTCTTCAATTCCTTCTTTACCAGACTCTTTGAGGAGAACTGCCTTGGCAACCGGACGGTCAGCTTTGTGGTCGATAACCCGAATAATTTTCTTTACACCGCCTTCTGAAATCTTCTCGTTTTCCGTGTAGCGATCACTCTTTTCAGATAGATCATACTGGATAGGATAAGCGTAACGCAGGTCATTCTCTGAGATGTCTGTTTTCGAAGAATTAAAAAACTTCGCCAGATCATCTGTCAGCGAACGATAAGTTTTCTCGTAGTCATCATTCATCATACTGTATAGTAAAACACCTAAGCCTATGCGACAAGTATTCCTGAAAAGCTGTTGTAATTATTGCAACCTTTTGTTACTTTTATGGGCAATTTTGAAAGAAAGGAAATCATGGCCTCTACCTACGTAACCAGACATACGCTTCTTGCTCGCATTCGCGATCCTCAGGATTCCGAAGCCTGGAAAGAGTTCATCGATTTCTACAAAAACTATATCTACGTCATCGTCCGTTCGATGAACATCAAGCCTCATGATGCCGATGACATCCTTCAGCAGGTAACACTAAAACTTTGGAAAAACCTTCCAAACCATCTACACGATCCAGAAAAAGGCCGCTTTCGCGCCTGGGTCAGTACGGTCACTAAAAATACGGTTATTTCTTTCATCAAAAAGCAACAGACCCGTGCCGACAAAATGGATCAGGCCCAAAAGGAAGAAGAAAACACTTACTTAAAAGGAATTAAGTTACCTGAAATCGACAACATCGCCCAAAAGGAATGGCAAGTATTTGTCACCAACACTGCCTTAGAAAACCTTGAAGACCGCTTTACAGTTCAGGCAATCCAGGCCTTCAGAATGAATATCGCCGGTACTTCTCCTGAAGACATTGCCAAAGAAATCGGTGTTTCACGCGACTCTGTTTACAAATACATCAGTCGCGTAAAAGTCCGCTTTATCGACGAGATAAACTACCTCCGTCAGGAAATGGATGTTTAGGATTTATTCTGTCCACCGAATTCACGAAAGGCACTAAAAGGTCTAAGCAAGATAACAAATCCAGCGTACTACTCCACCAAACCCACTCGTGAATTTAGTGTTTTTTGTGGACAAGAAATATTCAGCGAGAAATCATCCACAAACCCCACTTTTATGAAGCTTGTATTTCAATAATTCTTTAAAGCTCAGGCTCTTCCCAATCTGGGATTCCGGTCGCAGCCTTCTGCTTATTAAACAATTCGACATAAGGCTTACCTGTATCGAGACTGACATCTTCATTGACCATCATTGGTCTAACTTCTGTCCACCAGGCTTCATAAGCCTTCATCATTTCCGCAACTACTTCAGGATGCTGTTTGCTGACATCTTTCTTCTCACTTGGATCATTGTCAATGTTGTAAAGAGCCTGACCGACCAGGCGCCACTTATCATTGCGAACAGCAAAACCTTTGTACTTATAACTATCTGGATTCGAATCGCCTTTTCCCCATTTACCTTCAGCATTTTTAGATGCCCAACGCGCTTTATGAAAGAAAAGATTTCTGTCTGCCCACTCTGCATTAGGATCTTTTAGGAGAGAAACCATACTACGGCCATCAATATCAGGATTTGCTGAAACCGAAGCTCCAGCCAGTTCAGCAAGAGTTGAGAAAAGATCATAGTGACGAGTCAGTTTATCGATATCTACTCCAGCTTTGATTTTCCCAGGTAAGCGCATGAAGAGAGGAACTCTTGATCCGCCTTGATTCAAAGAACCTTTTTTACCTTTCATATTACCATGCCATGTTCCAGCAGACGTACCATTATCAGTCATGAAGATTAGTAGAGTATTATCGGCTAACTTCCATTCATCCAATTTATTCATCAGCAAGCCCATGTTCTCGTCAAAGTTAGTAATCATACCATAGAAAGATTTAGACTTATCGGCGATCTTCTGATCTTTGTACATATTTTTATACTTGTCAGCGACAATAAATGGCCCGTGTGGAGCATTGAGAGCTATATAAGCAAAGAATGGCTTTTCCTGCTGTTTCTTCATCCAACCAAGAGCATGCTTAAAGAAAACATCCGTACAATACCCTTTAGTCTTTACCACTTTATCATTGTGCTTGATAAATGGTCCGAAGTAACTTGTTCCAGGGAAAGCGCCCTGAGTACCTGGGAAGTTCTGGCCGATACCACCGGCACCATGAATAAACATCTCATCAAAACCGCGATTATTCGGCTGATATTCATCATCGTCACCTAAGTGCCACTTACCGAAAATACCGGTAGTATAACCAGCAGTCTTAAGAACCTGAGCAATCGTCGTTGCCTTTAGGTTCATACGTTCACGTTCAAGAATCGTATGAGTTATGCCATTTTTAAATGGCGCTCTACCAGACATAAGAGCCGCACGAGTAGGAGCGCAGGTTGGACTAGCGTGAAAATCAACAAAGCGCGAGCTCTGCTTGTAAAGTTGATCGAGATTTGGCGTTTGGACAAATGGGTGACCATGACAGCCAAGATCAAAATAGCCTTGATCATCCGTCATAACTAAAATTATATTGGGCCGGCTGTTGCTTAACTCCTGGGCAATCATCGAAGAAAGCAGACTGAAAAGTACTATAAAACAAACACAAAGTGAGCGCATCACATAATCCTATTTTTGAATTCACACTGACCAAAAATACTTTTGTGAATTTCGCGATTGGATGTCCGCCATTCATTTTTTATTTAAAATATTTTTTAGAGACATCCAAACTGTTATTCCTACTACGCTTTTACTCATGGTGTTAAAACATAGGTGAAATTAAATGAGAAATAAATTACTTTGCGGCGCTGCCCTTTTACTAAGCTCTTTAGTAGTAAGTGCAGAAAACTCCTGGATCGTCGACTCCCAAAAAGAATGGCAGGATCAAACTCTTAAAAAAGAGAATATTGAATTCAATAAAGGCTTTGCTGATCCAAATGCCAAAGAATCCACTTTTAGTAGTAAGATCAAAACTTTCGATAAAAAGAGATCTGCTAAAGAAATAATTTTTGACCAATCCCCTATCTGGCAAAACTGGGATCCTATTTCAAATATTGGTCCTTCAAACCTTCAGGATGCTCCGGTCTTACTTACAGTAGGCCCAAACAATTACTGGATCCTGGGTCGCTACGGCAATGGCAAACCTAAAGCTAAAAAAGGCAAGAAAGGTAAAAAGCCTCAAACTCCTCAGCAAAAAGCCCCTCAAGTTGAATTCAAAGCAGAACCGGATAAGCTTGCAGGTTTTGATATTCCTTTAATGACAACTCAATTCCCAAATCAATACAATGCTCCCGGTGGTCTGGAACCTGGTCAGGGAGGCTACCACGCTTGGCAAAGTCGCGATATGGTTAATTGGGTTCACCATGGACCGGTGACTGAAAAATTCTCACGCTGGGTAACTACTGCAGAATATGTCGATGGTAAATTCTACATTTACTACGATTATCCGAACGATCAGGACCCACACCTGTATATAGATGATAACCTATTTGACGGTAAACCCGGCCAAAATATGGGACTTGCTTTTAAAGACCCTTCCGACGGTTCTGACTGTGCCTTTATCCGTGATGAAGATGGTAAATTCCACGTAATCTATGAAAACTGGAGCCCAATCGACGCCAACAAGCGCTCCTGGGACTCTCCTCTTGCAGGGCATGCAGTCAGCCCGGATGGAATTAAAGATTTCAAAATTCTTCCTCCTGCCGTTGATAACAGAACTACTCCAACCGGTAAGTTTGCAGAGTACAAGCACCCACACTGGTTACAGCATCCTGATTTCAAATCGAACATCGCAAAG
>JAKVBD010000173.1 GCA_022446985.1 Lentisphaerales bacterium
GCTCGAGTACCTCCATATAAGCATCCTGCATGTTTGCTGACATAAAAGAGCGGCCAAGAAGTAACTCCGCTTGTCTTACGACCTTGCCTAAATCATCATAAGCTTTGTCTCTTACCTTAGCCTGCAGCTTCATATGCTCAGCCAAACCAAGAAAATCTTTTGTATTTAGATTGTTCCGCTTACCATTGAGAGTCAAAGCACTTTGCTCAATGTCCCTAAAACCTTTGTTGTAGTACCTATAAACAGCGACCGTATTCAGTAAATCATAAGCCGGTGAAAGCTGCACTATGCCCTTTGAATTGGTGATTATAGAATAATTCTTAAGATGCATATCTTCATTTCCAAAACAAAAATTAAAAAGGATAATTCGAAATAACTTCGTCAACTCAATTTTTGGAAAGGTACAATATTGCTCAATTAATTTTACAAGCTTTTCAAGGCTGTAATTATACTTGGTTTTACGACTCTGTTCTGCTAGCTGAGAGAAGTCTTCAATATGCAGTTTTTTATTTTTACCAGTACGATCAAAACGTTTAATAAAGTAGGATAAAGAATTGTCTGAACATCTAACCAAACTACCCACAGGTCTACTAATGCCATACAAGCCCGCCATATGCATGGTAAAGGCCTCATTTTCCGGAAATTCAGCCCATTCCGGATTTTGCGGCGGCTTCATAATAAATGTCCCTACTTTTCAACGATCTCAAAACATTCATTAGCAACATTCAGCTTCACACTATATTTCAGCTGTCCCCCTGAATCGAGACCATGTCGATCTGCTCTTTGGTAGTGCGTATTTGTTGCTTCTGATTATATTCCAAAGCTCTCAGCTGACTTAACTTAGGATGAATTTTTCGCAAAGATTGCTTTGTATAGTCATCATCTTGGCAATCTTCCATAGAAATCAAACAACGCTTCATTCAAAGACCTCTACAATAGAAACAGCACCGACGAAATCATCGCCTATACAAACCAGTTGAGAAAAATAATCATCTTCATCAATTTTCTTTGATTTAAGTAAAAAATCCAACTGTGCTCCCTCGGGAAGCAGTCCCTCGAAAAAGGAAGGCAAATTTTGATAAGTATAAGGTGTCGATCGTATAGGCAGAGTCATGGAGATAGGAGAGCCATTGTATTCACTGAGGTACTCGAAAGTATACTCACCCTTTCCCTTCTCTGTTAAATACCCGGCAGGAATGCCATGTAAAGAAACTTCAACTTTCCTCATGGTCTATTCCTTCAAAGGCTCTTATAAACTTAATCTTTATATTTAAGGCATCAAGAACTTTAGTAAGATTAATAAAACGAACAGTTTCTTTGCCCTTTTCTATATCGAATACTGTCGTCTTACCGACTCCGGCAATCTCAGCAAGCTCTAATTGTGTCAGACCACTTGCCTTACGATGATCTTTAACCATTGATGATACTTGACTCATAACGTCCATAAAACAATCCTTTTTACTGCGGTAACAGTAAATTATCCCTAGAAGCCAATATCTCAACGATCCAATCTTACAAAAGCCAAATAAATTACTGGAATAACAGTAAAAAGTACCTTCAGGAGCAGTATATCTCCTCCCTCGAAGACTTAGAGAAATATTTTTACTGTCTTAGCGGTAAAATACTACACTTGTGACTCTACACTTTCTTACTCTTGAAAGTTTTTACGGCATCTTCTAAATTATCGACACCACCGGCTTCATTGATCGCTTCCATGAAAACCTTTAGTTGACTTTCGTCATCCATTTCGACACCAGCTTCAAGAGCAGCCATAGCTATCTGCTTACTAGTACCACCTTCCTCTCCACTAATCAGACAGTCCATAAAATCGATGATAAAATCTTTATCTTCAATGATTTTATATAACTGTATGAGGTTTACTGGATCTATATCTGGGTACTCTTCATACAACCAACCGCTAAATAAAGCCAACTCTCCAATATTAGCCGACAAGTCTTCCGGGGTTGCCTCAACAACAAGCGAGTCCTGCATCACAAAAAATAATTCCTCAAAATCAATATGTGCCATACCAAAAGTTAAACCTTGATGCTTAAGGGCTCCAAAAACGAAAAACTTAACGAGGAACAGTGCATCAAAATTTTCACTGATGTGCTTTTTAAATTCTATATCTCCAGAGGCCTCTTTGTAGTAGCTGCTTGAACGGAATTTTTCGACAAGTTCATTTGTATACTTCTGAGCTCCTAATTGATCAAATTTACCATAAATTTCTTCATCAAAACGCAGCTCTGGAATTTCAAGGCCCCAATCATAAGCATCCGTTTCTTGCTCTTCGTAGACGACCTGACCGCCAGCCTTATCAATTAAATCTTTTTGATATTCTGTCAGAGGAACTGTGTAAGGCGAAATATACGCCAGAGGTTTACCATCCAGGCCGCCACAATGAATATCAATCCCATAATCATCTGTAAGTAAATTCGGTGGTAAAATTCTTTTTGCCTTACTGAAGTCACTCTTGGGCGAAAAACCCCATTTACTGGCAAAATTAACGCCGGCCTGAAGAATGGCATAAGCAAACTTAGGAGAATCTTTGACCAACATAGAGCCGCTCTCTTCCATATACTCTAAGTTGTAATTAATGAAATCTTCAGCTTCAAATTCTGACTGAATCTTAGTCGTCATACAATCCTTCACTCCCATACAACATAGATCGACAAGGAAAGATGACGTCAGGTAATTACCGGCATAATGCTTGGTTAGTAGAATTTGAATAATAGCCTCATTACCTTCTTCTCTGGCAAACTCTGAAATGTAACAAGAATGCACTGCCCAGGCATGAGGCTGCTGTAGTTTAACGACTTCTTTCTTTTTGCGCTCAGCCAACTTCTTCTTGCGCTTTTGATCCTTAGATATTTTTTGCTTTGCCATATCTGAAATTTTCCTAATTATATTTATCACCAACATAGCACATTGTTGGATAGAGCCGAGAAACCTTAAAGTAAAAAAGCTACTTCAATCAAAATCGAACAAACTGGGTTGCTTTCTTTCCTGCTCCTGCTTCCTTTTTTCAGCTTCTATGGCGGCCAACTTCTGTAGCTCTTCACGGGCACGTTCCTTTTCAAGACGCTTTTCTTCAGCTTTCGCAGCCTTGGCAGCTTTATAGGCTATTCCCCTCGCAGGCTTCAAAAGGCCTCTTCCTTCAGCAGCCTCAAAGAATTCACGCGCCTCTACTTCCTCAGGAGTTTCTACCAACTCCTCAGGCTCCATTTCTCCATCAAACTTAAGAGGAATTATGAACCCCATTTCATCTTCAACACATAACTGTAGGGGTAAAGATCGGCGTGAAAAACTATCATCCATGTAGCCATTCGTACAACTTTCCTCAATACGAGTAGCTTTATTTGCGACTGTTGACTTTTTAACCTTAAAAAAATCGGCTATTTCATCAGCTGTAACCCAATAATCCTGATCTTTGTCAAACATAAAATTCAGTCGAGCTATAGTGTAAATAATTGAACCTGCCCAGACTTCTTTTTTACCCTTGCAGATATCCATTGTTCTCTTGCGCGAAAGCTTTGAAAGTAGTTTTAATACAAAGCCATATAACTGACTATCCATATACTCCAACGCAAAAGGAGCCAACAAAGCCGTTAACTCTTCAACACGCTTCTTTTTACTATCTGTTTTACTCATAATTTCTCTAAATTTAATCTAAAGTTTGGTACAGAATACCGGTACCAAATACCCCTCTTGTACCTGGTACCGAACCTCTTCTCTTGAATACCTTCAAGACATCAATTTTAATTTACGCCCACAAAAATCACACAATTGCTTCGTCTTTTCAGAAGTCCATACTCTGCAAAAATTACATTTTTTATCGTAGATAAAATCATTTCCCTCTTCAAGTTGCCCCTCTATAGCTTCATAAGCTACATAACTTAACTCTTCATGAAGATCATAAATCTCTGTAGAAATATCGTAAGAAATATGAAACGAATGCCATCTAACACCACTTACAATAATATCTTCTTTTTCTAAATCTTTATCAAGTTGCTCACATGAAGATTCCTTCCAACTAGATATATGAAAGTAGCTCTCTTCAAACTCATGCCATTCATCCCATGTGTTGAATGACTTTACTTTCTTCTTTAGCATGGCTTCATTCATTATTAAAGAACTGGAAATTTTGTAGTTCCTGTTCTAGGTAATGGTGAACGCTGTCGTTTAGTTCTTTCATTTAACCACTTTCCTGTTTCATAACTTTGATCTAAGATAATTTTCACTTTTTCTGCACTCGTTATACGGGCGACATACAGTCTCCTATTACCTTCAATCACAACTTTTATCCCCTCGACTTCACGGACTATTAAAGGAGGAAAACTCTCTACTTGTTTAGGCCCCTCTTTAATCACTTTATTAACTTTTTTTTGCCCATCTGGTGTATTAAACCTTCTATTAATTATCCTTTGACTAAAATTCAAGTCACTTGGATTTACTTCAATGACATCTTTCGTAGAATTAACTACATCACTTTTACCTCTATTTAACTGCGCATTTCTTAAAAAAAACAAGATACCAAGTACGAGCCGACATTCTGGTCTTATGAATTGTGTAAAGACTTTGGAATTGATAACGATAAACACCATGATGCGATGAATGATGCCAGATTAGCCGCGATGGTCCATAAAGAGCTGGTCAAACTATTATACGTCAGTCAGATTTGCCGACGACCTTACTTGCAGGGAATTCTCATAACTCTAAAAATCCCCCATAACTCTCGATAAAAACTATTCTCTCATAAAACATGGATGTAATGTGCCAATAGTTAAAATTCCAAGTACATGTAGGACAAGCAATGACCTCGGACAACTCTCAACTTCACCCGGCAGAAATTGCCAGACGCAAGCGTCAGGAAGAAAAAGAGAAGGCTATTTATAATAAAATCGCCGGGATCAAAAGAGCCCACCTTACAAAGACACAAGAAGAACAGCAAACCGCCTCAGTCGTATTTGCCATTGATATCATACGAAGTCAAAAGGTACACGGCCCGATTATTAAAGCTGTGGAAGTTTCGGAAAGCTCAGACTTGATAAATCTATGGAATCCCGCAAGTACCTACCAATTATCAGCTGCTGAAAGCACCATGATGAGTTTACTGCCCAAAGAAGACGGCGGGATACTATCAACAGAGCAATGCAAAAGTCTGCTGCCGACGATTCATCGGTTGAATAAGTTATATGCTCTGGATGTAGAAAAAAAGTCACTAAAGAGGCTTAACTGGTCAGATCAATCATCAATGGAGTTATCATTCAAACTTGACGAACAGTCAAAAGTCAACTTTGAAATCCAAGCGAAAGACGGCGCGAACCTTCACATAGACAAGACAATTTTAACTGTCCCCGGCTTACTTATACTTCCGGATAATTCAACACATTTGTTAAATGCCGGGAATGAAGATATTGTCAGAGGATTCTTGCAAGCTACCAATAAGGATGATGCATCTCTAAAAAGAAAGCTGATTGAACAGTCTGGCCTTCGACAGGCTGTGACTGATGATAACAGCAGCAAAGCTTTCACCCCCCGATTGGTCATAAGGACAGCGCGCTACAAACATAAAGGCCATGAACAATTACACGCTGACTTATTCTTCCAATATCAATCCATCACTCTGCATGAATCGGATGATCGACAGCAAATTTATGATAAAAAAGCATCAGCAACAATTATTCGTGACAATGAAGCAGAAAATCAATGCCAGAATCTTTTAAGGAACCAGAAGTACCGTTGGAGCAAAGGTGTCAAGGAAGAAAAAGGCTGGAAGATACTGCCATCCCGACTTGATGGGACAGTCAAAAAACTGGTAGCTGCCGGCTGGACGATTAATGCTGAAGGTAAATGTTATCGCGCGCCTGTCGACTATGAAATCAATATACAGTCATCCCATGACTGGTTTGAATTAAAAGCCGATGTCAGTTTTGGTAATGAATCCATACCACTTCCTCAAGTCCTGAAGGCATTCAGGCAAGGAAAAGAATACATTGAATTAGGTGACGGCACCTTTGGCTTATTGCCCATTGAGTGGTTGACAAATTATACTGTGTTATCAGAATTATGACATGATGAAAATGGACAACTCATTTTCTCTAATTCTCAAGGTGCTATCTTACAGGCATTATTAGACCAAAAGGCTAAAGTAAGCAGTGATCATAAATACGAAGAGAGACTGCGCGAATTATCAACTGTCTGTGACATCAAACCTGCTACTGAACATAGTGGTTTTAAAGGAACACTGCGCGAATATCAACGTGAAGCTCTCGGCTGGATGTTCCATCTTCAGTCTCTTGGTCTTGGTGGTATTCTCGCACTCGATATGGGCCTTGGTAAAACACCGACAGTCCTTTCATTATTACTAAGCCGAATAAAGGCAGGGAAGCCTTCACTGGTGATTGTCCCGCGTTCGCTGATATTCAACTGGGAGGCAGAAGCTGAAAGGTTTACTCCGGCATTAAAGCTGATGGTCTGGCGCGGAGTCAGCAGAAAAAAGTATTTTGATAAGATTACTGATCATCATATAATCCTCACGACATATGGGACCCTCTGCCGGGATGCCAAACTTCTATCATCCGTCCATTTTGATTATTGTATACTCGATGAATCACAGGCCATTAAAAACTCTGAAACATCAAATGCCAAAGCTGTGCGCGCCGTCAATTCTGACTATCGCATCGCTATGACTGGTACTCCGATTGAAACCAGTATATCTGAACTTTGGAGCCAATTTGAATTTCTCAATCCAAAAATGATCGGCCATGCCGGGAGCTTTAAAAAGATTAATGCCAAAAAAGAAATAGTCGCTCATGATGAGTTAAAGAAAATCGCGGGTGCTCTCCAGCCATTTATGTTCAGAAGAACAAAAGAAGCTGTCGCGAAAGATCTGCCTGGCAAAAGTGAAGTTGTATTATATTGCGAAATGGAAAAGGCACAAAAGAAAGTCTATGAAGAACTGCGCGAATACTACCGTCAGGAAATGATGATGGGAGAAGAAGAGCAAGACGCCAGCGGCACGAACCCTTCAAGTGCAATGCTCGCAGCTCTCATGAGACTAAGACAGGCAGCCTGTCATCCGGGACTCATCAATAACAGCTACAGTAGTATTCCTTCTGCAAAAATTGATATGCTGATTAACCATCTCCAACAAATATTAGCAGAAGGTCATAAAGTCTTAATATTCTCCCAGTTCACTTCAATGTTAACGCTCGTACAAAACGAAATAGCACGACTTAATATTGACTGTTGTTATCTTGATGGCCAGACAAGTGATCGCGCTGCAGTCGTAAATGAATTTCAAAATAACGATCTTAAGAAAGTCTTTATTATCAGTCTGAAGGCAGGAGGTGTCGGTCTGAACCTTACGGCTGCCAGTTATGTATTCCTCATTGATCCTTGGTGGAATCCAGCTATTGAAAATCAAGCGATAGACCGCGCGTATAGAATTGGCCAGCAAAAGAAAGTGATTGCTTATCGAATGGTGACCAAAGATACTGTTGAAGAGAAAATCATGAAGATGAAGAGTGATAAGCTTAAGTTGGCCGAGCAAGTGACGGAACATGGGGGATTAAAGGATAGTAGAGTTATGGGAAGAGAGGTAATTGAGCAATTGTTAAGATAAATTAGTACCAAATTGCCATTTAAGAGCACGCGATATTTTCTTTTACTCAAATATATTTATGGTTATAAAAATAATTATTACTAAATTGAATCAGCTCAAAATATGAAAACATACCACCTAAAGATCTCCCTCGATGGAATTGAACCGGAAATTACACGCGAAATTAAGATTAACAGCCAATGTACACTGTACGAATTACATGCTGTCATTCAAATATCCATGGGCTGGTTTAGCTGTCATCTCCACGAATTTGAAAAGGGTGGAGAAAGGTATGGAACAAATGATCCTGATGGTTGGGGTGAACCCGTTATTGATGAGAAAACAGTAAGTCTATCTGATATTTTTAAGCGCAGGGGTTCCAAGATCAATTATCTCTATGATTTCGGCGATGACTGGTTACACACTGTCAAATTAGTTGATATTGATGATGAGCCGATTATTTATCCAGCATGTATTGAAGGAAAACGCGCTTGTCCTCCTGAAGATGTCGGTGGAGTATACGGCTACATGAATTTTCTGGAAATAATGAGTGACCCAGATGATCCTGAGTATGAAGAAATGCTGGAGTGGTCTGGTGTTGAAGAGCCTTTTGATCCAGACAGGTTTGATTTAGAGTCTGTAAATAAGAGGATAGTAGAGATTTTTGGAAGAAAAACAAAGCAATAAACTTGAGCAAAAAGAGACTTACAAATGGTACCATTAACAACCAGACAAATTGAATTACTTAGAAAGTATTCGGCCCCATTTGAAGACGTAAAAAGACAATTGGATAAAGCCTCAGAAAACCCACGCGTTAAAGCACATAAAATCAAAATTGACCAATACTATGGTAATCTTTTATTAGCAGACCTTATGCATTACAGCAAAACTATAGATGATGACATTCTTCTGGAAGAAATCGATGATTTGTATAGTCTAATTGCATATGAGATTGAAGGATAGTTTCTATTTATCGAACCGATCAGGTCGTAATTAATTACTAAAGTCGCATAACAAGCCTAATGAAAAGCTGATTGAGCACAAATACAACTCAACAACGGATTGAGCAGCTTTACGGCAAATTTCGTAGATATTTCTCGGAATATCCCAGATCCTCAAAGAGATTGATGCTGATCAATTGGCCTATTTTGAGAAGTCCCTACGAAGTTCGTAATTTTCTTTATGCCTTATGTGTCTTGAATTTCTACAGTTAA
>JAKVBD010000174.1 GCA_022446985.1 Lentisphaerales bacterium
GAGCCCAAAAACGCAGATTTTCAAAAATCTAAAATTTCAATTTTTCCAAAATTTAAAATAAACTAAAAATAAATTTAAAATAAATCAAAATTCATTAAAAATAAATCAAAAAACATCATTTTAATATAATTTTCTATATAAGTTTCTATATAAGTTTGCTAATGATTTATTGGAGATTTGATTTTTATAAGATGTTTACATGGTACCTCGCTGCAGGGCTGGATGCGACCGCATGTCGCAGGTCGCAGGTCGCAGGTAACGAATAATTAGGGCATTATTTTTAAAGGGCAAATATGAAATTCGAAGATTTAGAAGTCTGGCAAAGAGCAGTCAGACTCAGTACCGAAATGTATAAACAAACGCAAACTTTGAAAGACTTTGGTTTTAAGGACCAGATCACAAGGTCTACATTATCTGTTCCGAGTAACATCGCAGAAGGTTTTGAAAGAGAATCCAACAAAGAAACTCTCAACTTCCTCAATTATGCCAAGGCTTCATGTGGTGAATTAAGAACTCAACTGATCATTGGCCAAGAAGTTCCTTTTCTTTCAAATGAATTTTGTGAATGGGCCTTAGCCGAAACAAAAGAAATTTCTGCCATGATCCATTCACTTATCAAAACAAGAAGAAAATTTAATTAGAGCCTGCAGCACTTATGCGGCCTCTTCCTAATTTTTACCTGAAACCTGAAACCTGAAAGCGAAGCGTCCTGTAACCTCTTACCTGAGACCTTACTTCCTCTTTTGCTTAAAAGCCTCTCTTTCTTCAGGACTCATATTCATTAGCTTTTCATGCATTTCTTTTCTCTTCTCACGAAAGAAATTAAACTTTTCTTCAGCACTAAGACTTTCCACTTTTGTCAATTCATCTTTATCTAAATGCTTTGATGCCTTTTCCATCATGCGAGTTGTTACTTTCTGGAAAAATTCCTGTCGTTCTTCTGAAGTCATTGCATCAATCTTCGCTTTCATCTCAGCTTTTTTCTTTTCCACAAAAGCCTGACGTTCCTCAAGGGACATATCTCTCATTTTGTCGCGCATCTCTGCACGTTTCTGTTCAAAGTCACCTTTTTCCAGCTTAGCCTCAGCTGCTGCACTAACACTTAAAAATGATACACTTGCAAAAAGTAGAATTGTTTTCTTCATGACACTTTATCCTTTGTTCTTATTTTCTCCTTAGAACGGTGGCACGAATAAATTTATTGTATGACTTTTTGATTTTTTGGGAATTATGATTTCTCGAGATTAATTCTATCATCCTTTTCCATGCGATAGTGAAGCTCATAAGCTTTGCTCCCCCAGACACTCATAGTATGATCCGCACGAAGTTCATTTTGATCATTTTCAAAGACAAATATTCTTTCATGGAAAGAAGATAGATAATTTTTCCAAAGATGGCCTTTGCTATCCTTAACTAGAAAATAAAAGCCTGGATCTCCATAACCTTTACCTTGTGATAGAAGCTCTAAATTACCCTTTGCATCTATTCCCGCTCTCATAATCACCGTTGCACTTCCCATCGGTAAAGGAAAAATAATTTTCAAGCACTTTTCTCCAGATGGTAACTGACAGTGAGAGTAAATTCCAGAGTAAACAACTTCATCAGATTTCTTTAGACGTCTAAACCAAATGCGGTTCTTAATATCCCCACATTTATCTTTGAGAAGAATAATCTCACTCTTTAGCCCTTCTGATAACTCTATGGCGCTTTGTGGTAGACTCAATTGCTCTATCCTTTTAGAGAATATGCGTCTTACTAAGTAACCGAATGTTCCAAAAACAGGTTGCCAATTTACCCAGACATCAAGTTTATATGAAAGTGTTTTAAGATAAAAATCTACGATATTCTCATTGAGTCTTGTCTCATCAAAATCAAAGCCATGAAAGTTATCCATCAACCCTGAATCCGGCAAATTACGGTGAACTGTTAAGCCTTCACTCTTTGCCAAATCCTCAACATAGTAATCAGATATCCCTCCAATCGGGCCCATTGGTCCCAATAGCCAACTATCAGAATTCTCGACCTTCCTACCTTTAGTAATATTCCAAAGCTGAGTCAGCCAATCTATACAGTTCTGTTTTTTTGGAAGATGCATATACCCTAAACCATAAACGTCATACAATTAAAATCATCTATAATCAGCAATTTGCCATTCGCCCCAATCACATTGTGTAAAATTCGCTTCCACAAAACCACACGCTTTATAAGATCCTCTGGAGATGAATTGAATAGCGCGATATAATTTATGTTATTTTAGAGGAAGACATGAAACTTTAAATCTCTTTTATGTTGGTATTATTGACCATAAACCTAACAGCCAAAGATGGTGTAGACCGATTGGTTTTTCAAGGCGGCGAAGGACCCGAAAAAGGCAAACACATAGTTCTTATTTCTGGAGATGAAGAGTACCGATCAGAAGAATCTTACCCAATATTGGCCCACATCTTAGCAAAACATCACGGCTTTAAAACTTCAGTCCTCTTTGCTATTGACTCTAAAAACAGAACCGTTAACCCTTATGTAAATTATAATATTCCAGGCCTCGAAACTCTTACTGCTGCAAACCTTGTTATTGTCGGCTTGCGCTGGAGGCAGCTCCCTGATCATCAAATGAAGTATTCTGAAGAATACCTCAAAAACGGCAAACCAATCCTTCTCACTCGTACTGGTCATCACGCATTCAAGTTTAAAGATATAAAATTACCAGAGTTTGGCATCTGGAAATTTACCAACGTGTCAGTTTGCATATTGCCTCTTAAGCCAGCCTTGAGCATTTGAACCAGAGAACAAATCATTTTAAACCTTAACCATAAAAAGCTTGTAGTACTCAACTGTATTACTTTTACATACTACATTTTGGCTTCTTCTCGAGCACTTCTTAACGATGGAACCAACAAAGAAACTAAAATACCGATAACTGCCATAACGAAAATTAATTCAACCAGAGTGAAACCTTTCTTTCCACACATCATACATACCAAATTTTTCATACCTACAAATTTACAGTAAATGTGCTAAGACCAAAAAACATAACTTCAATGGCCGCTGACCATAACAAAAAAGGCCTGAGGTGAAATATCTTTTTTCACATTCTTTTCACAAAGTTCATAAACACTGCTAAAGAATTTTTCGGATAATTCCTTTAAATAAGTTGAGGAATCTATGAAAAAAATAAATTTAAAAAGAATAATCGCCCTTTTTGTCATTTTCCTAAACTTAGCAATAAGTCTTTATACTCTCTGGACACCCGGAACAATTATTACAAATGGAAAGCATGATAAAGGTCAAAATGGCATATGGATTCAGCATGGCTGGTTAGGTCACCACTCATGGTTCAAAAAATACAAAAAAGCCCCTTCAAAGTTCAGAGATAAAGAAAACATGCTCTCACTCCAGAGAGATCTACAAAAGCACAATATTAAATATATTTATCCTCACCTTTGCCCAACTGACTTTCAAGGTCACATCAGTAAGGTTGATCATGAACAGACAAAAAACTTTCTAAAAGTATTCAATGATTTCAAAGTGATGCCATGGGTAGGCGGAGTTCTTGGAGAACATTGCTTTCCTGAATCTAAAAAATGGCGTAAAACATTTATTGAATCTGTAATTATTCTTCTTGAAAGCCACCCATCTTTTTCTGGCATCCATTTAAACATAGAGCCTCTACCCAGTGGGAATAAGTCTCTACTCGTATTGCTAGATGAACTTAAGTTGGCCATGCCAACAAAAACTCTCTCGGTAGCAGCCTACCCTCCTCCAACTCTATGGCATCCGTATAAAGAGGTTCATTGGGAAAAAGAGTATTTCAAAGAAGTCTCCAGACGAGTAGATCAACTGGTCCCTATGATGTACGATACAGGGATAAAACTCCCCAAATTTTATCAAAAATTAATGACCGATTGGTCCCATGAAGTCCTGCAATGGTCTGGTAATACAGAAATTCTCTTAGGTATACCTGCTTACAACGATTATGGAGTTCACTACCACGACCCCAAAGTAGAGAATATCTCAAATGCTCTTGCTGGTATTCATTCTTTTCTCAATCAACACTCAAAATTGCCTGATAACTATTCCGGAATTTCTATCTACTGTGAGTGGCAAATGACAGAGGGAAAATGGCAAACTCTTAATGATTCTTTTTTGAAGAAAAGACAAAAGTAAAAAGGCCTGAGTAAAATTTATTACTCAGGCCTTGTAGAAGTCTTTTTGAAGTTTACTTAGAGGTAAACTCTCTGACCGCTTTCAGCAGATCTCAAACTGGCATCCAGAACGCGCATTACTTTGATACCGTCATTGAAGTCAGGCTCAATCTTGCCATCGGTTCCGACTGCATCGAGGAAGTCAGTCATAGCGTGAACAAAGCTGTGCTCGTAACCGATATTGTGGGCTGTCGGCCACCAGTGCTTCATGTACGCATGTGAAGGATCAGTCGCCAGAATGGTTCTGAAACCCTGCTGACCTTCTGGGTCTTCGTTGTTATAAAATTGAATTTCATTCATTCTTTCAAGATCGAAAACCAGGCTGCCTTTGCTGCCGTAAATCTCAAAGGTATTGTGATTTCTACGTCCAGTTGCAAAACGCGTTGCTTCAAAAGAACCAACGGCGCCATTTTCAAATTCGACCAGCATCATAGAAGCATCATCAACAGTCACTTCACCTTTCTCTTCACTGACTGCGCCTTTACTGAAAGTTGCCGCACCTTTTCCAGGAAGTGGTCTTTCTTTGATAAAAGTAGTTGTCAAAGCAGAAACACTCTTTATGTCGCCAACCAGGAAATGAGCCAGGTCAACACTGTGTGAGTTCAGGTCACCCATTGCGCCAGAACCTGAAAGTTCTTTTTGCAGGTGCCACGTAAGAGGGAAGTTCGGGTCAACTACCCAGTCCTGCTGGTAAGCTCCACGCCAGTGAAAAATACGGCCGATCTGACCAGCTTCGATCATTTTTTTAGCAAGTTGAACTGCAGGTAGGCGGCGGTAGTTGTGATTGATGTAATGAACTTTATCGTAATTCTGGATAGCGTCCATCATCTCTTCAGCTTTGCTCAATTCCAAAGCCATCGGCTTTTCACAGAAGATGTGCTTCCCTGCTTTCGCTGCAGCAATTGCCGCTTTGTGGTGTAAGTGTTGAGGAAGTGAAATATCGACAATATCGATGTCATCTCTCTGAATTACTTCTTCCCAGTTATCAGCTGTTTCTTCCCAGCCCCAATTATCAGCAAATTCTTTAGTTCTTTCCGGGTCACGGCCACAAGCCACTTTCAATACCGGTTCAACTTCCGGACTAAAAAACTTCTTGACCTGATTCCATCCATTACTGTGAGCACGCCCCATAAAACTCGTACCAAGTATGGCAACATTTACTTTCTTCATACCAAAATCCTCTCTTGTAGACCCCATACACAAATTGGAATCTCTTTATATTGTCTACCCATAAAAATACCCGACCTAAACTCAGCAACTATGAAAAAATAGTTTCATACTTGTGTTTATGATCGGGTCTTATTGAGAGGAATAAATTATCTTATCTCAGGAGTGCCGCAATCTTTGCGGCACTACAATAACTTTAAAGCCTGCTACTTAACAATCCCATAGCCGGAACTAAGAACGTCAATAATCTCAGCTTTTGGATCTTCTGGGACAATGATCTTACTGCCAGTAATCTTACCAGCGATACCCGTATAAGTATCAGATACCTGCATCATTGCATCTTGAGTCAGTAGGAAATTCTTCGCCAACTCTTCTCTTTCATCCATGCGGTCCTTATTCAGAAGAACATCACTGTCCGGTACAGAATTGATCAACAACTGACGGAAACCTTCTTTGGAGTTTTCAACGATTTTACCTTCGCGGTAAGAAGGCCCATCCCAGATTCTCGACGAGTCAGGAGTACCAACTTCATCGATGTAAATCAGTTTGTCATTACCTTCGAGATCTTTTACATAACCAAACTCGAATTTAGTATCGACAAAAATCTGATCGATCTTCTCAAGCTCTTTGCTGATCAAGCCAAAACCTTCCTTCAGAAGTTTTTCGTAGAGGTCAACATCAGATACGGAATTAAAATTAAATACGTTCAGGTTACTGACGATGTCATTGCGAGTGATATTTACGTCATCGACTTCTGGAATCGAAGCCACGCCGCGAATGATACCTTTAGTCGAAGGAGTAATTAAAGTCTCTGGAAGTTTCTGGTTATTCTGTAAACCTTCTGGAAGAGAAATACCGCAGATACTGCGCTCGCCTTTTGAATAACCACGCCACATGGAACCGGTGATGTATTGACGGCAGATTGCCTCAACGCGAACAGTGGAAGCCTGACGGACTATCCAAACCAGTGGGTGAGGAATATCGACAATGTGATTACCGGCAAGACCGGCTTCATCAAATAATTTGAACCAGTGAGCTGAAACGCTATTTAGAGAGGCTCCTTTTCCTGGGATACCATCTAAACCACCTTCACCTTTCCAGATACAATCAAATGCCGAGATACGATCACTGATCACCATAACAGCCAGTTTAGTATCTGCCGGAACCTGATAATTTTTCTCTTCGATCAGACGCTTACTGTCTTCTCTTGTTAACCAGTAAACACTGCGGACTTTACCGCTGTGAACATTGCCCTCAACTTTAAGTGGGAGATCGTCATTGACCGACATAACTTTAAAATTCTGCATAGTATCTCAAAAAGGTTTAATTATTCAAAAGCTTTCAACTTGGGTTTAAGTCTTCATCTGGGTATAATAGACCTAAATTCAATAGATAAAACTCTGGTATACACGAAAATGGATGCTAAGCAAACTGATACAGCTGAAACCGTCTCTGAGCCTCTTGAGAAAAATGAGAAGCAAACGGCCAATGCTATCAATTGCCAGGAGTGTGGCAGAGCTATAAGTCAACAAAGTGGAAAGTGTTACTACTGTGGTGAAGCTGATCAGGAAGCTTTGAAAAATCTCAAATTTGTCATGCTCGACTGGCAACAAGAGGCAGCCCTGGATTTCAATGGCCGCGCTTCTGAAAGCGCCAGAAAAAATCTCTCTGCTCTTTTTGCCATAACAGCTGCCATTACTCTTGGAATCGCCATCACCGGTATGGCATCGGCCTTTTTTCCAATGGCTGCCATTATCCTCCTCGGAGTCATGCTTGGTATTCTTGGCAGTGTATTCTCTCTCAATAGCCTGACACTGTTAGCAGCCGCCATTTGCCAGGCTTTTAATATGTTCTTTTTCGCCAATCTCGCTATAAAGTTCCTGCCTAAGCTTCTCATCAAAGCCGGAATTTGTGGTTTTGTTTCATCTCTTTCATTTTTGGCTGTCGCCATCATAACTTATCGAATTTTTAAAAATAAAGCTATAGAACTATGACCTCTGAAAATTTTCCTTTAGTTCCGGCACATTTGCACCTGGTTGGTATAGGCGGCATCGGCATGAGTGCCCTGGCGCAATTTTTTGTTTCTCTGGGATACACAGTAAGCGGCAGTGATCGCGATCTTGAAACGCCGGCACAAGTAAAATTGTTCGATAAGTTGCGTGCTCAGGGAATGACCATTTTTTTACAAGATGGCTCAGGAGTCAAAGAGACAACGCCGGCTGCATTGATCTACTCATCGGCCATAGAAGACGATAACCCTGACTTTGTCGCTTCAGAAAAAACGCCCCGTTTTCACCGTTCAATTGCCATGGCAGAAACAGTCAATCGCAGTGGCATGAAGCAAATCGCGGTCGCCGGCAGTTGCGGTAAAACCTCTGTGACCGGTTGGTTAGCAAGTGCTCTCCACGATCTTGGACAAAATCCAGTTATGATCAATGGTGGTTACACCACTGAGTTCATAACCGAGACTTACCCAGGTAACTTCAAACCAGGCGCTGGAGTCATCGTTTATGAAGCTGATGAGAGTGATGGTTCTCTGGTTAATTTCAGACCACATACGGCCCTGCTTTTAAATATGGGAATTGATCACTATGAAAAGGATAAACTGGAAGTCTTTTTCAAGGAATACCTGGAGCATGCCGAGCAAGCTGTGGTCAGCAGTAAGTTGAGCTATCTCGTTCCAGAAGATACCAAAGCATTTACTTTCTCGGAAGCATTGGAAGACGAAGCTGAGAAAATAATCGATTCTATAGAACACACTCCAGAAGGAGTTATCTTTGCAGTCGATAGCGAAAAGGCTCCAACTCGACAATTCGGAACTCACTCAGCCATCAATGCTCTAGCTGTTTACACGACACTTTTAGCCAATGGCTTTTCTAAAGCCGAAAGTGCCGCCTCTCTTAAAGCTTTTTCTGGAGTTGGTCGCCGTTTTGACTACAAAGGTAGCCGTGCCAATAAAACTGTTTATGATGATTACGCTCACAATGTACAGAAAATTGCTGCTTGTATAAAAACAGCTCAAGGCCTTTCTGATAATCCAGTAGTCGCTGTTTTTCAGCCTCATGGTTACGGCCCACTGGGATTCATGAAAGATGCTCTTTTAGAAGAACTAAAATCTGTACTGAGAGATGAAGATAAACTTGTTCTTTTACCGGTTTTCTACGCTGGAGGAACCACCTCCTTTAAACCAAGCAGTGCAGAAGTCGCTCAGGACTATTCAGCTAATGGTTTAAAAACTTCATGCTTTGAAGATAGAGATGAGCTCAAAACATATCTCGATAATATCTCAGAAGCAGCATCTGTCATTGTTCTTGGCGCTCGAGATCCAGGCTTAGCTGATTGGGTAGCGTCTCTCACGGAGTCGAATTA
>JAKVBD010000175.1 GCA_022446985.1 Lentisphaerales bacterium
CAGAAAATTCTTGATTTATTAGGCGTAAAATTACCGTAGCCAGCATTTTTTCTTTTCAAAAACAATTTAAATATCTTTTGTTAAATACTTTGTGGCTAAATTTAGAAAGAATGTCCGTGAAAAGTATTCAGGCAGGGCAAATGACCAGAGAAGATGCTATGAGTTATTTCATGCATTTAGTCGATCAAATGAAACGTTAGGTTTTAAGAAAACCTTTTTCTACCTAGAAGAGAAACTTTCAAAATTGGAAGTTTCTCTTCGTTTATTTTATGATGTATGTGTAAGCACTATTAAAATAAAGTTTCGTGATGAACGGTAATAAAGATTTCTTTGATAATATGAACCCGAATTTAGGGAGACTCTACAACCTCACAAAAGAGGATATAGATGAGAAAGATCTTTATCCCATTCAGAGCGAATTGAAGTCTCTTGGCTATCGTTTCATTTCTGAAAGATCTGTTGGCGAAGGAGCCATGAAAAAGATCCTTTCAGTCAAAGATCTCCCCAGCGGCCGCAGAGTCGCAAAAGCCGGGTTAATTGACTCATCAGATAAAAAAATATCGAAGCTTTTTTACGAGAAGCCAGACTGACAGCCTCTCTTCAGCATCCAATTATTATCCGCATCTATGATATAGGGATGGATAAAAATGAGCCTTGGTTCAGCATGGAGCTTATAGAAGGCCAGTCGCTACAGGAAAAGATTGAGTATCATCGATTCACCAAAGAAGAATGGCCTCTTTTTCAAAGGCTGGACCTCTTTTACAAAGTGTGTGACGCCGTCGCCTACGCTCACTCTAAAAATATCCTGCATCTCGACATCAAGCCGGATAATATTCGCCTGGGGCTTTATGGTGAAGTTATCCTTTGTGATTGGGGCCTTGGTTACTACATTTACGATGATGAGGACGATATCGACTACTTAGAGACTCCACATCTTAAAAATGAAAATACTTTGCACGGTTACATAAGAGGAACACCCGGATTTTTAGCTCCTGAGCGCATAAAAGGTGGCAAGTCCGTTAGCTCAGATGTCTTTTCAGTTGGAGCTTTGCTTTTCATTCTCTTGACGTATGAAATACCATTCATTGCAGAAAATTTAGATGGGATTCTCAAGAGAACTCTTAGAGGTAATATAACTGAACCAAAGGTGAAGATACCGGTCAGTATAAAATCGATATATTCCAAAGCCTTAAAAGTAAATTAACAAGATCGTTATCGCGATGTGCAGTCTATACAAAAGGATATCGATAAATACCGTAATGGTTTTGCAACAGTGGCCGAGGAAGCCGGTTTCTTTAAACAGCTTTTTCTGTTTTGTAACAGAAATAAAGTTATGTGTGGCTTGGTTACCGCTTTTGCTCTTATTCTGAGTATGGTGATTTACAGTTATATAGAGGATATTAAACAAAGTCAAAAGCGTTATCGAGCCGAAAAAGAAAAAGCCGAAGAGGCATTGGCTCTTTACAAACAAGGTGAGCGCGAAAAGCAGATTATAAACAAGGATTTTACTGAATTTCTGGTTCATACTACGAAGCTGAATAAAGATCATTTTGATATGGATAAAGGTCTTATGATTATTAATTTGGCAGTAGACAAGGATCCGGAGAATGTAGAAGCCTGGTTGCGTAAAGGTTACATTCATTTTATTCGTCATGAATTTGAAGAGGCTCATAAAGCACTTGAGCTTTCTAAAGAAAGTGATGAAGATGTTCAGACACTCAAAAAGATGAGTCAGGAGAACTTTGGAAATGAAGGCCTTTTGAGTCCAGATGAGACAGTAGGTTTGATGAAGCGCCTTCCCGTGAAGTTTAAATCAATGATGATGTACTTCGTAGCCTATGACAGTAAACAGCGTCAAAGTTTAACAGATCATAGTGTAGTTGTTAAAAATATGCTGGAGCACAGAAACGGGAGCAGTGATTTTCGCTTTCATTATGATGAATCAAAGCGGAGTTTATCTTTAGCAAATAATCCTTCGTTAGCCATACTCGATGACATGCCTCTAGAAAGCCTAAAAAGTTTTTACATATTGAAGACTTTGAAATTAAGAACGCTAAATCTTTCAAATACAGCAGTTAGCAACCTAGAGCACTTAAGAGGCTTAGAGGAATTGGAAGAACTGAACCTTGAGAAGACCTTGGTATTGGATTTACGGCCTCTGACTGTACTGAAGAGCCTGAAAAAGGTCATTTTAAGTACGAATCTGAAGCGACTGACTAAAGGCCAATGGCCTTTTCAAATAGTTTACTCAGATAAATCGGGGAACAATTCTGTGATCGAACAGCAAATTTCTAGAATCTTAAAGAGATTCGATGATCTGGATAAAGATCAGTCACAGACATTATCGCTAAATGAGTTAAGTGTGTTAGTCCCAAAGGAGTCTGTTATGTATTTCTCTAAGGTGTTGGGTATCGATAAAAATGGCTCTCTATCGCTCAGCGAAATTGAACGCGTGAAACAGAAATAAGTTATTCCAGTTCAAAGCGGAGTTGTTCGATCTCCTCAATAATCTTGCTTTTAACACGGTTCTTGAGGCGATATGCTGTATTTTCTTTGATATCTAACTTCTCGGCAATGTCGCCAACAGAAACACCCGCTAAACTCATTTCAAAGACTTCGATGGCATTTCCAGTAAACTGACCTTTTATTTTTTCTAGAGCCAAATTGGTGATGTAGATTTCCCATTCTTTTTGCATGACAGCATCGATTTCATCTTCGGTATAGGCTTTTTGTGGCTCTTGTCCGGCTTTTTCAATTTTGTTGCTGTAGCTTTTTCGAGACTCTACGTAGTTAAAAACATGATTCTTGATAACAGCGCTAAGCCAGATACGGAATTTGGCTTTTCCAGGATCATAATTAAAACTTGCCAATTTATTCCAGATTTTGATGAGAACGTCCTGCACCAGGTCCTCTGCTTCAGAATGACCAATATTCATGCGGCGAATAACAACATAGATGTATCTTTGGTAGGTATCTGTAAAAGTTTGCCACGAATCTTCATCACTCTTGGTGCGAAGTCGTTCTATAAGTGTTTGCCTGGTAGAGTACATAAATAGCGCTTTTCATTATAATTAACCTGATTTATTGATCGAATACAAAAGTATTCGTCAAAAATACGCAAGCTATTGATCTTATTTTATATAAAAAAGTTAATTGAAGGGGATTGTCTTAACTGTAAACAAACTAAACAATTGAAGTTTTTAAAGAGACTTGATAGAGTATATGAAAGGCAATACAGATTTTGTAAAAAAAAAAGGGCTATTATGGCAATTGACTATACATACGATGATGAAAATAACACAGTGAATTGTGCTGTGTCAGGTATATTTACTTCGGAACAACTAGTCGATTATTTTATAAGAGTTTCAAATGACGAAAAGATTGCTCATGGGTTTCTTGAAATTGTCGATCTGGAACCGGATGATATCATTGTAAAACATTCCGATATTGCAAAAATTGCCGAGAAAGCATCTTACTGAGAAGAGAAAGGTCATTCTCATACTCTTGTGTGTACTTTTAGTGAAAAAGTAAGGAGATCGCTGTAATGCTTATGCCCGTTTTTCAAAAAGTATCTACTAAGGTGGATGTACTTTTCTGTAATAGTGAAGCTGAGCTCAAGCTGAACCTTGATAGTCTCTTGAGCTCAACAAGTCATCATTGAAAATTATTTGTTTTTTTCAATCAGTTTAATTGCAGCTTCGGCAAATCTTTTGCCCATGGTTTTATAACCTTCAACACTCATGTGTAGATCGTCTTTATAGTCTTTACCTTTGCGGGATTTACCAGTGTTTAGGTCATCGGTGTCAATCCAGGTTCCACGAGGGCTGGATTCACCAATTTTCATTTGAATGTCTCTGACAATCGTCCAGTGTTCGTACTTTTGATTTTTAAGAACGAAATCACTCAATCGTCCAATGACGAAATTCATATCATCTCTACCAAGATCATTACTTAACTGCTTAATTAACCCTTTGAGACTTTTTTCATAGACTTTGCCCCAAAGCATTTTGGCATCGCGCTCGCCCTGCATCCAGAAAAAAGTAACAGTTGCTATTTTTTGACCTTTTATTGCAGGCTTAACTTTGCTTATAAGCCTATCATATAAATCACCAGTAGTTTCTGGCTTTTCACCAGTAGGAGAAACCCAGCCTTTGTACCAGCGCTGAATAGGCTGCCCGCCAAGTGCATCTTGAATAACTATGACATTTTCACTGCCAAACTTCTTTGAAACGGCAGGAGTAAAAGCTTCCTGAGGTCTGTGGCCCTGCATGTTTGATTGGCCGGAAAGAATAAACAGATGCTTTCCTTCAGCAAATGCAGAAGTACCGGCAAAAAGCAGAGCGATTAAAATGTAAAAAATGTTCTTCATAGTTAATCCTGTTAAGTTGTTTTTAATTACTATCGTCGCCATTACGCAGTAAAGGACAATTAACCTAACAGGAAATTCGAAAAATTAGAACTTTAATTTTGGTAAGTTTTCAACAAAACCAGCTTTTGTTCGTCGCAGTTCTTTTATCATGATCTCTTTGTATTTCTTGACGATTGTCCTGTATTCAGGATTTAAGGCGAGGTTGTGTAATTCTTGAGGATCATTTTTGAGATCGTAAAGCTCTGGAATTTCTCCATCTACCAAGGTGTGTATGTATTTGTAACGGCCTTGTAAAAGAAAGCTCCACCAGGGAACTCCGGTTTTGTGAATAAATAGATCTTCATCCTCTGGGATTTGAATGGTGTCTTCTCCATAAGAATGTTTCGTGTAAGTCATTAAAACTGGATGATCCCATGACATATCCGGCTTTTCTAAAAGTGGTCGAATACTTCTGCCATCCATACGCCATGGCAGATCTATCCCACAGATATCAAAAAAGGTCGGGACTATATCTGCACCGCTGATATGAGCATTGCAGACTTTTCCACTGGGAAATCTTTTGGGGTAACTAATAATCATCGGCGACTTAATTGTTGACGCATAAGGAGCAAATTTATACTTATAACCATGCTGACCCCAAGCTTGGCCCTGGTCAGATGTAAAGATAATCAGGGTGTTATCATACTGGCCGGTTTCCTTCAAGGCCTTTAAGATTTCACCGATACCTTCGTCAATAGAAGTAACCGCTTGGTTATACTGTCTGACAAAATCGCTAAGTGTATTGCCATGCAGACCTTTACCACTGTCCTTATCTTTTTTAATGAGTTCAGGCTCGCCATTTTTATCTGGAGTAAAATCACTTCTGTTTTTAACATGAGACGGCTTGCCATCTCTTGGCCCATATATATCCAGCGGTGAGGGGACTTTAACGCCTTCATATTGCGATTTATGTCTATTAGCTGGGGTAAACGGACCATGAACACCGGCGTAACACAACCACAATGCCCATGGTTTTGTGCCTTGACGACTGCGAATATATTCTTCAGCCCATTTGCTATAGTTATCTGTGCTATAACCTTCAACTTTGCCAATATGCTGTCCATTTACTTCTGTATCCTGATTGTAGTAGTAGGCTCCTGAATTTCGATTGTATTTCGGGCGATTCCAGATAATCTGGTGATCCCAGTCGCGACCATAACCGCCATCATTACCAGTATGCCATTTACCGATGTGTGCTGTCTGGTAACCATTTTGCCTAAAAGTGGCCGGCCAAAATGGTAAAACTTCAGGATCATAAGTACTACCTGGATACTTGCCGACCATTTTTACAGAATTCTGTCCATGTTGAAGAAGTCCTGTGAGCATTGTCAGGCGGGATGCCATACACCATGTGCCAATGTAGGCTGAACTAAAGCGAATACCATTTTTCGCCAAACTGTCGATGTTCGGGGTATTCACCCAGTCGTAGGCTTCTTCATAGCAACTGACAGTTCTATGACTTTGGTCATCCGTAAATACAAAAAGAATATTGGGTTTATCGTCTGCTGATAGGCAGATTAATAGAAAAAGAAAACAAATTATAAATCTCATACACAAGTCCATTTTTCTTCCTTAAACGACAGTTTACTTAGGAAGTGGACATCTAAAGCAAATTTCTCGATTATTTGTGCTTGGAAGAATCTTAATCATGTCAAAAATGATAACTTAAGTGCATGAAAGAGTCTTTATTTTGTTGAAAATGATAACTGTTTGGTGGATTTGAATATTTCGCTAAAGAAATGATGAATGTAGGGTTAGAGTATATTACTATCACTAAAAAATTTATTCTTTACAGGACGAAAATGACCGCTTATAACCCGAATGTAACGACTCGTGAAGCGCAGAAACATTATATATCTGCAACTGATCAGGATATCCAGGGAATGCTATCTGCACTTGGATTAGAAAAGCTTGAAGACCTTTACTCTCATATTTCTAAAGATGTTCAATTTGATGGGCCAATTGATATTCCAGCGGCTAAAAGTTACCAACAGATTATCGATGAGTTGGGTGCCATGGCAGCGGCAAATAAATTGAAAACTTCATTTATTGGCGATGGCTTAAAAGTCATGAAAAATACCGAGGTCATGAGCGACATTCTAGGCATTCGCGAATTAACGACGTCCTACACACCTTATCAGCCAGAGCGTTCTCAGGGAACACTCATGACTCACTGGGTTTACCAGAGTCTTTTAGCTCAGCTAACGGGTTTTGAAGCGGTTAATGCTTCAGTCTATGAGCGTTCAACTGCACTTTTTGAAGCTCTGAAATGTGCTCAGAAAATTAGCCGCAATAAGCGCAATAAAGTTTTGATTCTCGATAGTATTTATCCAGGCGATAAAGAAGTTATCGAAACTCAGGTCAAGCACACAAATTTGGAAGTGATCTGGATTGAAGCTGTTAACTTCCAGAAGACTGGCAAAGTTTGTATCGATACTATCCGCAAAACAGCTGAAGGCATTGAAAAAGAAATTGCAGCCATCGCTTTCCCACAGATTAATAATGTCGGTACTATCGCAGAAGTTGACGAAATTACTGATTTTGCTCATGATATTGGCGCCTTAGCCGTGGCAATCATCGATCCGGCTGTTATCGCTACTGGCGGTTTAAAGCCACCTTCAGAGTATGGTGAGAAAGGAGCCGATATCTTTGTCGCAGAAGGTCAGCATTTGGCGATTGGATCAAACTACGGTGGGCCTGGACTTGGTGTATTTGGCATTCGTTTTAATAAATCCTGTAAAAACAATATTCGTGCAACTGCTGGTCGTTTTGTCGGTGATGCAGTCGATGGCCAAGGTCGTCAATGTAAAGTTATTGTTCTCTCAACTCGTGAACAGCACATTAAGCGCGAAAAGGCTAACTCAAATATCTGTTCGAATCAGGCTTACATCGCGACAGTTTGTGGTGCAGCTTTACTTAATCGTGGAGAAGAAGGTCTGAAGTCTGCTATTGAAAGCAGTCGTCAAATGGCCTTGAATACAGTTACTAAGTTAACTGCTATTGAAGGTGTAGAACTGGCATTCCCGAACGTTCCATTCTTCAATGAAGTGACACTCAAACTGCCAGTGTCTGCTCAAGAACTTATCGACTTTGGCGTTGAAAATGACTTGCATCTTGGTGTTGACGTTTCTGACAGGGTTTCTTCAGAAGCAAACAACTACATTATGCTTTCATTTAATGAAACCCACACTGAAGCTGATCTTGAAAAACTGGTTGCTGCTTTTGAAAGTAAGTTTGGTACAGCCACTGGTGAAGGTTCAGTAATCCCAGTCATATCTGAAAATCTTCTGCGTCAAGGATCTGCTGACATGCCGACTTTCTCGGCAGAACAGATTCGCGAATACTATAAGCACCTTGGTCAACAGAATATCAGTCCGGATAACAGTATTTATCCTCTTGGCTCCTGTACTATGAAGTACAATCCTTACCTGAATGATTACTGTGCTGCTTTTGAAGGTTTTGCAGATTCTCACCCTCAGGCTCCTGAATCAGACGTACAGGGTAACCTTGAAATGATTTGGCAGACTCAAGAGTATTTTAAAGCTATTACAGGTCTTCCAGGAGTGACAACTCAGCCTCTTGCCGGCGCTCAGGGAGAGTTGGTTGGAATCAAGCTTTTCCAGGCTTATCACGAAGATCGCGGTGATCACGACAGAAAAATTATTCTTATTCCTCATACTGCTCACGGCACAAATCCGGCGACAGCAGCAGTTGCTGGACTGGAAACTAAAGTCGTTGATGGCGTACGATATGGAATCGTTGAGATTGATTCTGGAGCCGATGGCGAAATGGATATGGTAAATGTCCGTGGTTTAGTTGAAGAGTACGGTGAAAGAATTCTTGGTGTTATGGTAACAAACCCGAATACTTCAGGTATTTTCGAAAGCAAATTTCGGGAAATGGCTGACTTAATACACAGTGTTGGTGGTTTGGTTTATATGGATGGCGCCAATATGAATGCTATTGCGGCCTGGGTTGATCTCGATAAACTGGGTGTCGATGCCGTTCACAACAATACTCACAAGACTTGGTCTATTCCTCACGGTGGAGGTGGTCCTGGTGACGCATTTGTCGCAGTAAGTGAAGTACTCATGCCATTCCTCCCTGGTATTCAGGTAGAGAAAAAAGCAGATGGAAGCTTTGCTTCTTTCAAAACAGAAAAATGCATTGGTTCTTTCCACCGTCACCATGGTAACTTTG
>JAKVBD010000176.1 GCA_022446985.1 Lentisphaerales bacterium
ATGATTTAGGTGAGAACACCATTTCACAGATTCAAAACAGTTCAACCATGGCAATGGTCTTAACATATGGCGCATACCATAGAATAAAATATGGCACGCACTATAAAGCGACATGGAACCACAGCGATGTGGGCAGATACCCTATCACCTTTGTAGATGGGCACACAAGTCATTTAACCCTCATAAAAGGTACTGGCCTCCAGCACAGTATGGACATGGTTACCTTTAGAAATAATTATTAAACTCATTTAAATATCTGCGTTGGCAAGATACTGCCTTGAAAGTTTATTGGTAAAATGGTGCCAGACACAATCCTGAAAACGGCCAAATAGTATCACAGTCGATGTATTTCCCGGATCATCAAAAGAAATAAAGAGTCCGTCCTCAGCTTACAAGTCCTATAACCATTGATGAAATCAGGATATGGCCTCTCGATAAAGTATTGTAAAAACAGGCTAAAGGGGCTGGTGGAGAATGTTGGAGTGCATCTAGCAAAATTAACCAGGCGATTTTTGTAATGACCTTATTTATTTTTCAAAACCACGTCCTGTGGGCGTAGATCTTTACTCTACAGGTTTTGCAGGTATTCGACCTTGGATAGGTATAGATCTGCGGAATGTTATATACTTTATGGTTCCCTATTGGGAGTTTTCAAAGTCAGGTTCTAGAGGGTGTGGATGTAGAAGTTTACTCTAACGATCGTCGTCAGTCCAATAATAAGGCCACGAACCATGTTGGTAGTTTAGTGTTTTGGCCTTAAATGTCCGCCATCTTGCAGCACCGTTAACCTGCATTTCATTCCCACCTTCTGGCTTGCCGTTTCTTTGAAAATTTTTATCAGCTACATTCCATTCACTTTTATAAGGGTTAAAACGTATGAAGTCGGCAAAAAGGAATTGACTGGAGTCTTCAACCGTACTAAAGCGATTAATATGGTAGTTTTTCCCATCTTTTTTCCAGAAATGTGTACCGGCAGACAAAGTATTGGATAAGCCTTCATTGGTCGCACTCATGTAAGAAGTCAGTCGCTGATATGAGTTATTTACGAATTCAAAGAAGTTTTCATCGACGTTTTGAAGAGGGCATAGAAAGGCTTGTATATTGCCATCTAGATAAGTTTCAACGAAAGGATCGACTGTATTTTTGTTCCATACGTGTAGTGAGGCAGATGTCGTGGTTTGCCAATCGGTTCCAAAGCTTGAATTGGCGAGTCGACCGTCATTGTCAGATGAATAGGCAGTTTGAGCGATGTTCAACTGCTTAAGATTGCTTAGACACAGAGCTCTTTTGGTTTTTAATCGTGCTTCACTTAAGCTTGGTAATAATATCGACGTAAGAATACCGATTATCGCTATAACAACCAGAAGTTCTATCAGCGTAAAGCTTTGTTTGGTATTCTTGATATTTTTCATTTTTTCTTTCCAATAAGTATAGATTCCATGAATTTATGGAGACTGACTTCCGGTGTTCTGCCTTCAAATTGGACGTAGACTTTAGCTCCGACTTTATCGGCTTTCTCTTTAAGTATAAGGCCAAATATTCCGTGGTGAATACCATGTCCGGCATCCCTAGCCGGGAATTCGGCATCTTTATAGCGCAGGAATATTGGCGGATCATCCTTACTTATATGCTGAAGGGCAGTGTATTTATTTGAGAATTTTTTGTATTTACTCTCCCAGTTTTTCTTGAGTTCAGCAATATTTTCTACTCCAAATGGTTTAAAGAGCATACTGTGTTTCAAAGTTTCAGATCCAATACGCTTTTCGATGAGGAAAGGGTCCAAAGTTGTCTGACCACCACCAATGGAAACGCCAGCTACCCTTGTTGACTGGCGGGCGATGGGATCATCACTGTTTGGGTCAGCCATATCATCGTGAGCTCCCAGCCACATACTGGAAGCTCCGCCTGCGGACCCACCGGTGACGAGGATTTTATTAGGATCGATATTCCACTCTTTAGCTTTGTAGCGAATGAATTGAATGGCTCTAGCGGCAGAGTTGGCCATAGCCGGCTGAATGTAACCATATTTTACAATTGGGTAATTAATTGATGCTGTATGGTAGCCGTTTTTAAATACATTTTTATGCTGAGTTGCGGCCTTCTCGCCACCAATCCATCCACCACCGTGAATATGTACGAGGATGCCAAGAGGCTTGTAAGACTTGACCTGCCAGAAATTCAGGTTATTGCGCTCGTGAGGGCCGTATTTAACATCTTTGTGCGTTGGTTGAACAGTGTCTTCTGTATAGCCAATTGAAATTAGAGATAATAGAAATCCTAATGTAAGTAAAGCTTTCATGACGCCTCTCTTTTATTTTTTCTTTGGAGTAACATTCAACTCACCAATTGTAAAAGGTTCGCTTCTTTTCTTGAGCCAGCCTCTGACCTTTTTAACTTCAGCGGCGTTTACCGGTTCTGCTGAGTTGCCAAAAGAACGTCGAACATAGGTCATAATGGCGGCAATCCATTGATCGTCATTATTGCCCATCGCAGCCATTGGGCCAGGATAAGTTTTGCCATCTATCGGCCCGGTTAAGCCTTTTAATAATATTGAAGCAAATGGCCTGGCGTTCCTGTCTGTTACACGAGCAGAATCCACAAGAGGGGGAGCCATAGTGGTTTTTTGGCCTGGAATTTGTACTCCTTTGGCATCGGCGCCATGGCAACCCATACAAACGCTATTGTAGATATTCTGACCTTGCTCGAATAATGCCAGTTCTTTTTTATTGAGGGCGCGCAAGTTGACTCCACTGCTGTACTTACTGTCTCCTGGCCAGGTGAGGCAGCCTTTTAGACTGGAGAGTTCATCTTCAGTAAAGTCTTTAGCTAAAATTTGCGGTAGAGACGCTGGTTTCTTAGTCAACTTAACCATTTTCAAAGGAACAGGCCTCATTTTCTGGCCAACGTAGCTATTGCCAATGTTTAAACCTTTGATAAGTAATTCTGCAAAAGGTTTTTCTGATGATGCCATTAACTGCATGCATTCTTCGACTTCTTCTGCTTTTGCATTGGTGAAAATTGCCAGACTTAGGTATTGAGGCAGTGGATGATTGACGTTGGCAAATTTCTTGTCCTGACTGAGTTTTTTTAGCAGAATCACTGCTTCAGAAGTGTTTAAGGCAATGAGTGCAGACTTGGCGATAACCTCTTTGCCGTGATTTACTCCGAGTGCATTCAGAACCTGTTTAACTCTATTTCCTCTGGTCTTTAAAAGACTGATAGTCATCAATTTTTGTGAGGTGAGGGCGATTGTATCTCCATCGGCAGCTTTCGTAAGTTGTTCAACAAAAGGTGCAGGAGATTTCTCGATTAAAGAGTCACTGGCTCTCAGAGTAGATAACCTGACTTCTTCACTTGGATCTTTGATCATTTTTAAAGCCAAATTCTGGCTCCAGGCATCCAGCCCTTCAAGTGTCCAAATGGTATGGACTCTGGCCCATTCATTTTTATTGTTAAGATTCTTTTCCAACAGAGCCACAGTATTTTCTTTGTTTCTCAGGATGAGAAGCTTCTGTGCTTCGTCACGCCACCAGCCATTTGGGTGACCAAGTGCCGCTATTAACTCCTCAGTAGAAGCGCTGGAGAGCTTTGGCAGTTTACCCGGCTGAACATCTTTCTTGACAAGGCGGTAAATGCGACCTTTGCCCACGAATTTCTCAAAGCCACGACGTAAAATTTCTTTTCTTAAGTATGAACCTTCTCTTGTCCAGTTTCCCTGTTGGATAATGCCGCGATACATATCGATAAACCAAAGTGTGCCATCCGGACCTGTATAAGCATTGACGGGGCGGAATAAAGGATCTCTTGAAGCGATGAATTCGACTTCCTCTTTTTCAAATATGTTTTCGACATAGTTGTAGCCATTTTTGTACTCTACTTTTGAGGCACGAATGAGGCGACCAACTGGTTCACAGGCCCAGTAGGTATCTTTTAACTCTTCCCCAAGGCGATCACCTCTAAAGAATGTTTGGCCACAGACAGCTGTAAATACGCGCAGTGTCGCTTCTTCCTGTCGATTAATGCCACGTCCACCCTGAGTGTCAACAGTTCCACATACTGGGTAAACTGTTTGGTATTTTTTACTTTGCCTTACAGAGCTGTATATATGAGAGTGTTTTCTGGCAAACTCGCTGCCTTGCAAATAATGAGATTTGACGATATCTGAAATAACCGGCACGGTGTTTGTTGTGTTGAATCTTTCACCACGATTGTTCGTCGTATGTCCCCATTGTCCTCTAAAAGGCACTCTACCTTCAATTAGCTTACCGTCTTTATAGCGAAAACGGGAGGTGGTTTTTGAGCTGTAGATCCAGTTGTCCAATGTCCATTGCATTCCATTTATACAATGCTCAACATTTTGTGACCTTTTGCCAAAATTATCTAATAGCAATTCTTTTTTATCGGCAACACCGTCTCCAGTTGTGTCTTCACAAATCCATAGATTGGGTGGCTCTCCGATGACTACTTTTTTGTCTAAGACAAGAATCGCTCTTGGCATGACTACTTTATCAAGGAAAACGGTTCGCTTGTCCATTTTACCATCGCCATCAGTATCGACCAGTTTTACTACTCTTGACAGAGGTTCTTTTTCTCGACTGGCATCAACATCCAGCATGTAAGTCAACATTTCAGCTACATAGAGTTCGCCATCCGGCCCCCAGGCCATACAAACAGGTTCTTCAACCATGGGCTCCGAAGCGACCAATTGTAACTCAAATCCACTGGGAATCTCAATTTGACTCATAGATTCTTTCGCTTCCAAATGAACCGGTATTGGATCTTTGACGATATTATCGCGATTGACTGTCCCCAACTCTGCAAGAGAAATATTCACCAGGCTGAAAAGGGAAGTTATTAATAGATATGAAACTTTCATTTTACTGACCTTGTTTCTCATTTATTGGGCCTGGGGTATCATCAGCAGTGAGATCTCCTAAAACATACTGTAATCCGTAAATGAAATGTTCGACAATTTTTTTGTTCCAATAGGCTGATTCATTGTGCCCAAAAGTGGCGTAAAAAACTCTTCCGTCACCAAACTTCTTGCACCAGGACGTTGGATATTCGCGAGTCAGATCGAGGTCAACTCTCACTCTTTTGCCATCCGGCCCTCTGTCACCGGGGACAGTTTTAAGCTTACCACTGTGATTATGAGTGTTTACTTTTTCGTTAAGGTCAATTCTCGTCAGGGTTTTAAAATCTCCCTTTTTGTAAGGGCCTTTATGAAGGTAGAGTTCATCATTGATCTCGAAATTTTCGCCATGAAAACATCTATTTAAAAGGTGAGTCGCTGCGGCATTTTCTATCTTCCATGTACCGGTTTTTCCCCATGGGTGACAATCAAAATGACCACCCCACATGGCCGAGTATTCCGGCCATTTTTCTTTACCACCGTCAGTCGCAGCGTGACAGCCAAACAGACCGCCTCCATTTTTGACAAAATTAATGAAAGCCTGGCGGTTTTCATCTTTTCTAAAGGCATGCTCAAGGCCTGTTGCATTTAAAACACAGATGGCATCGAAGTCCTTTAGGTACTCGGCAGTCCACTCTTCGGGATTATTATTAAAACTGACTTTAAAAAGCTTGAGCTTTGATTCAATAAGTTTCAGCATTTCTTCGCCAATGAGGCGGGAGTTATGTTTGAAGCCACGGCTTTGACTGTAGATAACTATTTTTCGTTCTTTTTTGGGTTCTTGAACTTTGGCAGCCATAAGAGCTTCTTCCACTTTCGAAAGCTCCTCTGCAGTAGGAGGAATCAAGACTTTTGGCGGTTTTGGTGGCTTTTTAGTCTTCTTTGCCGGTTTGTTATCGGCGGCAAAGAGTGCCATAGTTAAAAAAGTGATCAGTAAAAATAGCCTTCTAAGCTGCATTTTTAGTCTCCAAAATAGTCGGGTTAAATTTTTTCTTTTTGATTTAATTCATGTTATAGGGATCGATAAAAAAAATGGTTTCTAACATTGTAGGAAGAATTTTCGCAAAGAAATAATGACGGCCCATATTTTGGAATGTTTTAGTTCGATCTTTTTTGAAGACTTTACTAATCATTCAAAAAACACGTTCTGTGGGAGTGATCAAACTCCATAGGCTTTGCCGTTATTCGGAGATATTGGAAAACTCTTCGGTGTTATAATTGCTATCGACGTAATCTGTGAAATCCGCGGTTTGGGAATTACCTCGTTCTCACTCTTAATAATTGTCTCACGCAGAGTCGCAGAGGCGCGGAGGAAAGTATATTATTAGGCTCCTTTTGAGGAAGTGATTTAAGGCTAATTCATATGGGCGCGGATCTTTATTCTTCTTCAAAATATTTATCCGGTGTAAGTTTCAGGCTTAGATCTGCAGAAAGCCTGTCAAAGGCTTTTTGGGCGACCTGGCCATATTTATTATCGGCATGTTTTTGGGCAAAACTTTTGAGTGGACCAAGATTAAAAACTGTGAGTTTGCGGCTTTTATTTAAGCGGTCGATTATGCTGTGGAATTCACGGCAAAGCTTAAGTTTTAAGGCAGTTTCTTTTTTCTTGAACAAGGATAGATAATAATTGAACTTTGAGTCATAGGCACGGATGCCTTTATAAAGCCTGGAGTCATTTTTTATATTCATATAAAGGCTGTAGATATCGCCACTTTGCTCAAATTGCTCAAGAAGAGTTAAGTGACTCTCGATGTTATCACTGATCATCTTTGAAAACATCTTATCGATGGGATCTTCTGGAGTCTTACTCTGTTGAATAAATGTAAAGGCCTGATTCCAGCGGCCTGCTTTTATGAGGTCAAGAATTCTCTTTTGTGCTGTCGGTAAATTGATGAATTGCGGGGAGTTTTGAATGCCTGCACTTTCGTCTTTCTCGATGCTGCCGCCATTCTTTCTTACCCAGTCGAGGTAAAGTGCGGTACTTTTAGGGCCTGGTATCCACCAATCAGCGCCATTGGATTTCAAAGTTACCTTTACCTTATCGTGGTATGAGCGGGTTCCTTCCATGGAGATTTTCATGGAGACGTAACCGCCGCATTTCATTGGATCGACATCGATCAATTGATAAGGTTTACCGACAGGAATATTAAGAGGCACTCTAAAGTTCATGGCTTCTTCGAGCCAAACAGCGGTCAGAGTCGTGGTGCCGCGTCCGCCATGGCCGCCATTTTTTACGAAATCGACGATGGCTGTACAGGCTTGTCTTTTGGCAAAGCCGGCTTTGCACCATTGTGACTGAAGCTTACGTCGATCGTGATTTTGAAAGAGGTTATGGTAAGTAGCATTGAAGTACATGGGGACACCTTTCACCGTGACCGGGGTACCTATACCCCAACAGAATGAGTGATCCAAGATGACAGCGATAGCTCGATGACGGTTTTCCGACGCCCAGAAAGCCGCTCTACGACCTTTGGCACTTGTTCCCTGAACGATGGCTCCGGCAAATTGTATTTCGGGTCGATTAGTTACTTTCGCCGCCGCAGTTAAAAATTCCTGACTGATGCCGCGATCTTCATCAAGTAATTGAAACATGGCAACCTGGTTCTTATGGGCAAATTCTTTTAAAGGGCCACTGACATATTCCATAACTCCACGAATGGGACGCAGTTCGTCATTTTCATATTGGGGGATCATGATGTGATTCGACATTTGTTTGCCATTCAGAGTATAGTCAACACTGACTGTTTTGAATGACTGGGCAGTAAGGCTGTTGAGCAGAAAAAGACCTGCCAGAATATAAAGTTTCATTGAGATTTTAGTCCTGTTTCGAAATAATCAAAGTTTTAGCTTTTAGATAAAAAGGGTGAATCGGGGTAGGGATAGTTTTCTAACATCGTATCTGAAGATGATTGAGAATTATTTACTTTTTGGTTTAATGCCCTGAAGCTTATTTCGTTATATGTAAAATCGTTCCCGTTCCCGTTCCCGTTCCCGAGATTCGTGTAGGTGTACGATTGACGGGTACGTGAATCCCAGACCTCAGTAGCTTACTAACTGTGTAGTTTATTTACTACTTTATAAAAAGGAAACCGGTTCCCAGAGAAGTGTGGAACTCTGAAAACCGGCAGTTGTGTGTGTGGAAATTTTTATGAGTAAGTTTTACTCTCCGAAGAAGACGAGTTCGCCATTCTTTTGCGAAAGTAGGATATTACCATTGGTTACTGCCATGCCGTCAAAAACCGGTACGGAGTTTAACTCAAGTTCGGCAAGGTGTTTGCCGGTTTTAGTATCCATGAGCCACATATGACCACCACGCTCGCCATTGAAGGCGGCCTCCTGCTCAAGAAGTTTTGGCTGATTCTCCGGTGCGTTAAATTTGCCATATAGGGATGCTTCGTCGAGAGTGTCGGCTGGACCGGCAGTAATTAAAGTTTCTCCTGCCAGAGCAATAGCACGTACCATAATTTTAGGATCGAGCTCAAGCCAGTTATATTTGTAGAGGACAGATTTGGAGTCATCGAATTTTACACTGGCTTTCCAATCGGCAATGTTTGGGTTTTGGCTTTTATGCTCTGCATCTTTTGCCTTGTTAGCAGGCAGTTGTTTTATCTTGGTTCTGTAGTCGGTAAAGGCCAAATTCGCTTTCTTTGATTCGGGATGCTTATTGCCATATTTGCGTTTT
>JAKVBD010000177.1 GCA_022446985.1 Lentisphaerales bacterium
GACATGTTTTTCCGTTTCTTTTTAAGATACAATAAGTATATCAAAAGTAAATCTAATTTAATGCCAAGTTAATAGTTCACGAAGAGAAGGCTTAATTATCAAGGTTTATGTTTAACTGATTCTGAATTTATGAGATAATTCAGAACTACTTTTAATAAAGTAACTGAAAAGTCTTACCGTGATCCTTACTTATAAAAAGACCGTTTTTGGCAGTGGCAAAAACTACCTTTGAATCTTCGCCGGTACTGGTCAGGCTATTAATTTGTAAGGGGCGATTTTCGGCACTCTGCGTCAATCTATTCCAGTCAACATTCCAGTAAAAACCGATGCGCCCCAGGTATAGAGTCTCACTTGTTTGTTGTGGACTGGTGAGGATCTGGCTGCGCTTTTCCTTTGAAGAGTGCCAGCTGCAAATAGCATTGAAAGGCTCATCAGGCCCTATGTGATACTGATGCAGGTAAAGGCTTAAGTTATAGCAATAATATATCCCGGTATTTGTCGTAAAATAAAGGTATTGATTTCCTTCACCGATTGTCTCATAGGCGATATTATTAATCGTCCAGTCACTTTTCTCTGCAATAACTCTGAAGCTTTTTCCCTGATTGGTCGAAGCGTACACTCTTCCTGGAGCCTCCTTACTGCCAGCAGTGCCAACCAGGAGTAAGCTTTTATCTCGAGGGCTGAAACTGACGACGGTGATTTTCTCACCTTTGAGGCCGGCATACTTCCAGCTTTGGCCGCTGTCGTCACTTAAGTAGAGTCCTGTAGATTTGCCGCCGGCTGCTACCTGCTTGGGATTGTGTGGATTAAAGCTTATGGTTTCTCCGCCAAGCACCTCTTTGCTATTGCCATCGAAATCAATTTTCTGAGAGACTTTTTGCCAGTTTTTGCCACCATTATTACTACGCCATAAAGTACTCTGAGAGCCTTTGCCAAATCCTGCTAATAGAAGGGTTGGAGATGCTGGTGACAAAGCAAAAGTACGTACGTCTTGAGACGTTGTTAATTTCTTAAAGGAGCGGCCTCCATTTGTTGATTTGAGTAAACCGTTTCCAGCAGTTCTCAGATAAACTGTAGATGCAGAAGGATCTGTTACCAGACCGACAAATTGTCCTTTGGAAATCGATGCAGGTTTAGCTTTTGCAGTCCCGCCATTTTCAAAAACATCTTTGCTTATGCTGATGTCGGCAATTTTTCCGGAAAACAGAGTTTTGTTCTTAGCAGGAGTTTTGGTGGTAAAAATAATGCCGACATAGCACACTTCCATATAATTCACTAAGATCTTCTCGGCTAATTTTTGCCATGTCTTACGGTCTTTGGATCCATAGGAACGCCAAAGGTTGCCTTTTTTGGTGATACGAATCCATGGCAAATCACGGGCATAGGTATGGCGGCTTTGGCGGGAGGTTTCTAGATCGCGGTCGTCAGCTACACCGCGCAAGCCTCCTCTAGCAGTTTCCCAAAGTCCAAACGCGCTACGCTGATTCCAGAGGGCATTGAGGTTGCCGGTCGCAAGCAGCCCCATGCGTCCATCTCGGACTCCATTCGTTTTGCTGATGCGCAGCATCTGATCGACATGCGCGGTCATGGTAAAGTCCCCTTTGATTTTACGGTAAGAGTAGAAATGTCCATCGCCGGTGACCGCTACAGAGTTCTTCGTACTTGAAACTGCTAAAGGTAAATTCTGCTCACCCGGGGTTAAATACTGCCAACTATCTGAGCGACTGTCCTTAGCTGTTATTTCAACCGGAGAGGAATCAATGCTTCTTTGGTCATCGTACCACAGGCGCGTCCATAGCTTTTGGACACCAGAAGGTAAAATCACCTTCAATTCGTCATTGGCATTATCTATCACAGCCAGTCTTAAAGAACCGGTATAAACTTCTAACTTTTTAAAGCTGTGGGCTTTCAATTGGTGCTTCTGTACAAGCTCAAGGCGGTTGCCCCCGGCAATTTTTGTCTGAAAAGCAATCTCTGGTAAATCGGCTATTTTATCTGTGTTTAAATCACCAGTACTCACGTCGCGATAATCAAAGCCAGGACCGGCCCATTGCAGATTTAATTTATTCCGCAAACCAACCTTGGTTTTGCCTTTGAAATAATCAAGTTTAAAAGAATGCCGGCCTTTTTGTAAAAAGACGGATGAAAGATGAGTGACCGTCGTATGGATGCCATCGTTATCTGCCACAACTTTGTCGCCAATCGTCAAGCGACTGCCATCACAGGAACGCAGCTTAAAAGTGTAAATACCGTTTTTAGGGACGGTGAGATAACCATTGAAATTGAAGCCATAAGAGGTAGCGGCCTCTTGTTTGATCGAGTCGTCGATGAAGGTTACATGGCCTTGCTTCGCCGGTGTCAGTTTGGAAAAGTCAGGCAGTGCGTTCCATTCACCTTCATAGTAGCTGTACTTCAGGCCGGCTTGCTGTTGGTCGACTCCTTTAGCAACTTGTAAAGGTGCTGACTTTTTTACTGGGATTATAATTGTCGTCAGTTGATCGTAAATGTCGTAAAGACTCAGTTTCACACTGCCAGCGGCACTTGGTAAGTCCAGACGCTGCATGGTAATGTGAGGAGTGCCTGCCTTGATACTTTTGAGTAAGCGACCTTTGGCTCCTGCCTCAGAATAAACATCTATCTGGTAAGCCAATTGGGGCAGTTCTTTAGTGTCATCTACAGTCCATTCCACCAAAAGCTGCTTATCATAAGCGACGGCCTTGCTTCCTGTTAGATTCAACTTACCGAGAGTTGGTTGTTTCGGCTGATTTTTTAAAGAGAAAATACGGCGTTTATTTTTGATGACTGAATCGTGTTTAAAGTCTTTAGCAACCGGGCCTTCAAAACGGAAAGCTGTGCCATTTTCAATGATGTGCCAAGTAGAAGTAGACTTCGGATCTTGACTGATTTCTGTTAAGCTGTGCCATTTCCCCTCTGAGCGCTGGTAAGCCAGGCGGCGATCAATACTTCTTTTACCCGTAGGTCCAATCTTTTCAACAAAACTCGCACAGCCCTTAAAACCTGTGACCTTGGTAGGAATACTGACTACACCGACCAAGTGCCATTTGCCGGCAGCAACATCATGCATCCACCAGCCCATGTACCCCTTATTTTCTAGATTGTTGGGATCCTGCCAGGTACGAATGACCATCTTATACCATTTATTGGTTTTGAGGAATTTTAACATGCCACTGTGAATACCAGACTCTGTCCCCTCTCCGGACATGGTACCACCGGCAAAAGGATTGCCTAAGGCTTCTATACGGGTGCGATCACCTTTGTAGTGTGGACTTGGCCAAAAAGACCAGACCTGATGACGGTAGCCATTTTCGTTATCTTCCGGTGTCGAATTTTCACCTTTACCGGATGTTGCAATACCGCCATAGAGGTAACCGCCCTGTGGGTAAGGATTCGTATTCCACAAAGCAAAGTAGGTTCCCGGCGACCAGAATGGCCAGCGAACCTCACAAGAGATTATATCTGCCCCCTCGGAGACTCCAAACTGGTACCAGGTGGCATAGCTGCAGTTTACAGAGAAAAATATTAAAAATGTAAATAATAGAGACTTAAGCCTACTCATATTAATTATCCTATGCGTTATTTAGGCCAACTAAACCTCAAATCACATTCACTTACAATAATCAAAAATACTGAATTAATAATCAATCGTACGAATTTTGATTCAAGGGAATCAAAAAGATCTAATGGTAAACTACTTTCTCGGCAGGCAAGATACTAATTTTATGAAGGGTTTAACGACTGGTAAGCTGAGAACGAGCTTTTTATTTCTTTTGATGATCCGGCAAATACATCACCTGTCGCACAATTTCGCCCAGTTATAAAGCGCTCGGGAAGTTTCAGCATTGTCTCTGGCACAATTTCGCCTTTATATTTTATGAAGCTCTTTGTTAAGAAGGGTTTAGTATACTCCAAGATGGCAGTTTTACGATCTTAATAAGGTACTAATCAAAGGTGCCAAAGTAGAATTAAGAAAAAGTTAAAAACAAACGCCGACTTGAGAAAAGTCGGCGTTTTTAGTTAATTAGAGATAAGAAATAGCCGAGTTTTTAGTTGTTATCCACCAATTTTACTTTTTTAAAGGTGCCAAGTACGAATGGACTGCGAATGGACTCAACGACTGCGACCGCCCTTGGGAGATGGACAATAGGCAGTAAAAATCCACGCCCAGAGGACGTGTCTTTTTAATCTTAACATTTCCTTTGAGGATTAAAAATTCGCGTTTTGTTGAGTAGACCGCACTGTCTGCTTGAAATGTTTTTCCATCACAATGTACTGTAACACTATGCGGAGCTTTAATTGAATTATTCTTTCTTGTTACGATTATTTTATCCGTCTAAAGAGTCATGTTATGAGGTAAGTATTTGACTTTAACATTTTTGCTAAAAGTCAGAGTTTCCGTTTCGAGCTTGCTCCTACAAATGTCAGAAAATATTTCGATAAATCTTCTTTCGTAGAAGCGTTTTCTATTACCTTACTATTTTCTGCATGCAGAGACTGTAATCCAAAGAACAATATTAGCGATAAAGACATACATTTTACGATATTCATGAACTTTCCTTTTTTAGGTTCGAAGTCAATATCGCAGCTGAGTATTAAGATATTCTTAAAAGATCATTAAAGCTTTTTAATGGAAGTAATGATAGAGGTGCTTTCTCATGATTAGCCCTCTATCCTGTTTGAAATTATCGAGTTCAAAGCCCTTGGTCTGAAATTTAAATCATAAAACTCTCTAACACTTAAACTGATAAAAAATACAATTTATTAGACATTTAATACAAAATTAATGTTAGACAAGCCACTCAATGTCCGATCTATAACATGATTATAAATTTATAAAATCGGACTACCTACAATGAAGAAAAATCATTTTACTCTTCTAGAACTCTTAATTATCATCGCCATTATTGGCATTCTCACAACACTTCTTATACCTTCCTTAAATAAAGCTCGAGAAAAAGCAAGATCCGCTATTTGTAAATCAAATCAATCGCAAATTTATAAATATACTGTTTTGTGGTCTCGTGATAAGAATGCCTGGATTCCTTATGGACATAGTTGGCATATCTATTCAATGACTAATAACTTTAAACACGGTTCTACAGATAAATGGGTTGCCATGGGACACATGGTTAAAGACGGCATAGTAGATGTACCAGATGTTTTTGAGTGTCCATCTTGTAATAAACCTGCAAGAATTACAAAAACTTTTAAGAAAGCTAATAATTCTAACGTAACTGACTTTAATTTCTCTCCTATTTTGCAGAGATTTGATTTAAACACTGGCAACTTAAGAGAAGCAGAAGATGCTTCACTCTTGAACAACGGCGATAAGGTCTTCCTTTCAATGTTAGATAAGGAGGCTTTGTCTATGGATAGATTTTGGTCAACTCAGAGTTATGACAACTCTCATTTAACATTTTCAAATGTTGCTTTTTCATCAGGTCATATTAAAACGGTTACCCATAAAAGTATGTCCCTGAGAAATACAATAACTTCTCTTTCAGATGGCTTTAATAATACTGCTCAGCAGATGTGGAAAGATCTAGAGGATCATTACTGAAAATGGATTTTACAAGGTTTGCTGTACAGCGATACTTTAGCCGTTCCATTACCTTTACTTAGAAGCCCACGTCAGCTTGAGACCTTTTCCAAATACTCTGAGTCATCCTGAAAAGTTCTATGCGGGTGATCATACAAGTAATCAAGATTTAGAAGTTACAGCCTGGAATGCAGTCTTTGAGTAACAGTTTTTCTCTCAATTTGTTAGAAACGTTTTTTCCTGGCGATTCACTTAACATAAAATCAAGCATCAGAAAATTTTTTATTGCAAAGCCCTAATTAACCTTAATCTACAAGACCGTACGAAAAGGATAAAGACCGTGAACGTAAAAGGATATCAAATCAATAGAGTGAATAGACGCACTATTGTTAAAGCTGCCGCCCTGGGCATTTCTCTGCCAGTGCTTGAATCTTTTGGTGCCCAAAAGAAAACTGCATTTAATAAAAATGCTCCGGCTAAAAGACTGGTATGCGTCGGTTACGCTCTCGGTTTCTACAATCCTCAACTTTACCCTAAGGACACCGGTAAAAACTATACACTAAGTCCTACCTTGAAGCATCTTAAACAGCACCGCAATGACTTCACCATATTCTCCGGCCTCGATCATCGCGCTGCGCATGGCCACCACAACTGGCATAACTTTCTTTGCGGGCCACGCATTGGCAGTATCACTCTGGATCAGATAGCTGCTGAAAAAATCGGTCCGTCCACAAAGGTTCCTTCATTCCAGCTTCTGAATGAAATGTCATTCAACCGTCAGGGAATTAAGCTACCGGCACTAAAAAAGGCGAGTGTCGTTTTTAATAAGATGTTCATGTCCAAGCAAGATCTTAAAAAGATGGAACACATCATTGCCAGTGGTCGCAGTAACCTCGACAAAATCGTCGAGCAAACCAAGTCTCTACAAAATGACGTCAGTGCAAAAGATAAAGTGAAGTTGGATGAGTATCTCATGGCCTTAAGAGAGGTCGAAGTCCGCATGCAACGGGAAAGTAAATTCCTTAAGAATGATCCCCCGAACACTGATTACCAATTGCCTAACTATAATCCAACCGGCCTCGAAGCTCAGAGTCTTATGTATGACATGATGGCTTTGAGCCTGGAAACTGACACGTCTCGGGTTATGGCCATGATGTTTGGTGGCGGCGGCGAAGCTCTTTCGATCGATGGTAAGCCACAAACCTCCGGCTACCATACTTTGTCACACCACCGCGGCAGTCAGGTGATGATTGATGAATTTATTCAGGTGGATATCGCACACATGAAAGCTTTGAATCTCTTCCTAACTCAGCTGAAGGAAAAAAAAGATGCCGAAGGCAGGCCTCTTCTTGATTCGACTATTGTACTGGTCGGTACTGGTATGGGTGATTCAAATATTCACAGCAATGCAGATTGTCCTGCCATAGTTGCCGGAGGTGGCTTCAGGCACGGTAGCCATATAAAAACAGATGCCACTAAAGCCAATGCTCATATACTAGGAGATCTGTACATCACACTATTAAATCAGTTGGGCATAGAGACAGAATCTTTTGCCAATGCCAATAGACGGATGGAGATCAAAGCATGAAGTGGTTAAGCAGCTTATTACTCCTGCAAATGTTGGCATCTGCGGCTGAACCTCTTCCCACAGAAGCTAAATCTTTCCTGGATCGTTACTGCATAGATTGTCACGATGAAGATATGTTCGAAGGTAAGTTAAACCTTGACTTTTCCCAAATAGAATGGACGAAGACCGGCACCCGAGAGCATTGGTCTAAGATCATCCCAATGATCGAACGAGGTAAAATGCCACCCAGGAAAAAGAAAAGGCAACCGTCTCCACAGGAAAAGAAGCAGTTTATTGCCTGGCTCGATCAAACCCTTTCCAGGTACAGTAAAGTCGGTGGAACAGCAGCTCACCGCTTAAATCATCGCGAATATCTCGCCAGTGTGCAAAATGTTTTTCAAAAGCCTGAGTTTAAACTCCCTGCTGGATTTCCAACAGATGGCGACAAGCACCACTTCGACACCGAAGCCAAATCCTTACTCATATCTCCAACCCATTTAGAAATGTATCAGGCTACCGCTAGAAAGATGGCCAACTATCTTTTACCTCAGGATCCGGTCCTTCCTGTCAAACCTTATACATGGCACTTAGACGCTAATAGCATGACAACAAATGGCGCTCATGTAGCGATTTTTGATAATCACTTGAGACTTATAAAGCGTGGTCGCAGAATGGACACTTCTGTACAAAAGTTTGAAGCTCCTTTGTCTGGTGTGTATAAGATTTCTATCACCATGTCAGCAAAGTTGGACGAGCAACAGAAAACCGCAATTTATGAAGCTGGTATCGGCAAAACCAAGAAGCGTTTTACTCTGAGTGACGAGAAAAAGAGAACCTTCACTTTTGATGCTAATGTCTTGAAAGGAGAATCGATGACCATGAGCTTTGTCAATGCTCAGATTATGATGCATGGCAAAGGCAGCGGTTATACATCTTACATTAAAAAGTTTTACCTAAAGAATCCACAGTATATTAACGCCCTGGCCCAAATACCTAAATTCGACCGGGCCATTGCCGGTTGGAATCAGATCAAGGAAGTAATGCATAAGCCGGGTTTCAACCCTAAGGCTCTTAAACCTGGCAGTAAAGCTTTTAATGCAGCTTTGATAAAAGCCTTACAAAATTCACGGAATCTACCGGAAGCGATATCCTACCACTTCTTTGAAAATGGCCCGTGGTTGGATATTCATCACGTTGACATAAAAGGTCCCTATAAATTAATCGATGACACTACGACTCGCCGTAAGTCCGGTTTTATAAGAAGTATTGCGAAGAAACATACAGACCCTGCAATTTCTGAATTTTTGAGGCCTTATGTCGAACGCGCTTACAGACGTCCTGTTAACCAAAGTGAAGTTGATGTTTATGTCGCCATGGTCAGAGATGAGCTGAATCAGGGGCG
>JAKVBD010000178.1 GCA_022446985.1 Lentisphaerales bacterium
TTTTTAAAGAGGGACCTCATATGTAACTATTGTTAATGGTCTCAAATATTGATGTTTAAAAATGGGAAAAGTTTAATCCCTAGAATTGCCATGACAATCATCAACTCAAGTAAAGTAAATTTATTTTTAGCCATCTTGTTAACTCATTTTTTGATTCTTCTATAAACTTAGAAAAAACAAAAAATGAGCGATGTAACAAATCCAGATATTTTTTATTGAAAAGATTTCAATAAATTCCTGAATCACTTCTTAAAAATAGGTGTATCCCAACCTTGAATATCTAAAGGAAAAGTATTTTTAACTCCACGACCAAAGCTAAAAGTCGTTGGATTATAAGGCCCGACAAAATCAACATTCATGTTTGGACGAATATACGATTCCAGGCCCATGCACCAAAAGACTCCATTGATAATAGCTCTTCTAAAACCTTCATTGACGATATCTTCAGAAGCCCCCTGCGTAGAGCAAAAAACCCTTCCTTCTTTACCTGAGACAGACTTATAAGTTCGAAGCCATAGTGCCGGCTTGGGTGCTTTTGAAGTTAAAGGGGCAGAATTTTGCTCCATGGTTGTTAAAACCTGACAATTAGCAAGAACTACACTGTTCGGCATAGGGGCTGCACTGTAGGCTCCAGCTTTAGTATGCATATCTTTAACTCCTGCCAGGACAATGTGCTTCGCCTGCTCAGAAACAATGTCGAGCTGAGTAGAACATTTATGGTTGTGTCCATAGTGCCCCGCCCATGTTTCTCCTAAAACCTGTCTCCCAAATCCTCCAGTAAAATCTTTACCGGTATAATTGTAGTTATATTTTTTATACTTGCCTTTGAGATTACTAAAGGCATGGGTTGTGGTTCTTAGTCCAAGGACTGGTTTACCGGCATTCAGGTAGTTCTCAAAGTGTTCCATCCATTGATCATTTGGAGTTAAAAACCTCACTCCGAGAAAGAGCATATCGGCAGTATCAAGAGCCTCAATTCCAGGTATGTTATTTGAACCTGTCTTAATATGACCCTTTTCATCAAGACCAAAAAGCACGGTGCATTTGAAGCCATACCTCTTGGCCATGATACGAGCTATAGCCGGGACTGCCTCTTCGGAACAGTATTCATGATCCGAGGCAATAAAAACAATATGTTTACCCTCTCCAGGCCCGGCGTCGCCTTGGTAGACTAGGTTCTTATCGGCTGCCATAGAATTTGCAGCAAAAAAGAATGTCGCGATTAATAAAATAAAAGATGAGGCAATTCTGCTCATAATAATTCCTTTTAAATATTTCTTGTTATTTTGATAAAGATGAAAACTTCTAAGAGTTCACAAATGGCTCTTAAAAATTTCTGTATCTGAACCTATTAAAAAGGAAAAATGAAGGCTGTAACAAATCTCAATTAAAACAGATTAAAATAAATCATTTTTGATTGGCAAATCATAAGAGATCTGTAAGAAAGAAAAAGTAACTCAACCTCAGAATTGGCTTAGTAAATCATCACGGGCAGTTTCGGTATCCGGCCAATTATTAAACAGGTCATGAATTGCAACAAATGCCTGGGTGGAGCTGCTTTGGACAAATTTCAAAGAACCGTCTACCCGCATGACATTCCAGCCTGCTTTGCCCTCAAACATATGATTGTAAAACTTTTCACCTGAATACTTATTGAAGATAGCATCAGCATGCAGCATTTCTGTATTTTCCAGCTGTGATAAAAATATTTTTGACCAATCCCCTTTATTATATGGGTAGGTTATGTAATTGGAACGAGCCGTTCCGATACCTTCATTTATACAAGCTTGTCTAGGATTAAACTCGCCATTTATCATATAGGCACTTTGAGTATAAATTGACCCTTGGTAATTCACCATGACCTCAGGACAAAATATTGTTTCATAGGAAGCCAAATATTCCTCCTGCCAGAGTTGACCTAAAAGGAAATATCTATCTTTTTTCTTTTGATAAAAATAGCTATTAAACTCAGGAGAGCCTCCCATTTTACTGGGAAAACGCTGGTTATTCTTTAGGGCATATGAGCTTATCGCAAAAATATTCTGTTTAATATTTGAAGCACAGACTGCTGATCTGCTGATGTATTTTGTCTTGGTCAACGATGGCAAAAGTATAGAAATTAAAATCGCCATAATCGCAGTAACAATTATCAGCTCCAGCAATGTAAAAGAGTTCTTTAACATTTCCCATTCTCGAATTTTATGGCTTTCCCTCGGTACCTACATAAACACTATAAGAGTTCTGGAACTGGTAGTGAAACTTTTTTTTCAAAATACCTATCTATAAATTTTGTGATAAGCTGTTTAAACCTTTGCATTTATCGTTAAAGCTTCCTCAAAAGACTTTTTCTCATTATCACTTATTTTAACGGGAAGACGATCTCGGCCCAAACGGGTTTGTGATCAGACAGGGCTTTCTTTTTTTCTTCCAGTACTTCAGCTTTTACTGCCTTACCTTTTGAACTTTTATTAATGAAGATGTGGTCGATGACGCCCTCATTGTTCTGTCTCAAGGCATTCGATGGGAAGCTACTTAATTTACTGACATCTATCTGCAAATCAGACCAAGAAGTTTTATAGCCAGCCGCTTCGAATTTGGCGAATTCGCCATCACTTACTTTGTTATTGTAATCGCCAACGACGAGAACATTTTTTGTTCTTTCCTTAGGCAGAACTTCGCTAATGAGTTGGTTGAGGTGGCTTTTTTTATTCTTCTGGCTTTGACTGCAGACATGTAAGGAATATATGGCTACTTTTTGTCCTTTAATTTTAGCTACAGCTCTGACTGCCGAGCCTGGGTTCCAACTCCACTCTCCTTTGAGTTCATGCTCCCTTTTAGCTTCAAGAGGGTATCGGCTTAGAATGCTTTTGTACTTATCTTTGTGGTTGGCCGAGGATATTTTACCTACATAGGAATATTCGAGACCAACAATTTTACCGACGCGACTGGTCCAGTCTCCATCCGGCACTTCATTGAAGGCAATAATATCAAATTTATAGGGTTTGAGCATGCGGCCAAAGTCTTCTGCGGTGTTGCCCGGGACATAACCGCCTTCTCCACATTCAACATTATAGGCACAGATACGTATAGAGAATGACTTCTTCTGAACTGCGCTTAGAGGAAGGGCTAGAAGATTGATTGTTATAAAGATGATGAGCTGCCAGTATTTCATTATGTTTCCTTTTTCTTTATCAGTTTTTAACGCTTAAGTTTTCTTAGAATACTTTCTGTTTCCTCTCCAAGAGTGCCATCCTCGTACATGAGGATGCAAAGTGAAAGCGGGTGTTGAGTGGCTTTGGCTTGATCTACCCTTTCCTGCCAATACTGCAGTCCTCCGCGCGGTGATTTAGTAATCTGGTTTTTCTTGTAAACACCCCAACCCGGGCCATCCATCACCAACATTGTGTGCGGCATTAACCCCTTGGTAGGACCGGAGACAAAGATGCCCTTTGCCTTTTTACCGGGAGCATGATTTTCCCCCATACTCATGTCATCAAATGGTGAGCAATTCGGAAATATCCAGGGATTGCATGTCGTCAGGCGTTGAGGATTCCCGACTGTTAAAGCTTTTTTGTAAGCGTAAAAATCGGCTGGGTAATGCTGAGCCATACCGCCATCGACAAACCAACCGGCCAGTTTTGTTCCCAGGCGCTGCCCGATCTCGGTCCAGATTTTAATATTGCAATCTTGATAATGTTGACGATTCTCATGACCTTTCCACACCTTGCTCCAAAACTCTGGTTCCTCGGCACCGGGGTGATAGTAAAGAAAAAGCGGAATATTTCGCTTGTGCAGAGCATCGGCGAGTTTACCGAGAAAGTCATACTCCATGGTAAAGTCCTCTGAACCCATAATTTCATCAACTGATTTCAAGGGAAGTGAAAAACGCGAGCCTCGCCAGGTGATGGACCAAATAAGGTAGCCTGGATTAATCTGCTTCATCTTGTCCGCAAAAGCTTCTATATCAAATTCTTTGTAGACTCGCTGCCACGGCTGCTTTCTCTCGCCTTGTTTTGGATATCCCCAGTACCCCCATTGAAACATCAAACCAAAACCGGCATTCTGAAACCATGCAGGATGACCTCTTAAATTATGTAACTTACTGATTCTTTGACTATGAATCGGTAAGTGTACTGAGCTTATAACTTCAAGACCGATTATCGCAGCTTGAGTTGATTCATTAAGCCCAAGTTGTATTTGCTCATTGCCTTTATCGAGCTCAAGGTTGGTAGTAATTCGTTGCCAGCCACTCTGTTCACTGACAAGCTTAACCAGGTCTCTATTGCTTTTCAGAATCAGGCCGGTATTAACAGGCGTTTTGACCAGTAAAGTCACTTGAGCTTTTCCGGAATGACTGGAAAGCACCGGCCACTTAAAAATCTGTTCAGTTTCAGTCCAGCCCTTTACTCCAAGCCGCTTTCTTCCCATGCGCCACTCTGTCAGACCAATCTGCTGACAAACATCGCCAGCAAGCAGGTAATTAATCTTAGCATCGGACAAGTCCCAGGTTCTGGGTCCACTGTTGCCGGCAGTAGAAGTATTCACCAAGGTGAACAGCATAACGACAAAGCTTATTGTGCTTGATGTTCTCATTGTAATTTCACACTTTTAAAATTTAGAGGCAGTCAATTGAAACAAAAAACCTCCACACAAAAGTGGAGACTTTACCCTTAGCTCTACTCTCTCTATTTCATCGGATGCTCTTTAAGCAGTTCTTTTGGTGTATAAAAACCACGTTTAGATTTCGTGGCTGCTCTAACGTCTTTGACTTTCGCCGGCGTAACTACCGATGCTTTGTTGCCAAATGAATTACGTACGAAAGTCAGAACAGCAGCGATACTTTCATCGTCCAGCATCCCGCCAAAAGGCGTCATTGGCACTTGCCCCGGGTACTTTTGACCTTTGACCTCAATCGGCCCCATCAAGCCTTTTAAAGTTAATTTAATCAGACGGTCTTCACTGCCGAGAACCCATTTTGTTCTGTCCAAAGGAGGGAAGCCAGAAGAGACAAGACCTTTACCATCTTCCTGGTGACAAGTACCGCAATGGCCTTCACGGTGAAAGATCTCCTTACCTTTAACAAAGAGCTTACGGTCTGTACCCTGCTGGTGCGTTTTAACCACTTCTTTCTTAGGCGCACTACTGACAACTCCATTGAGATCATCCCATGCTTTCGTATAGGCGGCAGACATCCAAAAATCAATTCCCGGGATATCACTGCCGCCACTTCTGGCCTTAATCGTGTAAGCCGCTACTGGTTGATTGCCGTTAAAGAAGCTCAGGCTGCCATTATTAATTCGACCTTCAAAGTGTTTTCTATTCCAAATGATAACTTCTTCAACTGCTACAGGTGAATCAAATTCAAAACGCAGATAAGGATTACGTGACCCCTGCTTGGTATGGGTAAAATTGCTTTTATTACCGTCGACCATTTTATCGATCTTTGTGCCATCGCTATAGGAAGATGACATTGAGCCTTTAGCTAGACGAGCGATATTTTTATCGCCAGAATAAATCTCTATTTCATTTAGATTGATGGTGCCTTTGCCTTTTAAAGATATCTCTATTTTAGTGACTTTTTTGCCTTTTAGCTTAACGCCGATTCTTGTACCTTTCTGAATAATTTCATTGCTATTCCCCTCGTCCGCTTTCTTAACTTCTTTGAAGTTTGAAATAGCTGCCAATACTTCAAGCCCCGGTTCTTTATCCAACCATGAAGCCGCAGTGATTGCTTCGAGGCGAACACGCCCGTGCGGATCCGCCATAGCTTTAGCCAGCAACTCCGTCTGGTTTTTGAGTTGCGGATTGTAGTGCAAAACATTTACTGCAGCAGCCCGCACTTTGTGATCATTTGAATTCAGACACCAGGTTAGCAAAGCGCTGTCGACTTTATTTAAACCCCAGGTAACCCAAAGAGCTTCAAGGACGTGATGTTCGTATCTCGAATCTTTACTATCGAGACTGGCAACCCATTTTTTCAAAGCCGGCAAAACATCGGCTGCTTGACATCCACGCAGTTCACGACGAGTGCGGTAACGACTGCGGTACTCTGGTAATTTAAGATTTTCCAATAATTGCTCAATGGAAGCACCGGCAATTTTCGCTGGCTTCACTAAAGGGCGTCCAGGGTAAGTTATGCGATAGACACGGCCATGTGTGTGGTCGCGATGAGGGTCACGAGCATTGTGCTGCATATGACCGACCAGAACATTGTGCCAATCGACGACATAAAGAGATCCATCTGGAGCAAACTCGAGATCTACCGGACGAAAGTTCCGATCTTTTGAAACGAAAAGATTTTGGCGAAACTTTGTCGTATAGCCGGTTCCTTCCTCAAGCATCTTATGTTGCTTAATTCCCTGATAGCCAATGTTATTGCAGATAAGGGCATCGCCCTGGACATTCTCCGGAAAGTGGCGACTGGAGACAAATTCCAGACCGGAAGTCGGTCGGGCTTTTTCACTGGTCAATAAATCCTCGGTGCTCATCGCCTTGCCATAAAGCGGCTTAACCCGGCTTGGAGTCATCCATGAAAGTGCCGGCCCGGAAGTATGCAGATAAAACCCCTGCCCCCAGTCATCAAAGGCAATACCCCATGGATTCGGAATATGTACCTGCAAAGCTCTTTCAAGTCGGTGACGGTGAGTGTTATAACGGTAGAAACCACCATTGGTTCCGCGAACAGTTCCATAAGAAGTCTCTATGCTTGAATTCAAAAAGGTACCTTCCGCCATGAAAATAGCTCCCGACGGATCAACGCTAAAGGCACTTATGTTGTGGTGCGTGTCGTGATCATCAAATCCGGAAAGGAGGATTTCTTTGGTATCGTACTGATCGTCACCATCGGTATCTTTTAGAATAATCACGTTAGTTCCCTGGGAAACATAAACGCCTTCCGGGGCAATTTCGAAGCCGATAGGAATGTTCAAATCTCCGGCAAAAACAGTCTCTTTATCTGCTTTACCGTCGCCATCGGTATCTTCATAAATCAGCAGCTTGTCAGTTGGTTTAGGATCGCCCGGCTTCCAGTGTGGGTAAGAAGGCATGGTGGCTACCCACAAACGGCCTTTATTATCAAAACTCATCTGCATCGGGTTAGCAAGATTAGGGAACTCTGTTTCTGAGGCAAAAACTTCCATCTTATAACCTTCGGCGACAGTCAGTGTATTGCTGCTATCATCGGGCTTATTGTAAGTTGACGCACCGCGATAGTTCGTTTTTACTTTAGGCAATGTCGATGTCTTCGCATCAGCGGCTTTAAGATCAAATTTTTGACCTTGAGCAGCAGCCCAAATGGCCTGATCGCGAATAGCAGTCATTTCACGAAGCTTTTTTAACTCTGCCGGGTAATTCTGAGGGCCAAAAGGATTGTAGCGCTGACCATAGACGTGAACGCCATTTGGAATTTTAAAATCATTGTGCCAAAACCAGTTCTTTTCTTCAACGGCAGCAGAAACTGCTTCGCGGTGTTTCTCTTCTTTATTCGTTGTCGTTCCAAAGATGTCATCGGCTAAGAGCAAGGCCAGATTTGAGTAACCCTTATTGTTCAATTGTGAGCCATCTATAGTCAGCTTCTCCTGACTGTTTTGATACCACTTCATGCTTGGAGTAAAGGCATCAACAAACAGTACTTTGTACTTGGCCGCCACCTGGCGCATAGTCTCACTGTACATCGACAGGTTTTTGTTTTCTTCTATACCGTTAGGAAAGTCGTACTTGTCGGAAAGGTCTTGAAAAGCAATAGGTGAAACCAGGGCTAATTGTGGTGCAGTTTCACCATTGTACTTTTGGGCAAGAGTATGCTTAACAAAACCTTCAAGTTCAGCAGTAAAGTTGTCGAGACCGGCCTCACCTTCAAATGATTTCACGTAGCCAAAAAAGGCGATAACAACATCCGCACGGTGACGGGTAATCCATTCATCTGGAGTTTCATTGTGACCTTTACCCGGCCCATTGGTCAACTTAGGGTTAAACTTTTCTGCACCCGGAAATGCAAAGTGTTCTTCACGGGCAGAGTGAGGCCTAAATCCGGGAGTATTACCACCATCGCACAGATTGCGGATGTATAGATTTTTGCCCGGGTTGCGCAATTGCATTTCAGTTTCGAAGTGACCATAGTTCATCATCCGCGAACCAAGGTTATTACCAATAAGAATAATACGTGAATCTTTCGTTAGTTTTAAACTCTTAGGCGCAAGGCCATCCGCTGCTTGCAGATGAGTTATCTGAAAAGCCATTAGCCAAATACAGGCAAGTCTTTTTTTGAAATGTATCAAAAAATGTCTCCATATAGTTATTTTTCTAACCATATAAAAAAGGTGTAGACAGGGCTGTAACAGAAAAATGAAAATTTTCGAGAAAAAATTGAAATCAGCTAATTAGTGTCTGACCGGATTTTTATAATATCTTGATTGCCAATAACTCTCACTCATTTTTGATTTTGAATTTATC
>JAKVBD010000179.1 GCA_022446985.1 Lentisphaerales bacterium
TGCTTACTGCAAAGCTAGACTTTACTAAAATCAATCCATGCCTCAAATAATTACCCCATGCAGATACGAAAGCGGCAAAAGTAAAACGTAGATGAAAAGCGATAAATGCGACTTTTTTTAAAGTGATTATTTAAACAGAAGCGATCCTCTAAATAAGCTCTGTATTAAAAGGAACAACTATCCAGACATAATTATTACAGGCATATCTCACTCTAACTAACTGCCTATTAGATAATTAAATCCAATACACATTGAATCTTATGCTCATTAACTTAGTTTTTAGGACTCTGCTGAAATCTACTTCGTAAGGCACTGAGGGAAAAAAGCTGTTTTTTTCTGTTTTTCCTGCTTTGCATTTAAGTACAAATACTATACAATATGAGCACAAAGACGGACTCTTAGCTCAGTTGGTTAGAGCATCCGACTCATAATCGGACGGTCCCGGGTTCAAGTCCCTGAGGGTCCACTAAAAAGGACTTATGAATTAACTTCATAAGTCCTTTTTGATTTTACTGCGCCGCTGACTTTAAGAGTTATTCATCATTTCTAATGCAAACTCATTTAATCTCCGGCATCCTCTTCGGGCTCTAATGCTGTCACTGGTGCATCTTCTACTTTCACTTCTTTTTGACTAAGCCTTCAATAACATCTTTAATTTTTTGCCGCGAAAATGGTTCAATTACAAAATTTACAGGGCCTGCTTTTAGAGCTGCTATGATTACCTGACGGTCATTACTGGCGCTGCATATAATGATAGGAACATCTTCGTAGCCATCAATAATTTTATGGCCTGCATTAGCTCAATATCCGTGATTCCTGATAGATTAATATCTAAAAATATCGCACTTAAATCTGGTGAAGTTATCTTTAAGTGTCGAACAAAGCCCTCGGCACTACTGAAACCAATAATACCCTCATCAATCAAGCATTGAACAACTGAAACCAATAGAGCACGAGTTGTCTAATTTCAACTGAGGCGCAACAAGACTCGCAAGTCCAGTAAGTACTAAATTTAATAAGTGACTTGTGAAATCCATTTACAATAAAAATTACCAATTTCTAATATAAAAATTCAAGGATAAGCTAAAGTGAAAACCTCTTAACAACTTTTCACTTAACTTCCACACAAACAAGCGTAACATCATCCGTGACTTCGTAACCATTCCGAAAGGCATCAACTTTAGAAGTTATAATATCCAGGCTCTGTTCTATGGTAAGCTGTGAACCTTCTATGATTGCCTCAAGAAGCTTTTCTTTGCCAAATTGCTGGTCTTCCACATTCAGAGTTTCCAGTATGCCGTCAGTATACAAGTAAAGTCGGTCTCCACTCTGAAGCTTAATAATTACATTTTCAGAAGAAAGTTCTGGCAAAATGCCTATGGCCCCGGTATTCGGTAATTCTATAAGCTCCACAGCATCACTTTCTTTCCTACATAAAATAGGTAAAGGATGTGCCGCTGCAGCCAGCTTACAATTAAAAGAGTTATCTTCAGGTACATGTTCAACATAACCATAAATAGCTGTTAAAAAGGAGGCTTGCATTTGGTTCTGCAGCTGATCATTCATCTGTACCAGAAGTTCATTAGGACAAAAAGCACAGTTAGGTAAAAGCTGGTCCGATACAAATTTTATGAGTGCCATATACAAAGCAGCTGAAACACCGTGACCTGTAAGATCACCAATAAAAAAGCCTATACCATCCTCACTTGGGATAGGAAAATTTATATAGTCTCCGCCAACTTTCTCCATAGGAATATAACGAAATGCGGTTTTGTAATGAACATTTTCTGGAGCTGATTTAGGAAGGAACATTTCCTGAATTATATGGGCCCTCTCCATCTCACTTTCCATTTGCTGGACCTTTCGCCGCAACATTTCTTGAGTCGAAGCTAAAGCATCCATTTTCTCTTCAAGTAAATCACGCTTTTCTTTTAACTCGAGATGCGTCTTAATTCGGGACAACAATTCAACAGAATTAAATGGCTTGGTGATATAATCTGAGCCACCTACCTCAAAGCCATTAACAATATCACTGATCTCATGCCTTGCCGTTAGAAAAATCACGGGAATATCACTGTTTGATTCCATTTCTTTGAGGCGTCTACAGGTTTCAAAGCCATCGATTCCAGGCATCATAACATCGAGCAATATCAAATCCGGTGATACCTTCTCGACTAAATCTAAAGCAGAGTAGCCATCGTTAGTAATATTAATTATGTACTCACCAGCCTCCATAAGGTGATCTGCTAGCACCTTAATATTCGTCGGTAAATCATCAACAATTAATATTCGCTTTTTTTCTTCCATCTTGCCCTCATGCATATTGCCTGATCATATCTAATATACACTATTCCAGCGGCCTTAGATAGAGTAAATAAAGAATAGATAAGAGTCATAAAGTGAATATATGATTACTAAAGTTAACATAATATTTCATATCTAATCCGCTTAGATAAAATCACTAAATCATATCCACATAGAATTAAAAGACTTGTGACTATTTCAAAAAATCAGGTAAAAGACTTTCTACGGTATCGGTAAAATTTGAAACTCACGGAGATTACAAACTTATGTCAACATTTCAATCACCAGTAGAAGCGATGCAAAAAATTGACACTTCAAGGGACAAAATCACTCAACTGTTAGCCGAAGATTTATCAAGCGTACCGTCCCAAGAACATTCAATCGATTTATGGTTAGAAGAGTTTGCTCACGATAAAACAAAGAAACTCACAAAGGACGAATTAATTCGGCATGAAATGATTATTACAGATGCCGAAATTTATTTAAACTTCCAAACCTGCCCTGACTAATTCTTTATTCTAGCCGTTCAGATTTTTCCGTGCTCCACTCCTAACTCATCTGAACGGCTTTTTCATTTGTCTGAAAGTAACTTTTCAGCCACCTTTAAAATCTTTTCTTGTTCATTTTCAGGTAATTCTGAAAGCCTAGAAATGAACTCTGCAACATCTTCATCTATTTCAATTCCGGAGTTGGGAAATTGAACAGATGTAGTTTTCCATGAAAGTAGTTTTACATTACCGTTTTGCATGTAAATAAATCGCCCTATTATTGATTACCAAGAACCTACTCCAACTACAAAAATCTTACAATAGAAACAGTGTAAGAATTATGGCATAAGTCCTTTATTTAAATCCGCCAATAACTTTCTGAATTGGCCGCCAATCGATGGTTTTAGCTTCCGGATGCCCACCACCTTCGTAATCATTTTCAATGAATTCAGTCTTCGCATTTCCCCAACGCTCAAACTTTAACTTTGCTTTATCAAAAGCCCTGCTATAGAGCAAATTACTCGAAGATAAATCTCTGGGCAAATGACTAAAATATTCCCTACCAAAAGAAACATCCCGATCCAGCCAAACAGCTTTATTTCCTGGAGCTGCAGTAACTACTCTAACTTTTATGTCATCAACATCATTTAAAAAATGGCCAGAATAACACGAACCAATATAAAGATGATTCCGCCCTCGATTGTTTTTTAGCATTTCTCTTAAATCCCAACTACGAATGTAAGTTTTATCATGCTCTGAGCGAATCTTAAATCCAAACTTATCAACAAGCCCATGAGCATCCAAAATAAGGAAAAAATTACTCTTCTCCCCAAGCTTCCGCTGAATCTGCCTTTCAATTTTCATCAAATTAACAACTGAGGCTTCATGGCTATAAGAATCATCATCAAACTCTGCTTCCATAAGGTCGCGATATTCATAAATTAAAGGTTCGGACAAATCAGGCTTAGCATCTTTATAAAGAAAATAAATGTTCTCTTGCTTAAGCCCCCTTTTAATCAACTCATGATAAATAACTGCTCCTTCAATAAAAAAAGCATTTTTATCAATAGGATCAGCAAGAGTATTGTCAGTAACCCTTAAACTCGAACCAATAAAAATTAAGGCAAAATCTTCGTATTTCTCAGGTACTGATTCACAACTTGTGAAAAAAAAATAAGGTCAATAGTAGTAAGCAAAGTTTATATAACATCGTCTAATCATTTAGAAACTAATAAATTGAAGTTAAATAAACACTTGCTCAAAAAGAATGAAAGTCACTCTGGTATAAATTAACAGAATCTTAAATCAATGCTCTGCTAAATACTGTAAAAGCTTCTTAAAGTGGTTTTCATGATCCACATAGTCAGCCTTTTGCCGGTAAAAGTCTTCAAGCAGTTTTGAGGTATGAATCCAGCGGACAGCTGAGACTTCTGTTTCCTGGAGGATGAACTCTTGAGATTTTGGCACTTCCACTAAATATACAAAGGCGATTTCCCGGTCGATATGGCTTTCACCGATGTAAGGCTGCACATGTTTGAAAAGGAATTTAAGCTCATTGGCTTTTTTAGAAACACCCAATTCTTCTTTCAATTCGCGGATAGCTGAATCCAAGGGCTTCATCCCGGCAGGGATATGACCGGCACTGGAGATATCCCAGCGATTTGGGAAACAGTCTTTTTCTGGAGATCTCAACTGAAGTAAAAGCTCTCCGAATTCATTAATCAACCACACTTGTGCGGTCTTATGCCACAAGCCTTCTGCATGAACCTGGGAGCGAGGAAAAACACCAATGTGATTTTCCTGCTCATCAAATACATCCAGTAATTCTACAGAAGGCTGCATAGTTAATTTTAACCGGCAAACCAGCGCTTGGCTTTCTCAAAGAAAGATTCAGCCATAGGGTTCACTGTACCACCACAAGCTTCGGTAAAAGTCTTAAGAGCTTCTTTTTGCTCGTCATTCAAGTTCGTAGGGATCTCAACAATTACTTTAACATGCTGGTCACCTTTACCACGCCCCTGAAGATTACTAATACCTTTACCACGCATTCTTAGAACAGTGCCAGACTGAGTTCCTGGAGCAATTTTAAGATTGGCTCTTCCTTCAAGAGTTGGAACTTCAATCGTCCCACCTAAAGTTGCCATACCAAAAGTGATTGGTATTTCACAAAGTATATCATCATCATGTCTAGTGAAAATTTCATGCTCTTTAACATGCATGATGACATAGAGGTCACCTGGCTGCCCACCTTTTGTACCAGCGTCTCCTTCGCCACGAACTCTCATGCGGTTACCTGTATCAACTCCCGCAGGAACTGTTACGCTGATCTTTTTCTTAGTGCGCTTTGTTCCTGTTCCGCCACAAGTGTTACAGGCTTTCTCAAAAATTTCACCGCGGCCATGACACTTAGGACAATCTTGACGTACACTAAAAAAGCCTTGGGCCATAGTTACTTGCCCGGCACCTTTACAGTAACCGCACTTGACTATTTTAGATCCAGGCTCAGCACCATTTCCATGGCAGCGGTCACATTCATCAGTTTTATTTACACTGATTTCTTTTTTGACACCAAAAACGGCTTCTTCAAAAGTCAATTCCATGTCGTAGCGTAAGTCATCTCCAGGGATCGGACCATTGCGACGTCCGCCGCCTCCTCCACCACCGAAAAGCTGATCGAAGATACTACTACCGCCACCGCCGCCGCCTCCGAAGACCTGGCTGAAGATATCAAATGGATCACCACCGCCATGGCCACCGCCGCCGCCAGATTGAGTATAGGCGTCATGTCCAAAACGGTCATATTTTGCTTTCTTATTTTCATCGCTCAAAACTTCATAAGCTGATGATATTTCTTTAAATTTATTTTCGGCTTCTTTATCTCCCTGATTTTTATCCGGGTGATACTTCAGCGCTAGCTTTCTGTAAGCTTTTTTAATTTCGCTTGGAGTCGAATCTTTACTAACTCCTAAAACTTCATAGTAAGTCTGGGCCATTTAGCTTTCCTCTGCGACTTCTTCTGTTTCTTCTTCGGCTTCAGGTTCTGGGCCCTTACTAACAACAACAGTTGCTGCACGAATTAACTTTTCCCCCATCTTATAGCCAGAACGCTGTTGACTGATTACTTTTCCTGCTTCAATCTCTTCTGAGAACTGTTCTACAACGGCCTCGTGAAGGTTTGGATCAAACTCTTGACCAACTGCATTGACTTCGCTTACGCCCATGGCATCGAAAGATTGAACGAATTGGTTTTGAATCATATTTAAACCAGCAAGGAGAGTGTTTAGATCAGCATTATCCATATTTGCTGCCTGCATGGCCATTTTAAAAGTGTCAAAGATAGGTAGTATTTCTTCTACTGTCGACATCTTTGAGTAAGCTCTTGCATCAGCTAAATCGCGCTGTGTTCTCTTGCGGAAGTTATCAAAGTCTGCTCTTGCTCTCAAAACAGCATTTTGCAGTTCGACAATTTTCTCCTGAGGATCTTTTTCAGATTTCTCTTCCTGAGCTTCAGTTTCTTCGACTTCCTGCTCTTCAACTTCTTGAGCGATATCCTGCTCAACCTTTTCTTCAATATCTTCTGCTACTTTATCAGACTTCTTAGACATAAATAAATTCCTAAAAAATGATTCAGCCATAGTAAGGCCTACTTTAATTATTTTAATGTGCCTAAATTTGACACTAGTCAGATATTTTGCAAATCACCTAGGAACGAACTTGGCACACAACTACATAATAATTTAGACTGTATATCTTCATTGGATTTTTATAGAGTTCTCAGATCTGGCTTATAAGATGGGTTCATAAATGAAATTTTACTTATACATCATGCTGTTTCCACCATTTATTTTTAATGGCCAAGAAATAAACTACTCTCGCAGCAAGTTACGAGGTAATGCTGCTTCAAGAGCTACCACTTTAAGTACAATTCTAACTCTTGACTGTGTAGCTTCGTATACATTTCTACTCTACTTTGATTTTTAACGTACGCTTGAATGACATCTTCACTTGCATATTGACCAACGGTATTTACGAAATAACCACTCGTCCAGAATGCATCTCCCCAAAGTATCCTCTATACTTCAGGGCACCTTTTGAAAACCTCACGAACTGTAATGTCTTTGATAATTTGTATCGCCCTGCTCGAGCTCATTGTGGTACACACTACACCAGAAAGTGAACATGATTGTGATCTGTTCCAATTTCAATGAAGTTAATCTAGTACCTCAAACTCATTTCAAGGCAAATTTTCTTGAGCTCTTTATCTACACTATCAGAAAAAGCAAATCGGCGATACTTTGATCGACACACAAAGTTATACAGTAAGACTGAAACATTATGACTTTTATGAATATATTCGCTTATGTAATAATACTACCGGCAGTACCGAACGGAGCAAGCTCCGGGGAATTAAACCCTACTAAGATTAAATTTTTTAAAAAGGTTTCGCTTAGTTGAAAAATATGAGGAAGAAAAGAAAATCAATTTGTCAGAAATTCCTAAGGAAAAATTTGCAAACATTGTCCAATTCACTGGAGGCATAAATATAACTCCCAATGATGCCGGTCAACTTCAATATAAGATCAGTCCCCTCGATAACATCGTTCAAACTAACAATCAGAAAGTAATAATGACGACTCCTCAGATGCTGGTTCAAGCCCTAAACATCAAACCTTCACAAGCTAAAGACTTAGTTAAACTTATCAATGAAAATCCAAAAGACCCCAGTCCAGAAACCTTCATAGCTGATCAAAAGCCAAAGAAGCAGAACTCCCTTTAATTGAAATAAAATTCTTTGATAAACTCAGAAAAGAGGCTGCACGCCCCTCCCTACCTAACTCACCAACCAGCCAAAGCTTAAGAACAATTTTAGAAGAACAACCAAAATCTAAAAAGTCAGAATACCAAAACCATCTGGTGACTAACTTTCTAACCTATCTGCATCTCTAGACTATTCATAAACAGAGTTTGATGGTAAAACGATTGGTCAGTTTGTCTAAATGGGACGATTGCTGAAAACACTGATCTTTCAATAGCTTTTATTGCCTGTGAAAGTGAGTCCAGCGGCTCTTTAGGTAATGAGTATCGGGTTGAAACTTATGGTGGAGACCTCATGGTCATTCATAAATTAAACGACAATTACGGCTTAGGTGATTTTGGATTTTATCAACACAGCGATTATGAAAATCTTCAAACCAGAGACTACGGCACTGGTATGGGTACTCTCCTTAGCATATGGCATGATTTAGGTTGGTTTGAGCTTCCAACAATATACGAAGCTGGTAATGATACACTCTTTAATTCAAGTCTGGTGTTGACCAAGTAGTGGACTGAAGATTCTCAACTTCCATCCGCACCATGATCACAGACTCTACAGATTCTGGCACACCGGGAGATAACACCTACTGGACCTTTGGTGGCAGTATAGGATATATGCTAGATACACTCCGACAGAAACCATAAATAACTATTAAATAATAGCCTAAAACATAAAAAACTTCCGTTTAACGTGTTATATTTCAATTCGTTACAACAGAAAATAACAAACGGAAGTTTTAATGAACGATACCCTTTTTCCCGAATATTTCATTGAAGAGCTAAGACAAACAGCAGGAATTCTTAGCGGTCCG
>JAKVBD010000018.1 GCA_022446985.1 Lentisphaerales bacterium
AAAGAGGCAGTCAAAGAATTCCCTTTAGGTGTTCACCTGACTGAAGTCATCAAAACCGTTAACCGGAAACTTTCCGGTTGGGCCCAGTATTTCAAAGTTGGCAACAGCTACGATGCAGCCTTAAAACTTTCTAACTTTGCATGTCAGCAATTGCGACTCTTCTGGAGAAGACGAAAGCAGTGTAAGGACATCAAAGGAACCAGAAAATGGCCGAATGATTACTTTTATAATAAAGGATTAAATTATGTTCCTAATTTACTTAGATAGATGCCGAATGAAGCGGGAAGAATGTCAGGTGGAAAGCCGTGTGAGGGAAAACTTCATGCACGGTTTGGTCGGTGAGGTAAAGCTGATCCGTAGGAGAAGCTTCACTTTAATCGAACTAATAATTGTCGTCGCTATCATTGGTATATTAGTCAGTTTACTTATTCCTTCTTTGAGAAGAGCAAAGGATATTTCCATAAGAACAGCTTGTCTTTCGAATCAGAAGCATGTTGGTGTCGCTTGGTACCGGTATCTACAGGAAAATAATGGAGTGTTCCCGCCGGTTCAGCATGGTTGGGGAGGCTTCGACTACTATAGGTCAGGGGATCATGTAAAAGTTCACTGGGCTTCGTACCAGGTTTACCTGGACGAATTTACAAATAATAAAGAGACTTATAAATGTCCGGAAGATATTCGCAGTGGAACTAAAAGCCCGGTTGATAAATTTATCCATAATTATTCTCTCCCCAGTTTTAATGGTATGAACTTTATGGAAGTAGAGTCGACTGATGTGACCGCTTTAGCAGTTGATGCCGGTTGGATGGGACTGCCTACCTGGGCTCAACGAAGAATTGAAGCGCGTCATTTGCTGGGGGCAAATGTCTTGTGGGTAGATGGTCATGCATCGAGTAAATCCGCTACATCAATTGGCGAAAATCCAGACTGGTTTACGCGTTATGCCCGCTACAATAAATGGACTAAAACTTATGATAAGACTTCTGTAAGTGACTGGATGTCAGGAGGGCCGGCGACGATCCCGGGGCAATAAAAGTTTAAAATATTTGAAATGAGACTTTGAAATGTGTTATCTTAGCGGGGGAGGTTGATTGTGCATAGAAATAAATTTTTTACATTGGTTGAGTTGCTCGTTGTCATTGCCATTATTGGTATTTTAGCAAGCATCTTAATGCCGAGCTTGTTAAAAGCCCGGTCAAAATCGATTCAAGCCGTTTGTAAGAGCCAGCTAAAGCAGGTTGGGATTGCCTGGCAGCATTATTTTGGTGATAATAATGAACGCTTTGTTCCGGAGCAAAATGGCTGGTCTGCAAGTGATTATTATAACAATGGGACTCATGTCTTAACTCAGTGGCTGTCGTATCAAGTTTATTTAGACCTGTATACCCAGGAGACACAGGTGTATATCTGCCCTGAAAAAACGCGCAATAGCAATCACCAAAGCGATGCCGACCTTTTTCAACACGATTATTCTATGCCGGGTTTTTCCAATATAACTTACCCGGAAATTGAGGATCCGACTGAGACTGCTTTAGGAGTTGATGCCGGCTGGATGGGGATTCCCTACTGGGCCCAAAGAAGGTTAGAAGCCCGTCACTTGGCAGCCTGCAATATTCTTTGGGTAGACGGTCATGTGACGTCTAAATCAGCAAGTGCTATTGGCGAAAACCCAGACTGGTTTACGCGTTATTCGCGTTACAATAAGTGGACGCGAACATACCAGGAAACGACTTTGGGAGAATGGTCAAGTGGTGGCCCTATAAGTATTCCCGGAGTAAATTAATCAGTCCGGCTAAACTCAGCAATTCACGGCATCTAAACAGTCACCAAGAAATCCAGCTTTATCTGAAAAATACAGTAGAAATGAAATTTTTCTGTTAAGGTAGTTTATCGCGGTTTTGTATACCTAAAAAATAAAAAATTTTAGGAGTGTCAATGACCTCGATTTTTCACTGGACTGCCTCTTTTACTGTCATGTTATTGCAATTTACGACTTGGGGGGACATGCAAAGAAATGTCACTTTGGCCAAAGCGCAATTGAAACCCTTTATTGAAAAACATTGTATCTCTTGTCATGGTCAAGATAAGCAGAAAGGTGACTTCAGTTTTGAGGACTTGAGCTTTAGCATCAAGACAAATATGCAAGCTCAGGCCTGGCAGGATGTACTGGATACTTTAAATGCCGGTGAGATGCCGCCCAAAAAGAAAAAACAGCCCGCCTTAAAAGAGCTTTCACTGGTATTGCGCGACTTAACCGAAGGCCTTAAAAAGGCTCGTATACAGTTAGCAGACCAAGGTCGGGCAATTACTATGCGTCGCTTAAATAAGGATGAATACGCCAGTGCTATAGAAAGTCTTCTTCACCTACGAGTTGACCTCAATAGCCTACCGGATGATGACTCTCATGGAGCTTACGATACGATTGGTTCGAATCAGTTCTTCTCGTCGCAACACTTTGAAAGTTATTTCAATCTAGCCAAGCAATTAATCAAGATTTCTTTAGAGCCTCGCCGCCAGTATGGAATTCAAACCTACCAGCCAGAAAAATGGAGCCGTCATAAGCTAAAGGAGCTTTTAGCGAAAGACCGGCAAAAATGGAATCAGTTGCAGGCTAAAGGTTGGCAGCAAGCAGGTTTTGTTGACGAACATACAGCACTTCGTTTTAAAGATGACTTCTCTAAAACGAAAGAAAAGTTTGAATCCTACTTAAATCTTCCACAAGCAGAGTCCCGTCAATACATCAGGCTCGATGGTAATAGTTTCATGAATTTAGCGCGCGTCGGAATTGGTCATAGGTTGGATAAAAGAGGTGAGTATGAGATCATTATAACAGCAGGTTTACATGGTGATGCTCCAGAAAGACGCCGTTATCTGGATCTCAAAATTGCCGATGAAAAGTTGACATCATTTAAAGTTGAAGGGACACTTCAGAAACCGACTGGACATGTGCTGAAATATCAGCCGATGCTGGGGAAATACATCAATATTTTTCTGCATGAAAAAGGCAATTATAAGGTTCATGTTCCGAGTTATCTTAAGAAGTGGGATCCTCAAAACCCTGCTCGTCTTTGGGTAGATAAAGTGGAGATAAAGGGGCCTTATTTTAAAGGACTTAACACTCTCGAAAAACTTCTTTTTAAAGAAGGTCGTCAAAGATATGAATTGACGCCAGAAAAGTTGCGACAGATCTTTACTGATTTTGCTTATCAGGCTTGTCGTCAAAAGCAGCCAGATTCCGCTTTTATTGAGTATTTGATAAAGTTGTACGGGGTTAAAAAAGCAGAGTTAAAGCGCTGGGATCTAGCTTTGATCGAACCCTTAGCCTTAATTTTGTCATCTCCCAGTTTTTTATATTGGAGTGAGTCCAGCCAGGCGTACCCGGGCAAACAGAAATTGGCAGGGCGTCAAATGGCGGTGCGCCTGGCTAACTTCCTGTGGAGAGGAGCCTTACCCGATCCTCGACTCTATGAGTTGGGAGATAGTGGTAGAATCTTTAATTCTACAGTATTACAAAGCCAGGTGGAGCGCCTCTTGACAGACAGGCGTTCAAAAGCTTTTAGCGATGGCTTTTTCAGCCAGTGGCTGCATCTGGAAAAGTTAGCCGACTTGAGTATTGATCTAAAGAAATTTATGGACTATGATGAGGGGCTTTACCAATCAATTAGAAGGGAGCCTTTAGAGCTATTTTATTACCTACTTAAGAATGATCTTTCAATTAATCACTTAATCGATTCCGACTTTGTGATTATCGATCAGGTTTTGGCCCGACATTATGATTTGCCTTTGAGGAAAGGGAATGGTTTTCAAAAAGTAAATTTACCAAAAACTTCCAGTCGTGGTGGCTTGTTGACAACGGCAGCATTTTTGACGATGACCTCGACTGGAGATCGTACCTCCCCCATTCTTCGTGGAGCTATGATAATGGAAAAGTTTCTCAATGATCCACCAGCGCCACCGCCGCCTAATGTACCCGAATTAACGGAAGCCTCAGTGAAGCCTTTAGCGATCAGAAAAATGATTGAGATGCATCAAGAGAAAGCTCAGTGTGCTTCTTGTCATGAGAAGATTGACCCGATTGGTTTTGGCTTGGAGAATTTCGATGCCATAGGCCGTTGGCGCAACGAAGAAGTGATCACTAAGAAAAAATCAGTTCCTGTGAAGAGTGCAGGGCGTTTGCCGACAGGAGAGAATTTTGACGATCTAAAATCATTCAAAGAGAGTCTCTTGGCGAATAAAGATAAACTGGCTCGTTCCATTTTAGAAGGTCTCTACAGTTATGGACTGGGGCGCAATCTGAGTTTTTCAGATCAGACAGATATCGAAAATATGTTGACGCAGTGGCGATCCAAAGATTACAGAACCCGGTCTCTGCTTCACATCTTTGTTCAAAGTAAAGCATTTCAGCACAAGTAGGTAAGTATATGAGTATTATTCAGACATCGAGAAGGTCCTTTTTGAAGTCGGCGGGTTTTTGTCTCGCCCTACCTTTGTTGGAAACATTTTCTAAGCCAAAACACATACAGGCTCCAGCCCCAAAGTTTCTCTTTTGCAGCACCGGATATGGTTTTACAAAGGAGAGCTTTTTCCCAGAAACTGCAGGGGCTTGGAAGAAGTTACCTCAAGGCATGCGGCCTTTGGAGAGGCATAAAAAAGATTTTACTTATATTTCAAATCTGACCAATGCCGGTTTAACTCATCCACATCAGGGAAGTGTTAATTTGTTGACCTGTGCCAACGTTTATCAAACGGCTGGTAAGTCTTTTCATAATTCTGTCTCTTGTGATGTTTTACTTGGAGAGCACCTGGGGCGTCAAATGCGCTATAATTCTCTGGCGCTATCCGGAGCAGATGCCGATGGTCATGGCCCCTGTAGGTCTTTGTCCTGGTCAAAAAGTGGTAAGCCGGTATCTGGTATTAAAGGTCCAGTTGAACTGTACAATCTCCTTTTCGGGCAGAGTAAAGAAACGCCGGAACAGCGCTTTAAAAGATTGCAGGATAAGCAGAGTTTACTGGATGGCATTTATCTCGATGTCAAAGGCATGCGACCCGGCTTAGCTAAAAATGACCGGGACAAGTTGGAAGAGTATTTTCAATCCATTCGAGACATCGAAAATGGCCTTAGCCGGGAGGCAGACTGGGCTGATCAACCCAAGCCGAAAGTGAATTTTAAGATGCCACAAATTAAAGATGGTTTTAGTGAAATTAAACTGACTTATGAGTTGATGGTCTTAGCTCTGCAGACAAATCAGACGCCGGTTATTTCCTATAGACAGCCGACAAAATCTTTACTCAAAGGACTAAGTATAAATTTTGACCCGCACTCAATCAGTCATTACTCAGTTTCAAAGGAACGCATAGCCGCCAGTGAGTTAAGGGATGAGACGAATACTAAACTTCTGTCTCTGCTTCTGGATAAATTAAAGTTAACAAAAGATGCTTTTGGCCGTTCTCTTTTTGAGCAAACCACAGTCGCTTGGGGAAGTAATATTCGCACCGCTCATATGCTGAAGAATCTACCGATGATTATCGCTGGAAATGGCATGGAAAATATTAAGCAAGGGCGTCACCTGGAACTTCCGAAACAGGACACTCCACTGGCCAATTTATGGTTAACACTCATGCAGAAAAGCGGCCTGAGTCAGGATAAGTTTGTTGATTCTACTGGAATAATTAAAGAGTTATTTGTTTAGTGTGAGAAATAATAAATTTTTGTAGGTCTTGCAGTGCGTATATTTTTCCTTTTCTTTACCGTGCTTTTGGTATCTTTTTCTAATGCCAGTGAGCTGGCTGACAATACAGAACTTTATGAAGGGAAAGAGTATAAAAATGCTTTTGCTGATCCGGTAGATAGTGAGCTTCCAAATGTCTTACTCATTGGCGACTCTATTTCGATTGGCTACACGGTTCACGTTCGCAAAATTCTTAAAGGTAAAGCAGATGTTTTTCGTATAAAAGGCAATGGTAAGTTTTCGGGCTTTGGTTTAAAGAATATCGATAAATGGACATCCGCCAGAAAGTATGACATCATTCATTTTAACTGGGGATTATGGGACCTTTGTTATCGGGACCCGAAATCAAAAACTCAGGGACATCGGGACAAGATTAATGGTAAGTTAACGGCGACTCCAGATGAGTACAAAAAGAATCTTACAGCCATAGTCAGCAAGCTGCAAAAGACCGGTTCGGAATTGATCTGGTGTAATATCACTCCAGTTCCCGATCACGAACTGGGCCGCAAAAAAGGCGATGATTTAAAGTACAATGCTGTCGCTGCCGAAGTCATGAAAAACAACAGCATAAGAATAAATGACCTGCACGGTCATGCCTTAAAGAAGCAGGCAGAAATTCAACTTAAGAAAGGCGATGTCCACTTCACCAAAGATGGCTACAAATACCTGGCTGAAAAAGTGGCTGGAGAGATATCTAAAATATTGCGATAATTTTTTAATTCAGTAGTTATGACCTTTGGCTTCATGAATGCTTATTGGGGCCTATTTGAAACAAACCCCTCAGTGTTCTCGGTGAACTCAGTGGTGAGCAGAATAGAATCAACCACGAAGTGCACAAAGACCACAGAGAATAATTTTTTAGAGGAAAAACTGTTTTAGGATAAGAAAGAGGCTGCGGATTGTTATTCTATTGAAAAGTAATTCAGGAACTTTTATGTACCGACTCACATTGACTCTATTTTTCATCTTTTTTCTTTCGGCAAATGCTGAGAAAAAAAGGCCTGCACTGACTGTGCTTAAATTGAAAGGCCCCATCATATTGGATGGTTCATTAGATGATTGGCAAGATGTAAACTTTGTTGAGGTCAATGGAGGAAATGGTGTCTTTGACGGAGAGTCATCAAAAGCTGAAAATGACAAAGATTTAAGTTATAAATTTGCCGTTTGTTATGATCAAAAGGCACTATATGTCGCTGTAGAAGTAAAAGACGATAAGTTAGTGACGGATGACACAAAAGCAGGAGAAAAAGCGGGCAAGTGCTGGATGGACGATGCCGTCGAAGTCTTTCTCGATGGTAATCATAATCGCGCCTCAAATGCTCGTGACAAAGCTAAAAAAGAATATCAGTTTGGGGGAGAGTTTTCGCTGACTGCCAATGGTGCCGCTACCAGTAACTGTACTGGCTGGCCCAAGTCATTTGGCGATGCTAAATATTGGTCAGGGGCTGTGACCAGAAAACAACTCAAAGATGGTTCTTGGATTGTTTGTTATGAGTACTGCTTAAGCTGGTCTGTTATGGGGAATAAGCCACTTAAGAAAGGTTCTCTTGGTTTTACAATTGGTGTGCAGGATGATGACAATGGCGGCCAGCGCGATCACGCTCTTTACTGGAGTGGTAAGTCTCCTTCTTGTTGGAAAGATGAAAGCGGCTGGGGCGATCTACACCTTCAGCCTTAGTCATTTAATTAAGCTTTAGAACTACGAAAGTACCTATGAAAATCATTATTAATAAAGCCACGGTAATCTTGGTCTTTAGCCATTCGTATTCAGTCATTTATTTGTCCTATTAGTTTTATGGGAGTCTATGCATTTTTTATGGCGGAATTCGAATACCAGGATGTAAGTGTTTCATTCATAAAGGAAAATGGATTTGGTACTAGTTTTGTCCTAGTAACGAGATTTCGTTTATAATGATATCTCGTCATTGATTTACGAAATATCGTATATATTTTAAGTTTATGGACATCTTTTCAACAGCACAAATATTTAAATCCATTGAACAGACTCAATCAGTAGATGATGTTTTGGAGAAAATTACTAAAGGCCTTTCAATGGAGAGTGGTCATGCACTTGTGCGCATATGGTTGCTCAATTCGGGGAAGGAAACTGAAGAGTACCTGGATTTAGTATCGAGTCATGGTCAGTCTCTTACAGGGAAAGTCTGGACAAACACAAATGGACAATTTTCGCGTGTTGCACTAGGTGAAAGAAAAATTGGCTATGTAGGAGAAGGAAATGAAGTTTTAATCTCTGATATTTCACAAGATGCCACATGGATAAAAAATCCTGAATGGGCACGACAAGAGAAGATAAAAAGCTTTGCTGGGCAGCCTTTATATTTTAAGGGAGAAATTATCGGAGTGCTGGCGGTTTTTAGTCGTCAATCTATGATCTCAAAAGACATGAATTTTCTCAAAGCATTTGCGGTACTTGCCGGATGTGCCATAGCCAATGCTCAGGCATTTGAAGAGATAGAGCAATTGAAAGAAAAGCTTGAACAGGAAAATGAACACTTAAGGCAGGAAGTTGTTCAGGCTCATAAGTTCAAAGAGATTATCGGTGACAGCCCGGCACTTCACAAAGTTTTAGAGCAAATTGAGCTGGTTGCTCCGACAGATTCAACAGTGCTTATCAATGGAGATTCGGGAACTGGTAAAGAATTAATTGCCCGGGCAATTCACGAGAAAAGTAAGCGCTCAGATAAGCCGATGATTAAAGTCAATTGTGCATCGATTCCAAGAGAACTGTTTGAAAGTGAGTTTTTTGGTCATGTTAAAGGGGCTTTTACTGGAGCAGTGCGTGATCGCATCGGTCGTTTTCAGTTGGCTGAAGGCGGAACTTTATTTTTAGATGAAGTAGGAGAGATTCCCCTCGATTTACAAAGCAAACTTCTGCGGGTCTTACAGGAAGGTCAATTTGAGCGAATTGGCGATGAGAAAACGATTCGCAGTGCTGTAAGGATTATTGCCGCAACAAACCGCGACTTAAAGAACATTATTCCTGAAGGTTTTCGCCAGGATCTATACTACCGCTTAAGTGTGTTTCCTATTGATATGCCGACTTTAAAAGAGCGTTCGAGTGATATTGCTTTATTAGCAGATTTCTTTTTGAGCCAATTTTCTCAACGTTATGGAATTCCAAAGCCAAAGATCAAGAAAAAGCACATAACTCAACTTCAATCATATGACTGGCCGGGTAACATTCGCGAGTTACAAAATTTTATAGAACGGGCCTTAATTATTTCTCAGGGTGAAGGGCTGAATTTTGAGATTCAGACCTCCGGAAAAACAGCTATGGTAAATCCCTCGGATTTAGAAGCTGACATACTGACAGATGCAGAAGTTCGCGCTTTTGAAAGGAGCAATATTCTGCGGGCTCTGGAAGAGTGCAACTGGAAAGTCGGCGGCGCCAATAGCGCTGCGCATTTGTTACAGATGAAACCCACTACTCTGGCTTCCAGAATAAAGGCGATGAATATAAGTAAGAGAAATAACTAAGCATAGTCACTTTGGACTTTGCTCTGCGTTAAGTCTGTAAACAGCAATGAAATGTGAGACTTTATGAAATTCTTAATTCCTTTCTTCCTCGTAGTTTTTTCTCTCCAGGCTGAGATGAAATTTGTTGATTTGTTTAATGGAAAAGATCTCAGTGGCTGGGTGGATGTAAATACCAGTGAGACAACATGGAAAGCTGTCAATGGTGAACTGCACTGTAGCGGTAAACCAATTGGTGTAATGCGTTCTGAAAAGAAGTATGAAAATTTCATTATGGAAATTGAGTGGAAACACATGAAAAAGAAGGGAAATTCAGGTGTTTTTATATGGTCTAAAGCGGTGGTCGATGGCAATCGTTTACCTGATGGACTGGAGGTACAAATGTTAGAGCTTGACTGGGTCAATCGCCCAAATGGTAAAAAAGCTCATGAAGGTTACACGTCTGGAGAATTATTTGGAGTTGATGGAGTAAAAATTATTCCTGAGAATAAACGCGGTATACGTAGTCAGGCCAGAGAGCGCCGTTGTAAAGGAGTCGGTGAGTGGAACAAGTATGTGATTGTTGCTGTAGATGGAGTCGTCAAGCTTTCTATAAATGGGAAATTTGTTAACTCAGTGAGCAACGTTAGTCAACGTAAAGGCTACCTGTGTTTAGAGGCAGAAGGCTCAGAGATACACTTTAGAAATATTCGCATTATGGAATTGCCTTCTTCCAGCACAAATAAACCATTGCCCCCAGAGTGATCAGTAAGATACTTTCCTTAATAGTTTATTGATTTCATCCAAATCAAAATGGTTCAGATAATCTTGTAATTGTGAAGCAATTTCTTTGAGTTTTGGCATGTGGGTGTACTCATCCAGGATTTTGATGATTTCAGAAACTGAATCTGTATTTAAACCATCTTTAAGAACATCAATATGCGGTTGTAGCCGGACAATAATTTCTTCAGATAAATGAATGGAGTCGTCAGCCTTTGGAGTGGCTTCCACTTCGTCTTCATCTAAGACTGTATGTTGTAAAAATTGACTCATTTTTCGCAAGAGAACTGTTTCTTCAACAGGTTTTCTAATGTAAGCGTCGCAGTGGTGAAGTATCTCTTCTTCGGATTGCTTCATGGCAGAAGCAGTAATGGCAATGAGAGGGATACTTTTGAGCTTGGGGTTAGATTTGAGGCTTTTAGCGGCTTCATAACCATTCATCACAGGCATTTTCATATCCATTAAGATGATGTCAGGATTATGTTGCGCTGCCATGTCTATAGCCTCCTGCCCATTTTGAGCTTCCAGAATATTGAAAGGGTATGGAGAAAAGTAATTGATGATCAAATCTCTGTTTAACGATATGTCATCTACAATGAGAACCGTCGCTGCAGCAAAATCTGCTTTAAAGTTGTTTGCCATGCCAATTTCAGCTGTTTCGCTTAAGCTGGTCACTTCAACTTCAGGAAGATTTATAATAAAAGTGGCGCCTCCATACTTATTATCGGTTATGGAAAGTGTGCCTTTCATGAGTTCGATCAATTTACGGCTGATAGCCAGCCCCAATCCAGTGCCGCCATATTTTGTGTTACTCTGACCACTTTGTTGTTCGAAAGCACCAAAGATTTTCTCTTTTTGATTATCTGGTATACCGATACCGCTATCTTCAACCTCGATAATCAAGTCAACAAGTGCTGAATCGCCATTTTTGGTATGGGCTTTAACAGAGACTTGAATATGCCCTTCACTGGTGAATTTTATGGCATTGCCAATGAGGTTAAAGAGAATTTGACGTATACGGGTTTCATCCAGCACAAGTCCAGTTGGTAGGTTCGAGGCGATATCTATGATAAAATCGAGGCCTTTACGAGAAATCTTAGTAGAGAAAACAGTCTTAAGTTCTTTAAAGAGTGTAAGGGCGTTGACATTTGAGTATTCGACATCGATTTTCCCTGCTTCAACTTTAGAGAGGTCGAGAATGTCGTTTATTAATCTCAAGAGAGAGCGCCCGGAAGCCTCTATGGAATTGATAAATTTCTTTTCTTTAGAGTCAGTCACTCTTTTCTTGAGAAGGTCAGAGAAGCCGAGTATGGCGTTCATAGGTGTGCGAATTTCGTGGGACATATTTGCCAGAAACTCACTTTTTGTTTTACTGGCAGTTAAGGCGGCATTTTTAGCATCGATTAGCTGAACTTGAGCGACTTCCAGTTCTTTCATCGCTGAACTCAGGGCAGTCTCGCGTTCGCGAAGTTCATTATTTGCTTTTTGCTTGTTCAGATAGGCTTTAACCATGGTGATAATAAGAAGGGTTATGAGGATCACAACAAACCATAGAAGTTGTAGAACATTTTTCTGCGTTGCGATAGTTTGCCGGCTGGTTTCCAGGATTTTCTTCTGTTCTTCAATTTGGTTAATTTGTTCTTTGATTTTTTCTTTGCCGTTAACGATGTCTTTGAAGATATCCTGGATTTCAAGTTGTTTCTGTTCTACTTCGCCTTGAGCTTCATCGTATTTTCCCTGAAGAATGGAAAGACTGGAGGTTTTTTCACCTATTTGGTTAATGAGCTTTTGTTCTTCTTGTTTTTTTTCTGCCAGTTCTTTGTCCTGTTTCTCAAGTTTCGTAAGCTGCTCACTTACTTTACTTTCAAGCTTACCTAATTTGGCGTTTAGATTAGTGTTTTTTTCTGAAGTGGCTTTCAATTCTTTGTTTGATACTTCGATCTCTTTAATAAGCGCATCCAGGTTTTTTTGAGTTGAAGAAAGATCTTTTTGTTGTGAGCCAATCTTGACAGCTTGCTTAGCAATTTCATCGACTTGAAGTATAAGCTTATTTTCCTGGGTTTTAAGCTCGGCTTCATGGAGCTTAATAAGCTCTTGCTTTTGACTGATACTGCCTTTAAGTTTCTCTAATTGGAGCTCCTGATTACGAACTTTATTTTCCAGTTCGGCTAAAGATTTTTGGCCTGTGCGGTACAGTTTTGCAACATCAATTTCAGTGCCGCCAAAGAGGATAAGATTAGGGTTCACCTGCAAATTATTATTCAGGATATTAGCTTTGTTTATTTCAAACACTATGTTGTCAGTCTTTTTGATCAGATTAATCATGACGAGTCGTTGATTATCATAATTGTAGGTAACGACTAAAGTGGTTCGGCCTTCAAATTTTTCGAATACCTCAGGAAATTTCTTGTGTTGATCTTTAGCGATAAAGATGAGTTGTGGAAAGCGAATTTCATTTAAATTCTGGACATTTGTGAAGTTAATTTTCACATTTTTGAGGGTGTTTGTTTTGGTCAGTTCAATAAAACTTTGTTTAAGCTTGTTATCGTTTCCCAGTAAAGTAATTTCAAAGGAACGAAAGTTTTTTTCATTTGGCCAGGTGATATTTTTCGCGAAGTTGTAGGTGTAAGTCACCTTAAGCTGTTCAGGAGAAGATTGAGCTTGCAGATTAAATGTTCCGAGCAGCACGAATACTAAAAGAGAAAGTTTCAAGTTGCCCCCTTATTTTATAGCAACAGAAATAATATAATAAGACATTATAGAATGATCACCATGGATAGCTTTTTAGTATACTAAAAATGAACGAGCAATTTCAAATCCTTATAGTAGATGATGTTAGTAGAAATATCCAAGTCCTCGGAGGTTTGTTAGCTGGCGAAGGTTATGCAGTGCGTTTTGCTTCAAGCGGAATTCAAGCTTTGCAGGCTGTTGCTAAGGAAAAGCCTTCTTTGATTTTGCTGGACATAAATATGCCGCTAATAGATGGTTATGAAACCTGTCGGAGACTGAAAGCTAACCCGGATACAGCAGATATACCGGTCATCTTTCTGACTGCGAATAATGAAGAAGAGAACATTGCTCAAGGCTTTGAAGTTGGCGCGGTTGATTATGTGACTAAGCCATTTCGCTCGAAAGAACTTCTAATGCGAGTGAGTACCCACCTGAATTTACAAAAAGCTTTAAAAGAGGCCGAAGTTGCCAACCGCGCGAAAAGCCTGTTTTTGGCAAATATGTCCCACGAAATTCGCACACCAATGACTGCGATACTGGGCTTTAGCGAAATTCTTTCCGTTAAGCATCGGGGCACTGAAGATGGCAAACAATTAAAGAAAATTTTAAAATGTGGTCAAAACCTGCTCGATTTAATCAATGATATTCTCGATTTATCTAAAATTGAGTCAGGCAAATTAACTTTTGTGCCAAGGCCTGTTCGGTTGAGTGATTTTGTTACAGAACTTGATAACCTTTTTCGTCATATGATTGAAGCCAAAGATGTTAATTTTTCTGTTGAAACAGAAAATATTCCAGAATACACAGTAGTTGACCCAACCAGACTACGGCAGATCTTAGTAAATCTTATAAGTAATGCGACGAAGTTTACTGAATCTGGGAGCATATCCTTGCTTTGCCAAGGAAGCCCTAAAAATGCTTCGACGACAGGATTAACCTTTAAAGTCATCGATACAGGAAAGGGCATTCCTCAAGAAAATATTGAGTCTGTTTTTGATGCTTTCGAACAGCAGCCAGATCAAGATCATAATGTTTATGGTGGAACGGGTCTTGGCTTGGCTATAAGCCGAAGTCTAGCTCAGATAATGGATGGCGAGCTTAAGGTTGAAAGTGCAGTAGATGAAGGTTCTACGTTTACTTTGACTTTAAGTTCTGTGGAAATAGCTGAGTCATTGCATGATGAAGGTGACTTGAGAGAGGCATCTTCTTATGTTTTTCCTAAAACCCGGTTATTGATTGTTGGTGAGAGTCAACTTACCCGTGATTTACTCGCAAATTTCCTTAGTCTCTATGACTTTGAAGTTTTCTTTTCAGACAAATGCAGAGCTAAAGAAAAAATAGCTTCAGTTAAACCAGAGTTAGTTCTTGTGGATTATGGCTCAGGAGAGGAATTGCAATTGAATGAGCAACTGCGTAGTAATGATTTTAGTTTAATACCTAAGATTGCCATATCTTCTTCAGTTGTGAAGAGCCAGATTGATGGAATGCTCGAGGTCTGTAGCAGTTATCTTCTAAAACCATTTAGTCTTGAGCATTTATTAAGTGCGATTGCAAACTACATAGAGCATGAAATACAGGATGTTGAAAATGAGGTTAGAGAAGAAATTATTTTAGACGATACTCAGGCCTTAGAACTAATAGAGTTTTTAAAGGAAACCAAACTTTTTAAAAGTATCGGCTCAGAAGATATCCCATGCATAAATGAACTCATGGAATACAGAAATGAGTTACTAAAATTAAAAGGTTCATACCCTGGCTCCATGTTTGTTGAATGGGTTACCGAATACGAGAGAGTTTTCGATACATTTGACCTAAATCTTACTATAACTCATATTAATTCCCTGCCGGACCTTATGAGTAAACTGCACTGAACTTACTTTGAAGTTAGGTGCTAAGTTTGTTTTATTCTCCTAAGCTTGTTAAATGTTTGGCCAATAAGCGTATAAAAGCTTATAGGCAGAGTCGTACATTTTATATAAGTAAGGAGGCTAAGGAATAATCGCAGTAGATGATATCGTACATACAGATGTCATCGCATAATACCTTGTACTAAGGGGGTTAACTTCAAAGATTGTTCACTCTGGAAATGATGCCATTTAATGGCTAAAATCACACACTTCTGAAGTTCTTATAACGGATTTAAGAATGCCATATGGAAGTGGTATAGACCTTATGCAGTGGAATAGTCATGATGGCCCGGGCTTGTTTGTTATCGCCATGTTTGGAGATATCGCTTCAGATAATGAGACTAAACAGTTTTGTGAAGTCATGGGGATACCTTATATAGCTAAACCACTAAACTTAAAAGAGCTGTTTGATTTACTTGTACAGAAACTTTCTTGATTTTGATCTAATCCAAAAAACTACTTTTTCTTTTTCACTTTCTTTTCAGCAATTTTTACCGGCGTGTATTCAGCAAAACTTTCTTTACTTTTAAGCCAGTTCTGTTGTTTGCTTTTAACTTCCCAGATTGTGACCTTATCGATTTCTACAAAGCCACTTTTTTTACCGGCTATTCCAAGACCATTACTTCCACTTGGGGCGTCATTTTTAAATTCTGGATGTTGGGCATAAAGAGTAGGACCATTTTTGATTTGAATAATAAACTCTTCGCCATTTCTTTCGGCTAGTAATTCATACCATTTGCCATCTTGCCATGAAAAGTCAGCTTTGGCGACCTGAAGAGTTTCAGAGTCTGTAACCAGATCAATAAAGCCAGTGCGGATTCTCATGCGAACGACATGATGGTTTAACTCGATGAATGGAACTTTTGCAGTTTCGCTGCCTTTATCTAATTTCAAAGAAAGTTTGATGATGCATTTCTCAGGAAGAGCAGGGAAGGTAATTCGTGGCTCAAGACCTTTATGGTGATCTTTTTTGGCCTGATTTTCTTTGGTCGATTCTTTTCCTTGCAGGACTCCATCATTCACCTTCCACTGTGTTGCTTGATTTGGTCGCCAGTCGGACCCCTTAATTTTGAAATCTTTGGAAAAGTCATTGCTGTAAATGATTTTTTCCGGAAGGTTCATCAGAGGTTTGAGCTCAGAATTTGCTGAGACAAAGCTGACAAGACAAAGAAAAAGAGTCAGGCGAAACATACACATACCTATTTTAAATTTTATTTATTATAGCTGACTGCGGCTTAATCTTATTTTATGAGCTAAAAGTTTTCAAAAGTCGACTTTTAAAAGTTAAAACTTGTGTTTATTTTATTTTCAGTAAATACTGAAAATAAAATAACCGAGAGGTGTGGGATGGATGCTTTGATCTGTGTTGAAGATCCCAAAACAGGGAAAGTTTGGAGGGTAAACAAAGAAAATAAAATTAAAAATGTGAATGCAGATGTCTATGCGAGATGGATCATGAATTGCATAGTGCCTAAAGAGATTATGAGTAAAATCTTAAAGTGTGATTTTCTTGAGCCGGTATTAGTTAAGGGAAAAGCTGTTTTGAGTTTATGTTGCATATTCATGCGACATACAGCTCCGGTATGGATGCCTATTCATTTGGGGCCAGGTAGTCATAATTGTGCACTAAGAGTGGCTTGTATTGATAAGCGGGATGGAACTCAAGCGGTTTGGGTAGACCCTCGGCATACGGATAGTTTTTTAGCCCCGGTTTTGGAATTTTTAGGATTCCCGGCAGTTAACACTGGCTTGATAGTTGTTGAAGAGGATGAACGCCTTGAGTTAGTGACTAAAGCTGGTGATTTAGAATGTCATTTGGTGAAAGGTGAAGATGAAAAAGAGTTTGCTTTGTTTGATACCGATCAAGACTTTACTGATTACTTCTGTGCTGGAGTTCGCGGCTATAGTGAACATGGAAAGAAAGATCAAATCGATATAATTGATCTTCATAAATTGAAAGATAACAAGTTTCGAAAAATGCCGATGAAGGGAATATTACGAACAGCTTACGGGACCTGGTTTACAGAGAGTGTTTATCTGACAGAAGATGGCTTATACCAGTGGGTTTATGAAGGGAAGGTTGGCAGTTAGCAGTTATTTCTGGATTACTTGTGCAAAGCCACTAACTACTGAGCACTTTGAAGTGCAGTCAGCAGTTAGTTAAATGCACCAATTTTTACTTATCTTGAGTCCATTTGGCGAATTCTTTAGCGTGATAGGTCAGGATGATGTCCGCTCCGGCTCTTTTGAACGAGAGAAGCGTCTCTTTCACGACTCTTTCATAATCCAACCAGCCATTTTGGGCCGCAGCATTAAGCATGGAGTATTCACCTGAAACGTTGTATACGGCAACGGGAAGTTCTGACATTTCAGCTACTGCGCGAACGACATCCAGGTAAGGCATTCCCGGTTTAACCATGACCATGTCGGCACCTTCAGAGAAGACCAGTTCAACCTCTCTTATGGCTTCACGAACATTGGCCGGATCCATTTGGTAAGTCTTTTTGTCACCTGACTTTGGCGCACTGTCTAGAGCGTCGCGGAATGGACCATAAAATGCCGAGGCATATTTGGCCGAGTAAGACAGGATACCAACATCTGTAAAACCGGCATCGTCCAAAGCTTCACGAAGAACTTCTACTCTACCATCCATCATATCTGACGGTGCAATAATATCTGCTCCGGCTTTAGCTTGGGCTACGGCCATTTCAGCCAGAATAGGTAAAGTCTTATCATTGATGATTTCGCCATCTTCCACGTATCCATCATGACCATCGGAGGAGTAAGGGTCCATCGCAACATCTGTGATAACCAGCATTTCAGGAACAGCAGCTTTAACAGCCTTGATGGCTCTTTGGTAAAGTCCTTCCGGGTTTATTGATTCAGAAGCAACTTTATCTTTAATCGAGTCATCCAAGGCCGGAAAAAGATCGATTCCTTTGATGCCAAGATCCCAAAGTTCTTTACACTCTTCAACAAGTAAATCGATGCTGAAACGATAGATGTTCGGCATGGATTTTACTTCGATTTTCTGGTTTTCGCCATCGATGACGAAAAGCGGCATGACTAGATCATTAACGGTCACTTCATTTTCAGAAACAAGAGCACGCACGGCAGCGGAGCGACGGTTGCGTCGTGGGCGAATGGGTAAATTAAAATCAATCATAGTGGTTAATCCGTATCTTTTTTAACTGGTCTAAGTTGAACTCCGGCTTCAGCAAGGAGTTGGCTCGATACATCATCAATGCTGTAGCGAGCGTGAAAAACTACTTCTTTTATGCCAGCGTTAATAATCATCTTGGCACAGAGAAGGCAGGGAGAAAAAGTAGTGTAAAGCATCGAGCCTTCGACGCTTATGCCGTGGCTTGCAGCCTGGACAATTGAATTCTCTTCTGCGTGGCAGCACAGGCAGTCAGTCAGTCCGTGTCCAGATTTTACATCTGAGTTACAACGTGGACAGCCACCTTCATCGCAATTTTTAACTCCACGTGGAGTGCCATTGTAGCCAGTTGAAATGACTCGCTTGTCCTTAACAATAACAGCAGCTACCTGACGTCTGCAACAGTTACTGCGCTCTGCCGCAACATGGGCGATATTCATGAAGTATTCATCCCAATCCGGACGTTTACGAGACATATATAGATTCCTTTAAATTTTACTGCCTGACGGTACAAACTTGATATACCTTATGTCAGCACAGACTGACTTTACACGAGCCAGAATATCTTTTTTATTGTAGGTTTCAAGAACGTGCATGGCAGAGGCATGGTCAACTTCAATCATAAGAGTGGAGCCATTTATGGCAGTTGGCCGACACAGAGTACTTACGGCCTGGCCGACAAGTTCTTGCCAACGGGCAAGCAGGTCAGAGAACTGGGCACGGTCATCGACATTTACATCTTTCATGATGCCTTCGAGGATACCGGAGATATGGCAGTCGGGGCGTTGATGGGCTTCCATTTCCAGTCGAGCCCGGTCTTTGCCGTAGAGATCTTCCATTAGGCGCTTGCGCTGATTTTCCTTACGGCTGTTACCGCGGTATTTTGCTTTGTTTCGGTGATCTTCTTGACCACCCCAGAAATTGTCTGCCATGATAAACCTTGTGAATCTCTACTAAGATTATTGACTTTAGGTGAATAATGATAAATATACACGGTAAACTTATTTTTTATTGTGTAGACAACATGGCTTTTGAATTTCTCTCAGAAAACTTAAAAAACCTTCAGACATCAATCGCAGAAATCTGTAGGAAATGTCAGCGTGAAGTAAGTGAAGTGACTCTTTTACCAGTCACTAAAAGACAACCTTTGGAAAAATTACAGGCACTTTATGATCTTGGAGAACGCCACTTTGCTGAAAACCGGGTTCAGGAAATGCTCGAAAAAGCAGAGGTGTTACCGAAGGATTTGGTCTGGCATCTGATCGGGCCATTGCAGAGTAACAAGGTTCGCCATGCTTTGAGTTATGCCTCTTATATTCACTCTGTAGATTCTATAAAGCTGTTGAACCGCATTGAACGAATTGCTCAGGAAGATGGTAAGGAAGTAAAAGTTTTCTTACAGATAAATATAACTGGAGAGGAACAGAAGAGTGGTTTTGCGGAGGCAGATTTAGATGCCGCTCTAAAAGTTGCAGAAAGCTTTCTAAAAACGACTGTTGTTGGGCTCATGACTATGGGGGCAGTTAGCGACTCAGAAGAAGAAACCAAAGAGGTATTTTCCAAGTTGCGGGAGTTGCGTGACAAGTGGCAGATTGAGTATCCTGAATTAAAGCAACTTTCTATGGGAATGTCGGGTGATTATCAGTTGGCGATTCCTGAAGGGGCCACCTATATTAGGGTGGGATCTTTGTTGTTAGGTAATCGGGAATATTGAGGTAGTCATGAAGAAAGTCATGTTTGTTTGTCTTGGGAATATTTGTCGCTCGCCAGTCGGTGAGGCAGTCTTTCGTCATTTGGTAGAAGAGCGCGGTTTAGGTGCTAAGTACACTTGTGACTCATCTGGAACCAGCGCCTTTCACGAAGGTGCAGACCCTGACCCACGCATGGGAATTACCGCTGAAAAGCATGGCGTGCCGATGGACCATAAGGCGCAACAATTCACGAAATCTCACTATGAGATTTTTGACGTGATCATTGCTATGGATCGCTCAAATTATCAGGGCATCATTTCCACATCTCAAAATCATAAACTTCGCGATAAAGTTCACATGCTGCGCGAGTTTGATCCGGAAGCCGATTCTCCACAAGCTGAAGTTCCTGACCCATACTACAAAGGTGGGATGGAAGCTTTCGAAGAAGTTTACCAGATGGCAGTAAGATCTTGCAATCAATTGATTGACGAGCTGGAAGCAGGCAGGCTTTAAAATATTACCGATTTATCTCCTTTAATAACTAGATGTAGATATTTGTTATTTCTTCGTATATGCTTTTAAAGTAAAAAGGGCTTATATGAAAAATGGAACAGTAGCTTTCCTATGGTTTGCTTCACTTTTAATTACGTGGAATTTAGCAAAGAAACAAACTGTTGATGTTAAGGCAGGACCTTCAAGTCTGAATAATTATTCAGAAAGTAGGCTAGAAAAAGAAACGGTTGGAGAGGCAGAAATTCCTTCAGGCTCTCCTGGTTCACGAAGAATTTTAGTACAGAATAAAACTGAAAAAAGTCCTGATGCAGAAGCATTGTGGAGACAACTGCGTATTGAAGTAATTCCGGCTGGTTCTAGAGTTTCGTATCGAGAGTTTTTTGAATTGTGGAATCATTTAAATAATCTAAATGATTTAGAATTGTTGGCTATAATTAAAACTTCACATACAAAAGAATATTCTGATTTATCACGAGTCGTTAATAGAATGGCTTTATCTATTATAGGTGAAAACAATCCAAAAGCAGCTTTTCCGCTTCTTGAAGGTTTAAGTCACGATGCGAAAGAAATGTCTTTCATGAATTTGATTGAAGGCTGGAGTGAGGTCGACCCAGAGAATACCTTGGAGTGGCTTGAAAGTTCAGATCCTTTAGAAATGTCAGCAGAGCATTACACCACTGTATTCATGAAGCTTGCGAGGAAAGCCTTAGACCTTGCCTTAAAATCTTTTGAATCCATAGATGTTAACTGCAAAGTTGATGCCTTTAAAGGGATTTGTGGACAATTTAAAAGTTCTGAGGATTTCCATTTATTGCTGGAGAATTTTTCTATACATACAAACTCACAGTTAGTTGAAGTTTTGGCTGACTCTTGGTCATTGATAGATCCTCAAGCGGCCATAGCATGGGGGCAAAACTTAGATCCAGAAAATCGTAAAGACGCTCTTTATACTGTTAAGTACCGATGGCTGAATAATGACCCTCATAGTGCAGCTGAATGGATTACTCATAATTCCGTAGATTTAAAGGAAGATATTGCTATGGTGATAACTCATTGGAACTCTTTAGAAGCGGTTGATTGGTTAAAAAGCCTTCCTATTGAAAATGAATTAGATAGGGATCATGGTTTTATAAATTATATCCATAATAGCTCTTATAACCCTCAGGAATTGGTGCCAGTTATCAATGATATAAGTGATAGGGATTTACGAAAAAATGCTGCGATTAAGGTATATAGTTATTTTTTGGAATATGTAGGTCTTGATAAGGGAAAAGAGTTCCTAGTTTCAAGAAATGATTTTACAGAAGATGAGAAGATTGCAATAATTCAAAAAATCACAAGTTCTATTGATGATCCATTTTCAGATCCTGCGGAAGACCCTTTTGCTGCTGTTACAGATGAAGCATTTGTATCTGAAGGTGCGGTAGGAACTGCAGGAAACAGAACAGTCAAAGTATCTGTTGCCGCTCCGGATGTAGTAGAGTAATTAATTTACAGATCAAGCACTTGATAGAAAGTGAACTATTCTTTGATATTCCTTAAAATAGCTTTAGCTAATTGATATTCTACAAAATCAATAGTGTACGGATGTAAACTTTCAGCTAGAAGCCTCTTGGCTTTTTCTTTTTTTCCATTACTCAATTCAAAGAGAGCTTGGTATAAATATATTTTGGGGCGCAGATATATTTGTTTTTTTAGATGTTTGTGAAGTTGAGGTTCGTCAATTTTCTTTTGAACATAATCCTTGTATCGCATGAAAGAATAATTTTGTATGATATCAGAATTCTTGGTAAGGATTTTGTTTCGTTTTAAGTCTGAGGCAGGAGTAAGTGCATGTAGTAATATTATGAAGCGTTCATCATAATTAGATTTCGTTATAGCTTCTTTTAGGAGTTTGATTGCTTCTTCAGTCTCTGCCATAAATAAATGAGTTAAAATCGCAAAGTAACTTTTTTCTTGAGTTGACCTTATTGAGGGAATTAAGCCTTTTGCAGCCTGAAAATCTTGGTTGTTTAAATTATAAGATCAAGCTTAACTTTAGACCGTTAAAATCTTCTGGAGATAAAGATAGAAAATGGTCTAAACTTTCTGAAGAATCTTTTATTTTGTCTTCCTTTAGCAGAAACAGAGACTTAAAGTAAAAGTGCCTAGAGTCATCAGGGTGCTTTTTCTTTGCTTCATTTACAGTATATTTGAAATTTTCTTTCTGATTCAGTAAAAACCAAACACGTCCTTCCGTGTAAGGTAAGCGGTGAGTTAACTCATTGCTTACAGACATTCTAATTTTTCTTAATTTCTAACTTATACTTCTCAGGAACAGCCAGCTGGTGAATTTCTTTTTCGTATTTCTTTGCCAGTTTTAGGTACTCATCTAACTGTGGTTGAATAGACTTTCTAAACTCAGCAAGCTTTTCAGGTTGGTCGGCGAATTTCTTTCTACGGCCTTTCATTTTTGCCTGAAGTGAGCGGTAAGGGCGCATGGCTTCATCATTTCTTTTGGCATTTAATTGGGCTATTTTAAGAGATTGATGGTAAGTTGGGGATTTCTGAAGCTTTGAGAGGTCTATTCCTGAAGTAAGCTGAATGTTACTAAGGTTTGTAGCGACTTCAACATCGTTCATAAAGATCGAATAGCTGCCTTTCTCAAGACCGGTTATTTTGAGTAGCTCTTTATTGAAATCGTATTTCTGTAAAACATGCTGCAATCCAAGCTTTGGATCATCAATATATTCAAATGGCTTAGCTCCTGGTTTACCTGTACCGGTAATAACCCAAGGTAGATACTTGGGAGTTACGGAGCACTGAATTGAAGTAGTAGTGGCATTTAATTCAGAGATATTGCCTGACGCCTTGCTGTTGGTATCTATTTTTATACTTGGGATACGAGTTCTGTTGCCTTTGAAGTATTCAATCATTTGTGCTGCCATAATGGCCATACCACTTGGGTCTGGGTGAATGGAATCTGGAATCAGAGTAAAGTTCTTCTCAGCTTTTCTATACTCTGCTGTAGCATCGTTTAGAGGGCTCCAGAAGTCGATGTAGTTCAATCTTGCATCATTCGCAACAGCTCTTAGCCAACCGCCATACATTGCCAGTTTTGCATTGAGGTTTTTGTGAGTGTTTAATCTTTCAAAGCGGAAGTTTCCTTCGGCGACTTTGAGCCTGTACTGTTGATGATCAAACATAGTTGGCGAAAGAATTATAAGCTCAGCATCTATACCTTTGATTCTTTCAGCAATCTTCAGCATATCTGTTTTATAGGTGGTAAAGTTTTCTTCTGAGTAGTCTTTATAGCCGGCATCATTCATACCGAGAAGAAGAGAAACCCACTGGGGGTTTTGAAATTTAAGATCTTCATCGAAACGATCCAGTAAATGGATGGCTTTATCGCCACTAACACCTGAAGTAAAAGTATGCAGTTCCAGGTCGTGGTAACGGGTGTAGAGAAAGTTTTCTACGTACTGGGTGTACATGCACTGGTGTGTAATAGAATCACCGGCAAACACTATGGTGTCGCTTTTTGCTGGACTAAAAGGCTTTTGAGCTTGAAGGGCTGCTGTAAAAAACAGCAGCATCATAAATAATTTCATAAACACACTCGAAAATTAAATTCCGTATATGCTATTTCATGCAATCCTTTTTTACAAGAGGTCTGGCTTAGAAGCGCGTCACATTATAGTGAGCCAGTAAAGCGACATCACCCAGTTCTATGAGGTCACCAGGGAAGACTGTGGCTTTTTCAACTTCTTCGCGATTAACGATAGTTTTGTTGAAGCTGCCGTTATCCTGGATGGAGAACATTTTGTCTCGCACCATGAGGTTACTGTGACTACGGGAAACAGAGGGTGAGTCGATCTGAATGTCTGCAGTACTGACACGACCAATTTTATACATGCTGTTTGGCATGAGAGGGTAGGTCTTTGAATCTGCACCGGAGAGCACAGTCAGAGCCATTTCCGGTTTGGCTTTTACCTTTTTGAATAAGTGAAAACTTCTGGCGTTGACATCTCCTTCAAATTCGACATCTATTTCTTCTTTGCCAATAGAGATGACTTCGCCACCTTCCAGTTTAACCGGCTTGCTGATACGAACTCCATTAACGCAAATAGCCGCTCGGCAAGTTCCCATCTTATCAATAAAGACGCCATCTTGAGTCCAGTAAACTAAAGCTGTGAAAGCTGCTGCGGAATCGCTGTAGACTTTCACGTCACATATAGGGTGTGTACCAATAAGACAAGAGTCTTTGGCAGTTTGCCATTCTTTGTTTTTATATTTTAAAGTGACTTTCCCGGGAAGTTCAGACTTAGACAGTTCTGCTGCGATCATCTTTTTATTTATGGAGACAGTATCTAGAGTCAGGACGTTACTGGCTTCATAGATAAGCCAGTGTTGACCAAGTTTTGTCACGAGTCTTGATTCAATTGGCGTAAAAGCCTGGCGCGTTGCGATACCATCAAATGCAGTGATGTCTCTTTTGCCTTTATCCATGAAAAGGCACTCAGTCTTGACCTTCATTATGCTTAGGTGAACAGGAGAAAGAGCATTGTCATCGATGGTGACAGTCGCATCTTGAGAACGACCAATGGTGTATTCAAACTCATCTGCATCTAGAGGAAATTCACGACAAGAACTACCAGTCACCATATATATAGCAGGCGGAAGGTCTGTAAGGACTCTGGTTTGCGAGTTGTCTGTAGAAACCGGTTCTTTAAGCAATATTTGCTTTGTTGTGGGTATACCGGCACTGCCATTTGTCCTGCCGCCAAAATCAGGTCTAAGTGTTTTGTCCATTGTTGCTCCAGATGCTAAGAAAATCTATTTGTCGTTCAACAGGTTTATGGCAACTATAGACCCTAAATGTCAGTAGGACAACTCACCAATTGTCATCATAAACATAGATATTGTCATCAGGGAAAGAGTTACTTTCTGGTTGGCTGGCTTGAGGTGCAGACGTTTGGCTGCCTTTTTTAAGGACGTGCAGAAAGGGTGATAAATGATTAGGTTTATTATCCTGATAGCCTTTGAAGGCGGGCCAAAAGAGAAAAAGCTGCTCTCTGGCGCGTGTCATGGCGACGTAAAGAAGGCGTCTTTCTTCTTCAAAATTGGTTGAGGATCTATGTACTGGTATGGCACCATCTGCAACATTTAAGATATACACACAGTCCCACTCTTTGCCTTTCGCTGAGTGAATGGTGCTGAGGATTAGGGAGGATTCAAATTCATCTTCATCGGGGTCTACTTGATCAAGAAGCAGATCTGCTGCAAAGTCACTCAGTGACTCAGCTTCCATGAGCTGTGCTACCAGAGTATTTATATCAATCAGCCGCGAGGACGCATCTTCATATTGATTAAAGATGACGGTTTTATACCATTCTTGACACTGACTGATGAGTTCCTGGCTGGGAGTATCCGGCCAGTCAGTTTCGGTGATGGTGAGTAAATGCTCGGTAAATTCAGTCGCTTTGGCAGGTATTTTTGCTTTGGGTGTTTTGCCGGCAGCGAGAGGTTCGGCCAGTTTTTCCGCAGTCTTTTGACCTATCCCTGGTATGAGGAGCAAAACTCTTAACCATGCTGCGGTATTTTCACTAAAGCAACAACTGATCAAAGACATGAAGTCGCGCACGTGGGCAGCCTCTGTCAGTTTGATACCGCCATATTTTTTATAAGGAAGCCTTTCCTGAACAAGTAATTTCTCAAGTGCAAGAGCCTGCATACTGGATCTAAAAAGAACTGCCTGCTGGTGTAGTGGAATTCCCTGGTGAAGGTTATTATAGATTTTGTCTAACAGTTGGTGGGAAACCTGATTTATGTCTTTGCCTTCTATGAGCATTGGCGAAGGACCAATTTTATGGTCTGCTGACTGAAGTTCTTTTGGATAAACTTCGGTTGATTCAGAAATGACGTCATTGCACGCATCGAGAATAGGCTGACTGCTGCGGTAGTTGTCTTCCAATTTGACGATTTGCGCTTCTTTAAAGTCGTTTATGAAGTCACGCATTTGGACAGAAAGTGCACCGCGGAATGAATAAATACTTTGGCAATCGTCACCCACCGCCATGATGTTTTCATGGCCTTTAACGAGTTCTTTAAGAATCTCTATCTGAACACGACTGGTGTCTTGGTACTCATCTACCATGACGTAGTCGTAAGCTTTGCGTATGATGTCGCCTTGAGGGGATTGTAGAACTTTGAGCCATGTTTCTAAAATGTCATCGTAATCGAGTAAGCCGCCGATTTCTTTTCTTTTTCGAAGTCCAAGTATTTTTTCACGCAGCCAGTTCCCTTCGGCTCTGGCCTGTGGAAAAAATTTGGCAATGACATCATGAGGGTCTTCTTGCAGGTTGACGCTGAGACTATTGAGATGCAGAACATCTTTCACAGACATACCAATTGAGTTGAGCAATTGTTTATCGCTGTCGACCAAGTCCATTTGGAGAAGTCTTTTACAGTCTCTGTCGTCTACAATATTAAATGCTGAGTCGGTGATTTGTAATCTCTTTAACCAGCGAAAGGCCGTGGCGTGAAAAGTTCCACCGATATGTTGTAAGTCGGCAGAGTTTCCCAGATTGCACAGTAATTTACCGGCCCGTTCATTCATTTCTGCGGCAGCTTTACGGGTGAAAGTTAACAGCAGAATTCTTTCAGGTTGGACTCCCTCGGCAACAAGTGATGCAAAGCGGTGAGTCAAAGTACGGGTTTTACCGGTTCCTGCACCGGCTAGAACGAGGAGGGCCCCTTTGCGGTGCTGGACTACTTGACTTTGGGCCTGGTTTAACATTTATGTTTTCAGTCTTCTTCTTTCTTATCGAGGAAACTGAGTTTTGAAGCATCAAATTTTACGACAAAGCGGCCATCGGATTCTGCAAATGATTTGTCATCTGCTGAATAATGCCATTCGGCTAAGTTGGCGATGTTTTTGTGAGCATTTGTTTCGTTGATCAATGAAGGCGTTTTGACTTTAAATGAGACCTTAATTTTACTGGCAGCCTGGAGCATATCTGGATTTTGCTTCAGCTTGCTGATGTTATATGGATAAAGTGCCGCAAAGACATAGTTTTTGTCTTCTTTTTCAAGGCTGGTGTAGGGTAGGAGACCTTTTCTCAGGGCTTGTTGCAAGTCGCTGATTTGCAGGTTTATGTAGGCATTTATACGGTTGTTGTCGTTATTTACACGCAGGGAGATAACATTGACACTCTCAAATTTCTTAAAGTGCTCGCGCAGTTTTTTCTCATTGAAAATACGCGGCATGTCTGAAGCTTTTTGCTGTTTATTTAAGCCTTGTAGAACAACTTCAGAATCCTGCAGAAGTGTCATGGCTTTGAGTGGCATGGAGTACCTCAGAACGATTTTGGCAGAGCCATCACCATTCAGCTGAATGTACTCATCGAGATGGACGCAGCCCGATAAGAAAATCAGGGCTGCGGCGATTAACAGTCGAATCACTTACTGGCGGCCTTTGTTTTTCTAGCCGCTGTTTTGGCAGTAGATTTCTTACGACCGGGCTTTTTCTCAAGGAAGAATAGCAGTTTATTGCCATCTGCCTGAGCTTTGGCAACCATACCGGATTTCAGGTTACCGCGCAGAATTTCTTCTGCAAGGTAATCTTCAATGTGGCGTTCAACAGCTCTTCTGAGAGGTCTTGCACCGTATTCGGGCTTGTAACCTTTTTCAATGAGAAAGTCGCGGACGTCATCGCCGTACTTCATGTTCATTTCTTTTTCTTTAAGGCGCTCAACAATCTTCACAATTTCAAGGTCAACGATGTCGCGCAAGTGCTCTTTCGCCAGCTGACGGAAGACAATAACTTCGTCGAGACGGTTGAGGAACTCAGGTTTGAAGTGCTTTTTGGCAGCATCATGAAGTTTGTCTACCTGTCTTTCGTACTCCATGTCATCGTCCATACTGCCGAAACCAACCATACCAGAGTTGCTCAGTTTGGAGGCACCAACATTTGAAGTCATAATGACGATGGTGTTACGGAAGTTGATCTTCACACCGTTAGTGTCTGTGACTATGCCTTCTTCCATGATTTGCAGCATGATGTTCATGACATCCGGGTGAGCTTTTTCGATTTCATCGAATAGAACGACAGAGTATGGTCTGCGTCTGACTTTTTCGGTTAGTTCACCACCATCGCCATGGCCGACGTATCCCGGAGGAGAACCGACAAGACGTGTGACGTTAAATTTTTCCATGTACTCGGACATATCGACCTGAATCAGAGCTTCGGCATCGCCAAACATGTTTTCGGCAATTGTCTTAGCAAGTAGTGTTTTACCTACACCAGTTGGGCCTAAGAACATGAAGGAGCCGATTGGTCTCTTTGGATCTTTTAGGTCGGCTCTGGAGCGGCGCAGTGAACGAGTCACTGACTGAATAGCTTCGTTTTGACCGATGATGTTTAGAGCAAGGTCTTTTTCCATATTGAGAAGCTTTTGAAGTTCACATTCTTCAAGCTGTTTGATTGGCACGCCAGTCAAGTTTGCAACGATGTGACTTATCTCATCGGCATCGATAGTGACAATCTTGCTGTCGTTTTCCTGCTTCCACTTCTCAAGAGTGTTTTCAAGATCTTTTTTCAGTGACTTTTCTTTATCGCGAAGATTAGCCGCGGCTTCAAAACTTTGGTTTTCGATGGCATCTTTTTTCTGAATCTGAATATTATTTATTTCTTCTTCGATATGTTTGAGGTCTGGTGGTCTCACCATTGCAGCAATACGGGCTCTGGCTCCGGCTTCATCCATAACATCGATAGCTTTGTCTGGCAATTGACGACCGGTAATATAGCGTTCAGAAAGCTTAACTGCTTCTTCGAGGGCCGCATCAGTATACTTGACATGGTGGTGCTCTTCATATTTATAGACGATGCCACTAAGGATCTCTATAGCATCTTCACCAGAAGGAGCATTGACTACAAGTGACTGGAAACGTCTTTCAAGTGCCGAGTCTTTTTCGATGTATTTGCGGTACTCATCCATAGTAGTCGCACCAACACACTGAATCTCACCACGGGAAAGAGCCGGTTTTAAGATGTTTGAGGCGTCCATTGCACCTTCTGCACTACCGGCACCAACGATAGTGTGTAACTCGTCGATGAAAAGGATGACGTTTTTGTTTGCCTTCATTTCCTCCATGACGGCTTTGATTCTTTCTTCAAATTGACCACGGTACTTTGTACCGGCAATCATTTGTGGCAGGTCGAGAGCAACGACTACTTTGTTGCGCAGGATGTCTGGAACTGTACCTTCGATAATCGCCTGAGCAAGACCTTCAACTATAGCAGTTTTACCAACACCGGCTTCACCGATAAGAACAGGGTTGTTTTTATTGCGGCGGCAAAGGATTTGAATGATACGCTCAATTTCATGTGAGCGGCCAATAACCGGATCAAGCTCTTTATTGCGAGCCATTTCAGTCAGGTCACGACCATAAGAACGCAACGCTGGCATTTCATTTGTGCGTGGTGCATTCTCTTCCTTTTTGGGAGTTGATTGAGCCTTGGCATCTGCTGGGATGTAATTTGGGTCTAAAGCTTTTAGGACTTCGCGACGAATTGAATCCGCATCGACATTTAATGAACGTAGAACCTGAGCTGCGATGCCTTCACCTTCGCGAAGAAGACCAAGTAGTAGGTGCTCAGTTCCGATGTAGTTATAGTTAAGTGAACGGGCTTCACGAGCCGCAAGAGTAAGAACTTTCTTTACGCGTGGTGTTAGAGGAATATCGCCTTCCTGTACAGTTGTTCCTCCAGGAGGAGAAAGTTTTTCTACTGCAGTTCTTACGGTATTTAAGTCCAGCCCCATAGCTTGTAGAGCAGAAACCGCCACTCCTTGGCCAAGAACGATCAGTCCTAGTAGTACGTGTTCAGTTCCAACACAGTCGTGATTGTATTTTTGCGCTTCACTTTTAGCCAGAATCAAAACCTGTTGAGCTCTAGGTGTGAAGTTATTCATCGCAAAGTCAAAATCGTCGCTCACTATATAAATCCTTAAGTTAAAATCTCTTTTGCTGAGCCTTGGTTAAGCCGCCCCAAAAATTGTTTTTATACAATACATGGAGTTGCTGAACTTACCAGTCTGAAAGCAGCTCTCACGAAGCGGGCCAACAGCTGGTTTTAGCTGTGTCTTTTAAGTTATTTTATATTATTTTTATGAGGGTGAATACAGTTTATGACGGAATATATGCAGCATTTTATGCAGCTTATGGACTTTAAGTTTTAAAATCCACTTGTGAGCAAGCCTTTTATGTCGCTGAGAGAGCCTTGCCTTCATCAATTTCAAAGACTTCATAGTCAAGTGTTTTGCAGTATTCCGGGATGTCTGTACAGGCTATGAAAACCTGGTCGCCACGCATGATGGTTTTTAGAAATGCCTGTTTGCGCTCGGCATCTAATTCTCCAAGAACATCGTCTATAAGCAAAAGGACATTATCGGTTTCTTTATCTTCAATTAGCTGTTCGGCAGCAGCCATTTTTATGACCAGGCTGGCAAGTCGGCATTGGCCTTCCGAACCAAAGGCTCCCAGACTTTTACCGCTGAGTAATATAAATATATCATCGCGGTGTGGGCCGATGTGGGTCATGCCGCGTTGAATGTCTTTTTGCCGATTATCTTCACACTTTAAACGAAAGTAATCCTGAATCATTTCCAGGTTGTCGGTAATTTTACCAAGAGATGATTGGTAAATAAGTTTGAGTTTCTTTTTTTCGGGAAACATCTCTGCTGTAAAAGCGGAGATTTTGGGAGCAAGCTTTTCTAAAAGCTGCAGGCGTTCAAGACAAATTAAACTGCCATATTGAATGAGCATATCGTCATAGGTTCTTATAAGGTTGTCAATATTTGGATCATCTGTACTTTTTTTGAGAACGATATTTCGCGACTTCAGAGCTTTGTTGTAGTGCTGTAGGTTGGTTAGGTAAGTTGGCGAAAGTTGTGAGAGCGTTATATCCAGAAATTGTCGTCTTCCTCCAGCAGAACCCTTGATCAGTTCGATGTCTTCTGGTGTAAATGAGATGGCATTTATCTGTCGAATAAATTCACTGCTGCGACTGACGGCATTGCCATTCATTTGCAGTTTACGCTTTTCTCCATAGGTAATCTGCAGCTGGTCTGCGAGTAGATCTTCGTGTTCAAGTCTACAGGAGATCGCAAAAGCGTCCTGTTGCCAACGCTTCAGATTCTGGATATTTCTGGTTCGGAAAGAACGTAGCAAGGAGAGAAAATAAATAGCCTCAAGCAAGCTGGTTTTTCCCTGACCATTTTCACCATAGAAAATGGTCAGACCGGCCTTGAGGCTTAGTTCCGCATTTTGATAATTTCGGAAATTCTCCAGGGTGAGTTTGGAGAGATAACCCATTTAGTTCTGCGGTAAGATCTAGTTTCTCATTGGCATGATGACGTAAAGGAAACCTTCATCACCAAATATACCAATAGGACTGATCTTGTCATTAAACTTGATAGTGATGTTGTTACAATCAAGCTTTTTAAGTGGTTCGTGCAGGAAGTTCGGGTTGAACGAAATCGCCAGGTTATCACCAAGATAGGTGACTGGTATCGGCTCAGAACTTTCATCGGCATTTGAAGACGCACTGAGAATTACTTTGTCAGATTCCATTTCAAGTTTAACTGAGGAACCGGATTCTGTAAGAATCAAAGAGACACGAGAAAGAGCTTTGGAAAGTTCTTCACGTGGAATTTCGATCATTTGTGAGAAGCCACCAGGTATAACCTGACGGTAGTTAGGGTAGGTGCCCTCAACCAGTTTGGTTCTCATAACAGTGTTGTTTGTCTCGAAAAGAGCTCTGGTGTCGCCCAAAGAAATTTTAACTTCACCGGCATCTGAAAGAAGCTTTTGAAGCTCACTGACAGCCTTGCTTGGTAGAATTGTGTCGCCATCGACAACTTCACTTGAGTCGAGCACAGTTTCAATAAGTGCAAGACGACGACCGTCTGTAGCTACTGCGGTCAGCGTACCTTCACGGATACTTAGAAGTATGCCGTTGAGAACATGACGTGTTTCGTCTGTACTCACTGAGTAAGAAATTTTTTCCAACATCTTGCGCAACTGAATATTTGGCAAGGTGAATGTTCTCGCTTCTTCAAGGCCATCTTCAGTTGGAAATTCTGAATCATTTATACCAAGAAGTTTAAAGAAAGAATTGTGACAGGAGATAGATGAAACGTGATTTTCATCGGTATCGATTGTCACAGGAGCGTCATTTAACTGACGAATAATCTGGATCAACTTTTTAGCTGGAAGAGTGGTGGAACCTTCTGCTTCTACTGAGCACTCCAGGCTGGTAGATATAGACAAATCCAAGTCTGTTGCAGTTATGGTAAGTTGCCCGTTTTCTGCCTGTAAAAGCAGGTTGCTTAGTACTGGTATGGTCGGGCGGTTGGAAACCGCACTCTGTACGTGAGCCAGTCCACTGGCAAGAGCAGATTGATCTATGGTAATCTTCATGAAAACCCTTCCGGCTAAATCCTCAAAGTTCAATAATAAAAATTCGTCGTAGTACGCGAAAACAATTTCTTATCATAAAGTCGGTTGACTCAACAATCAAGCTGAAAAACTTTTTAGAAAAGTGATTTTAAAGACTAACACTGATCGGTTGGATTATTGAGGTAAAGATAAAGCTGTTTTCCGGTTTCAGAGACGGTCTGGCTGTTTGGTGAAAGATCGCTTTTACTGGTAGTTCCTTTGATGTATGGACTAAAAATGGCGTCATCCGTAGCAAATGACCAATAGGTCCAGCCAATCTTGTGGTTATTGAGAATTTATAGCCATTTTTGAGCTTCTGCGACATCATTTTTCCCATTTGTACGATAGGAAGCCGCCGCCCACTCTGTGGCAAATATGGGGGAATTATTGGCTCTCATATCGAGTCGCTTGGAGTGTTTGTGAGAAGATGCATTAAAAATGCAAGACGTAGACCGTGGCTTTGTCTTCAATGGGTTTTTTAGGATATCCTGCCAGTCCTTTCCTCCGCTGATCTCAAATGAAGACCAAACTGGAGTTCCCGTGAAGATTAAAGGTTTAGGCGCATGTTTGCGGATGATCGGGTAAATAGCTTTGGCGTATTTTTACTAATCATTCCAACTAACATCTTTTTCCTCAACCTTGTCTTTATTACCTGTGTGGTTTGGTTCATTGGCAATTTCAAATATTATATTTGGCAGGTGACCATACTTTTTAGACATCTTGTCAAAGAAAATCATGGAATCATCGAGGTAGTAGAATGGATCTCCCGGATGATGGACATATCAGTCAAGTATGATGTAGGCGTCATTTTCTATAAAACTTTGGACTATGCCATCGATCATTGCATCAAACTCAGTCTTGGTTAGTTTAGGATTATTGAGGTATCCATGTTCTGTCAGGTAGAGCGACAAACGAACGATATCTGACCCTCCAGTCATTAATGGCACTTGAGATGACTTTGCCATCTTTAAAGAAGTCTCCAAATCATTGTAAAACATGAGTGGCAATGCCTCGAAGTTGAACAGCCTGTCCGGATTGACTGTAAATCTTATTTTCTTTGACTTGTAGCCAGCCATTTTTAGTAACCGGGGAATTTTGAGGAATCTCAGAAAAAGGCTGAAAGATATAAGGAAAATCACATATCAAACAGCTTTCATAGAACCTTTTTTGTTTCTACGAATAACTATGGGTTGAGAATAATTGACTTAAAAGATGTGTTTTTTACTCAGACTCTGTCTATTCTTCAGAGGGTTCGGTTGATTCCTCATGAGGAGAGCCAGTTTCTTGCTGTGAGCTATTTTTCTCTTTTTCAGCATTGATCTTTTGCTGCTCTTCGATTTTTTCTTTCACTGTACCGAGGAAATCATTTTCATAAGCCCAGTAAGCACCATAACCTAGAGCGGCGAGTAAGAGAATAGGGATAAAGCTTTTCTTCTTCTTTTGCTTGCGGCGTGAGATGGCTGCCTGGCTGACTTTCATTTGTTTCTTAGGAGGTCCGACAGGCTCTTTTTCTCCATCGGTAAATTTTCCAAGAGCACCTTCTATCTGTTTGATACACTCGCCCCATGAAGCATGTCGTTCATCGAGGTCTTTTGAGCACATTTTCAAAATGAGCATGGCGGTGGCTTTAGATATGCCACGTTCCTTAAGAAGAGCTGTATCAACAGGATCGTTTTTGACAGCTTCTATAACAGCTAGAGGATCCTGTAGGTTTTGGCCTGGGAAAGGGTACTGACATGTCAGCATATTGAACAGAGACGCTCCCAGTGAGAAGATGTCACTACGGAAATCTAAAGTTTTACCACAAGCTTGTTCTGGACTCATAAAGAAAGGTGTACCGACGATTTGGGACGAAGTTGACTGGTCGTGCGAGCATTTTGAAATACCCAAATCCATCAGTTTTGGATTATCTTTGCGGTCTAGCATAACGTTTGCCGGTTTTATATCGCAGTGAATTAGATTATGTTCGTCCCATGCAGATTCCAGAGCTTGTGCCACTTTTAGGACATATGTTAAACTTTCTTCTTCTGAGAAAGCTTCGCCCTGCATGATTTTGTCATCAAGAGAATCTCCCTGAATGTATTCCATAGCAAGAAAGTAAAGATTTCCCTGCTTGCCGGCTTCGATAGCCAGAACGATATTTGGGTGATTGAATGATGCAAGGAGCTGAATTTCGCGAATGAAGTCAGTGATGTTTTCTTCATTTGAAGTGATTTCAGGCTTAATGATTTTCAGTGCAACAGTGCGGTTCATTGAGACCTGGTTTGCAGTATAAACCTGCCCCATGGCTCCTTCGCCTATGAGTTGGATGACTTCAAAAGCACCAACATTGTAGCCTGCAGGAAGTTCTGCAGTTGGTAAAACCACTGTTGAGTGGCACGAATGACATTGAGATTGTGCGCCCATATGTTCAATGTCATAACTGAATTCTGCACCACAATGTAGGCAGTCGGCAGTGTAAGCAAACTTACTCAGTTTAAGCTCCTTGTTGTATAAAATTTCCACATCACACACGAAAATTAAACTAACTAGAGCATTTGTCAATCATATGTTGGTTATACTTTCAGCAAGAAAGTGTAACGATTTTATCCAAGCTTGTACTGAACATATATTCAGTTGTTAATAGGTTGCAACTTTACTTGTTTTTCGGTAGGCTGCCGGAGTATGTCCTGTGAGGTCTTTAAACCTGGCAGTAAAGCCGGGTATAGTTCTAAAACCACATCGTTTTCCAACGTCTTCTGTGAGTAGATCTGTACTCTGGAGAAGTCTTTGAGCGAGTCCGATACGTATTTCACATAGGTAGCGGTGAAAGGTTTTATTCATGACTCTCTTGAAAAAACGACAGAAAGACGGCGCTGACATGTGAATGAGCTCACCAAGTTGTTCTGCAGAGAGGTTCTCTTGATAGTGCAGATTCATATAGCCGCAAACTTCGTTTATTCTTTCCATATCATCACTGGAAGTATAGGGCTGATAGCTTTCCGAAGTTAACATAGTCGATGACAAGTTGGCTAATGAGTCAAGTATAGTTAGAAACGTTACCAGTCGGGTGAGACGATTCATACTCTCCATATCCTGTAAAATGGAGATGATGTCTTCACTCAAGTTATCGAGTAATAAACCGCGATCGGCTTTTTTGAGCAGTCCAGAGATAAGACTGATTTCAGGAATACTAAAGAACTTATTCCCTGCAAAGTCGGGATGAAATCGCATCCAGACAAATTCACAGCCACCACTGACATACTCATAGTCGCTGATGAAAGCGAAGGGCATGTTTGGTGGGATAATGATGAATTCACCAGCTTTAAAGTCGTCCATACTGTCGCCAACATAGCGACGACCATTTCCTTGCGAGAAGTAGATTAGAGTATAGTCACTGTTTGATTGCCACCTGAAGTGTATTTTCTCCTGGCGGCAGTGATTGATGTATATAGATTCAAATGCATTTCTTTCGGGAGATCTGTTCAGGTGCATAGCGGAGAGCCTCCAATTTTAAGCCAGGTAAAGTCATTGGCCTTCAGGTTATAGTTGCTGTGTATTTCAGATTCATTGACTATGTCAATGCATGCACCCTTGCAAATGAAAGAAAGTTCCAGTTCAACATCAATTTCAGAAACATTGAACAAACAGAGTAAGGTATAGTCCTTACATTTTTTACTGATCGCAAATATGGACTTGTTTAAATTGAGAAATTCAAAAGGCAAATAAGGATTAAATGCGGGTTCTCCAGCTCTGACGTTTATCAGTTTTTTGTACTTTTCAAAGAATTCCAAATGATCAGTTTCAGCAAGGTAAGTCTCAAGCTCACCTGTTGAGAATTTTTGTCGATTGATAGAGCGGTTAACTCCCGTCAATTCAACTCCCTCATTCCAGTTGCCGGCAGCAAAAAGTGACGACAAGTATATACCGGGTACACCTGGCATGGCGAGGGCTATAGCTTGAGATAGAAGCATACGCTGCATACGTATACTTTCATCTTTGTCTGGGTGCGTAAGAAGGTCGCGGAAAGTACAGTTAAGTTCATAAGGTTTAACTGCTCCATCTCCACAATCCCTGTAGGAAACCAAACCACCGTGATCGGTGCACATATTGACGACCTGTTGTACTTCGTCTTCAGTAAGAATATCGCTTATCGGGCGCATTCCTATGCCATCGTGACTGGCAGTGAAATTGAAAAAACATACTTTGTCGGATGGTAGTTCAAGTTGTTGAGCCCATTCCGTCATGCGGCTCGCATCACCTGTCATCATAGAAAAGGCAATGCGCGGTGGTTAGGGAAAGTTATAGACCATTTGGGCTTCGTCATGACCCGAACCAAAGTAGGATATGTTTTCTTTATGTGGAACATTTGTTTCAGTAATAATAATGACCTCAGGCGACACCTGGTGTAAGACCTCGCGCATAAGCTGAATGATTTCATGTGTTTGTGGTAAGTGCACAGATGGACTGCCAGGTTCTTTCCAGAGAAAAGCTATGGCATCGAGACGAACCAGTGTTGCACCATTTTTAACGTAAGTAAATAGTACGTTTAGAACTTCTATGAGGACCTTGTAGTTCGCATAGTTTAAATCTACTTGATCGGCACTGAATGTTGTCCAGATATTTTTTGTAGTTCCATCTGCAGATTTAAATGGCGTTAGAAGTGGACTTGTACGAGGTCGGACCACCATGGAGAGGTCAATGCTCGGATCAACATCAACAAAATACTCTTTGTATTTTTTATCACCTTTTAAGTACCCGAGGAACCATTCTGATTTACTGGACATGTGGTTGACGACAGCATCACACATAAGCCGGTAATCGTAGCCAATTTCTTTGACTTCATTCCACGTACCCAATGTTTCATCAACTGCGACGTAGTTAACTACCGAGAATCCATCATCAGAGGTGTAAGGATAAAATGGCAAAATATGAACGGAGTTAATACTCTTTTGGCAGTGATCATCTAGAAATGTTTTGAGTGTCTTAAGAGGCTTTTCAGACTCAGAATAGACATGATCCCCATAACTTATGAGGATGATATCCTTTTCACTCTCTACGTGTGGTTTTGGAGTAATTTCTTCACTGTATTGATCAATTAAGGCGATAATTTCGCTTAGGCACAACTTTGCGTCCTCTTTAGAATATATTTTCTCTAGACGGACCCTAATAAAATTATCAATATTTGTGTAGTTCATAAAATAAATATGTTAATTTTCCATAATTATCTGTTTGAAAGTTACGAAATTGTTGCTACTTGTAGATAATATACAAAATTAGTAAAATATTGCAACTAATAATACGAAATAAGTTTTGAAAAAGATAATATTATATACAGACCTGGATGGCACAATGCTTGATCACCATACTTACTCATGGGAACCGGCAAGACCGGCGATAGAGCAAGCCATTGAGATGGATATTCCGATAATTTTCAATACGAGTAAGACCCTTAGTGAAGTAGCTTCATTGCAAAAGGAAGTGGGAATTTCAGCCCCTTATATAATTGAAAACGGTGGAGCTGTATGGATTCCAGAATATTATTTCCCTGGATATCAAGGAGGTCTTGTAGTCTTAGGTGTGGATTCACAGACGATCCTTTCCAAAATTGAAACTTTGCGCAAGAACTATCGCTTCAAAGGCTTTTCTCAAATGAGTCATGCAGAGATTGCATCTCTCACTGGATTAAGTGAAGAGTCGGCAGCGTTAGCTGCTCAAAGATCTTGTAGCGAGCCATTAGTTTGGCTTGATACTGAAGAGCAGCTTAAGTCTTTCACAGAAATCATAAATTCACTAGGACTGCAAATAGTTAAGGGAGGTCGATTCTATCATTTATCCGGGCATTCAAGTAAAGGTCAGGCACTGAATTATCTGCATACTTTATTTAAAGACAAATTTCCAGAGCATAGCTGTTTATCTGTGGCTTTAGGGGACAGCCCAAATGACTTAAGTATGCTGGAAGTTGCCGATTTATCCGTTGTCATACAAAGAGCTGATGGAACTTACCTGGAATGCAAGGGGAACGATGTACGCCCTGCTGGAGGTATGGGACCAGAAGCTTGGAATAAGCAAATTTTAAGTATCATAGAAGAAATGTTTTCAAGGAGTTAAATGTGAGTGATTTCTTCCAGAATGGCGTCATAAGTACGCTACATAGACTAACAGAGCGACCCTTAGCCGACCTGGAGCAGGAATTGGTTGAGATTTCAAAATTAAACCCGATGGGATTGCTACTTCCTTCATTATTTTCAGAATTAGAAGGTCCGGCCCTGGCAAACATCATAGAAGAATTACAAGACGTTCCTTACCTTTCACAAATAATAATCGGTTTAGATAGAGCTGATAAAGAACAGTTTCAGTACGCCAAAAAGTATTTTTCAAAGTTGGGTCAACATCACAGAATTTTGTGGAATGACGGCCCGAACCTTAAGAAGATAGATCAACTTTTGCAAGACGAAGGCTTAGCACCTAAAGAAATGGGAAAAGGTCGCAATGTCTGGTACTGCATGGGTTATTTTTTAGCTTCTAAAAAGGCGAAAACTATTGCTCTCCACGACTGCGATATTTTAACATACAAAAGAGAACTTCCAGCACGTTTGCTTTACCCTGTAGCGAATCCGACTTTCGGCTATAAATTTTGTAAAGGTTACTACTACCGTGCGGCAAATGGCAAACTTAATGGACGTGTCAGCCGTCTTCTTGTTACACCTCTGGTTCGCGCTCTAAAACAGGTCGTTGGTTATAATGATTATCTCGAATATATCGACAGTTTCCGTTATCCACTGGCCGGTGAATTCTGTATGCAGGATGACGTTGTCAGAACTATTCGCATTCCCAGTGACTGGGGGCTGGAAATTGGCGTATTGTCTGAGGTAAATCGCAACTACGCGACGAATAAACTTTGTCAGGTTGACATTGCCGATGCTTACGATCACAAGCATCAGGATGTATCGTTAGATGACCGTGAAAAAGGTCTGTCGAAAATGAGTATGGATATTTCGAAATCCTTCTTTAGAAAAATGGCAACTAATGGTTTGGTTTTTTCACCCGAGTTAATCAGAACCTTGAAGGCAAGTTATTACCGAATAGCTCTGGATTACATCGACCAATACCACAATGATGCACTTATGAATGGCTTGACTCTCGATCGTCATACCGAAGAATCTGCTGTTGAAATGTTTGCTGCAAATATCATTGAAGCCGGTGAAGTATTCATGCAGAATCCACAGGAAAAGCCATTTATTCCAAGTTGGAATAGAGTTGTTTCAGCCATTCCAAATATTTTAGAAATGATCGAGGAAGCCGTCGAAGCCGATCTCGAAATTTAACCAATCTCCGTTTAGTTTGTTGTCCTGAAAACCGTGAAGGTGAAAGCCTTTGCGATTTTTTTGTTTGGGTACGCAAACATTAGTGGAATAACCTGTTTAGCTCTTTTAACCATTTTGACGTTTTACTCATGTCGTAAATATCGATTGCATTCTTAAACTGTTTGATATGCTCGGTAAAATATTGATTATTAACAGGGATATTTTCAAATATTTTGAGTAACTCATTTAAATCATGGTAGGTGTAAGAATTCTGCAGGACTTCTTGATTTACTTTAAGGGCATTAACGAGCTTTTGATCCTCTGCCAGAATTTCTTTCAGAGGTAACAGCTTAATTGCTCTAGGAGCTTTACTTTGAGACTCAGATTTTTGTCTTAAAAGGAATGCTATCTCATTTAATAAATCATACCTGTCAATTGGTTTTAACAGACAGCTGTTAAATAGAGTGTTATCAACATTGTGTAGTTGATTGGCTGTTATGACGATTACCGGGATATCTTTAAGCTCTTGGTCAGAGCGGATAAATTTAGTAGCCTGAAAACCATCCATAATATCCATTTGTAAATCCATAAGAATAAGATCTGGTTTATGGCATTGAATGGCAGTGAGAGCTTCATGGCCATTTTCTGCAGTTCTAAAGCTTAGGCCTGTTCCAGCGAGATAATGAGCAAGGAGACGTCGGTTTTCCGGCTTATCATCTACTATGAGAATGTCTTCTAAATCAAAAGTGTGCTCTTCTGTATCATGATTAAATGATTTAGTTTGACTTAAAGTTTCAAGGTCTTTAAGAAGAATGGTAAATTTACTTCCTTTTCCCCATTCGCTTTCTACCAGTAGTTTGCCATTGAGTAACTGAATCAATTGCTTGGATATAGAAAGACCTAGGCCGGTGCCGCCCAGTTGGGTATCGCTTTTTTGATTGACTTGAGAGTACTTTTCAAATATTTTAGTTAGCTCTTGTTCGGGTATGCCGCGACCAGAGTCTGCGACTTCTATAGTAAGATCACACTTTTGCTCATGTGTAGTGGCATGCGCTTTTATACCGATGTGCCCTTGATTAGTAAACTTTAAGGCATTACTGAGAAGGTTATAGAGCGTTTGGCGAATTCTGTGTTCGTCAGAAATCACAAAACTAGGGATTGTCCCATTGATTTGCAGTTTAAAAGAGAGACCTTTTTCCTCTACTTTAGCTTTAAAAATATTATGAATTTCCTTTAGCATTGAGTCTGGAGAGAAGGGGCTTTTTTCAATGGAGATTTTCCCTGCCTCGATTTTTGAAACATCTAAAACATCCTGAATTAAATTTAGAAGCGAATTACCAGCACTGTTTATGAGATTTATCTGGTTAAGAACATCTCCCTCACATTTTTCAGAAAGTAGTTGGGTAAATCCCATAATTACATTCAGAGGAGTACGAATTTCATGGCTGATCATAGCAAGGAATTCATCTTTAGCTCGATTAGCACTTTCTGCTTCCAAAACAGCCCGTTGCAGCTGTAAGTGTGTATTTATACGACTGGTTAATTCATCAGTCTTTATGGGCTTAGTTACGTAATCCACTGCTCCGGCTTTAAAGCCTTCTGAGATTTTTTGATCATCGTTATTGGCAGTTATAAAGATGACGGGAATACGACTGGTATCAGACTGAGCTTTTAACTTTTTGCAGACCTCAAATCCATCCATCTTTGGCATATTAACATCGAGTAAAATAAGGTCGGGACGTTCATTCTGAACATCTTTTAAAGCTTGAGGCCCGTTTGTTGCAGCATTGACTTCATAACCTTCTCCTCCCAACAAAGAGTATAATACTTGAATATTTTCAAGCTTGTCGTCGACGACTAAGATTTTCCCTTTATGTAGCATTGTATTTAGCCAGAAATTATTGTGTTAGCATACTGTATATGATATTATTATAGCATATTTGGTTTTACGAAAAAAGGTTTTTTAGTGAAAAGTAGCTTTCTGATATTCATGCTTCTCCCTTTAGTGTTGATGGCAAATATGTCTCAAGAAGAGATTCTCACTGTATATATCTATAATTTCGGACGCGATGTTACCTGGCCTAACGAGCAGAAACTAAACTCATTTAAGATTTTCCTGTATGGTAAAGATCGTGATCTTGAAAATGCATTTAATAAATTAACTCAATCCAAGCTACTTAAGGGAGTAAAGATTTCTTTTAAGCGTGTAGGTGATATAAAAGAAATTATTGATCCACAATTAATCTTCATTGCTAAAAGCAAGCACGATGACTTTGCAAAGGTTTTTGAAAAGTTTGAAGGTCAGCCTGTTCTTTTGGTGAGTAAAGACTATCCAAATAAACGCTTGGTTATGGTGAATCTTATCAGCAAAGACAAGTCAGTTACTTTTGAGATCAATAAAGCCAACATCTTGAATAATAGGTTGGAGACTAATCAAAAGTTAATTTTAAATGGCGGCACAGAAATTGATGTTGCCCGATTGTATCGACAAGGGCAGAAGTCGTTAGCAACTTTAGAGCGCAAATTACAAAGCCAGCAGGCCAGTATCTTGAAGCAGCAGGATTCTATAAAAAGCTTACAAATAAACATAGAAGGTAAACAAAAAGAGTTTGCCTTGCAGGAAAAGACTTTCACCGAAAAACTTCGATTATTTGAAAACGAAATTTCTAAATCGAATCAGCAAATTGAAGAGAAGTCGACTAAAAATGAAGAACTTGAAACACTGATCAAAAAACTGGACAAGGTTATAAATAGCAGCCGAAAAACCATAGCCTCTCAGCAGGATGAGATCTCAATTCAGAAAAAAATTCTTGAAGAAAAAGTCAAAGATCGCGAGAAATTAATTAATGAAATTAGCGGTAAGGCTGGAGAACTGACCAAGTTAAAGTCTGAATTTGCAGAACAAAAAAATGAAGTCGATAAGAAAGAATTTCAAATATCCCGGATTACCAAAGAAATCTCCGAGAGTGTGTCGATTTTAAAAGAACAGCAAAATAAAATTGATGAGCAAAATACTATTTTAAAATCTCAGGGGGAAACGATTGCCTCACAGAAAAATATATTATACCTCTCATGGTTTATCGTTGTTTTAGTCACTTTACTCGTCGTGACCCTGAGCTGGGCCTACATAAATATACGCCGAGTCCATCAACAACTCATGCAAAATGACATGGAGTTACAAAAAGCCAATGATGAGCTGGTTATAGCCAAAGATTTAGCATTAAATGCGAGTAACAGTAAGAGTTTGTTTTTGGCAAACATGAGCCATGAAATTCGAACACCAATGAACTCCATACTGGGTTTTTCAGAAATGTTGAAGAAACGCTTGGTTAAACCAGATGAAAAGATGTTCATCTCTTCAATTCAGAGTTCAGGTAACACTCTTCTACGTTTAATAAATGATATTCTTGATTTATCTAAGGTAGAGTCAGGAAAACTTGAATTAAACTACTCTTACATCGATACCCAAAAGCTATTTTATGAAATTGAGTTTACTTTTAATGATAAAGCAAAAACTAAGGATCTGGATTTTGGAATTGAACTGGAAGAGGGTTTTCCTAAAGCTTTGTGGCTTGATGAAATACGCTTAAAGCAGGTTCTGTTTAATTTAATTGGCAATGCTCTCAAATTTACAGACGATGGTTTTATAAAAGTTTTGATCTCGAGTCGCAGCGTTGCGGGGGACGTCGCAAAAAAAGATCTTAAAATTCAAGTCATTGACAGTGGTATCGGTGTTCCCGATGAGCACAAAGAAAAAATCTTCGGCAATTTTGAACAAAGAACTGGGCAATCCATGTCAAAGTATGGAGGAACCGGTCTTGGACTGGCGATTTGTAAGACTCTCGTTGAGTTAATGAATGGGTCATTGAAAGTTAAAGATACCGAAGGTAAGGGAACGACTTTTACAGTGAATCTTCCAGGCGTAGAAATACCGAAATTTGAGAAAGTAGAAAACAACCTCAACCTGGATTACCTGAACTATGAGTTTGCGCCTGCAAAAATTCTTGTAGTAGATGATGTTGAGCTTAATCGAGAAGTTTTAAGAAATTTTTTGCAGGATAAAGATTTTGAAATTCTGGAAGCTCAGGATGGCAAGGAAGCTGTCGAGGTTTCGCAGAAACAGAAACCGGATTTGATTTTAATGGACTTAAAAATGCCTGTAATGGACGGCAGGGAAGCCGCTGCTAAAATTAAGGATCTACAGGGTGCTGCTGCGAGTGCAATTATAGCAGTGACTGCTTCAGGGTTTTGCAAAGGCAAAGATGATTCTTTACAACACTTTGACTCGTACTTACGTAAGCCGATCTCACAAGAGAGGCTCATTATGAAGCTTAGTGAGTACCTTCCATTCCAAAAGAAGGAAGAGCTTGAGCCTAAAGTAGATGATAAGCAGATTTTTATGGTGCCTCAAACTGTGAAAAAAGAACTGGAGGGGCAGCTTAAAATCTTAGAGGAAGGGGTTAATACTGGTGCGATTAAGGAAATCATCAAAAGTCTGCGCATACACAGTCAGGATGAGCAATGCCGCTTACTGGCAAATGAGCTCGAAATTCTGCTGGGAAAATTTGATCTTTTCTCTGTTCAAAACCTTATAAGCGAGTCCTTTTTGGAAAAAGCTTGACGGCAAATTTAAAATTTTTGAATATCGGTTCTAAAAGATGAAAGAAGGGAATTTATACGTACTACATCAAACTCTGCCACAGCTTTGGAAAGAGATTCGGAGAATGGCTTGAGTGTAGGGATCTCAAGAGCCTGCAATAATTGTTGCGCAGCATCTATTGAAAAACCTGTTTCGAGTTCTTCTATTAAAGGTAGTATATCTTTCTGGATGACTTCTAAAGTGTCTGGGCAGATATTTGACTTTATGGCAGAGTCTGTGCCTTCAATCAGTTCCTGAATATCTGGCAGTGAAATAAATACTTTACAACCAGGCTCTGAATGCTTTTCTAAAGAAATGGATCCTCCCATGAGTTCAACAGCCTTTTTACATATTGCCAATCCTAAGCCAGCCCCTTTGGAATGATTTACTTGACAGTATTCGTTCCTAAAAGTTTTAAATGGCTCAAATGCGGTGTGAAAAAATTCTGAACTGAGACCTTTACCATTATCTAAAATAGTGATTTCAAGATGTCCGGAATCACTATTTGGTTTATTTAATCGAATTGTGAATTTTATAAAACCATTATTGGTCGATTGAATGCTGTTATCAACAAGTTCACATAAAATCTGGCAGATAAGCTGATGGTCAATAAGTAAATCATTCTCGCAGGTGCAGTCTATAATGAGTTGGATGTTTTTCTGCTGTAATTTAGACACAAATTGTGCTTCGATAAATTTACAGATGTCCAACATATTTCCTGTGCTTCTGTGAAGATCGATATTATTGGACTCATACTTGGCTAGAAGGATGACGCGGTCAATCATAGATAAGAGTTGGAAGCTGCTTGAGTGAATCTCGTCCAGATGTGAAAGGTAGTCGGTTTCCACGTGCCCTTTTATGATGTCACTGGAACCAACAATTGCATTAAGCGGTGTCCGCAGCTCATGACTCATATTTGCGAGAAATTCGCTTTTTAAGTTATTGGCTTTTTCAGTACTTTTAAGCGCATCAGCCAACTCAGCAGTGCGTTCCTTGACTAATTTCTCCAAATGGTCCGAGTGCATCTTTAAGCTAAGCTGAGTTTGAATACGGGACATGAGCTCTGACTTATTAAATGGTTTACTTATGTAATCGACGCCACCAGCATCAAAACCTTTTTGGATTGCGACTTGATTTGTTTCACCTGTCAGAAAAATAATGGGAATGTCCCTCGTTACAGTTGAGCTTTTCAGGCGTTTACAAATTTCATAACCATCCATATCGGGTAGATTTACATCGAGAAGAATAAGGTCTGGTTTGATCTCTTTAACTTTATTCAGAGCTCCGGATCCATCATAAGCAGCTATGAGATCATAGCCTGCAGCAATAATTAGCGGTGCTACGGCAGAAATATTTTGCTGTCGATCATCAACAATCAGTATACTGAGTCGCCCTTTGTACATTTAGAAAAAAACCTACTATTATTTGCAAACGATAACTTAAATAATGGCAAAAGTTGGTTATGAAACATGTCATACCTGATATAATCAATATTACAAGTAAAAAGCAGTATTCAACATAAACCGTCCTAATAATTAAACAGGATTATAATGGATTTACCTAAAAAAGTCAGACGTGTATATCTTGCAAGGTAATTATGATTTTTGCCTCTTCACCAGAATTTTTGGGCAGTCTCAGGGGCAGGCATTTTTTCAAGTTGATGATATGGAGCAATTCCCATAACATCAAATGATCGAAATCTAAAATCTTTTCTGATAATCAAATTAATTTTCCGGTTCACACCCTCAACAATCTCGCTATTAGACTGCTTCTTTGCTCTGAAATAGTTAAGTACAATTTCTCGATGTTTCTATAGTATTAATAAGGTGATAAATTAGTTTAATTTTCCCATCATGATGCTACCTTAAAAATAAAAGGTCTTTCTATTGGGACAAAACGAAAAAAGAGGCAATCAAGAAAGTCAGGAATCGATAAGAATTAGTGCTGTTAAAATGGTATTAAAAGGTCATACCTCTAAATCCGTTTCAGAACTTTTTGAAGTTAGCGCACAAGCAGTTTGTAAGTGGTTAAAGCTCTACAGAAACGGTGGTTTCAAAGCCCTCAAGAATAAACAACGTGGCAAACGAAAAGATACAGGACGTCGGCTATCAGAAGATCAAGAGTGGTCTATTATTCGAACAATTGTTGATAAGTGCCCCAATCAGTTAAAGTTTCCTTTTGCTTTGTGGACACGTGAAGCGGTCAGACAGTTGATACTTAACAGGTTTGAAATAGATCTGCCTTTGCGAACCATTTCAGACTATTTGAAACGTTGGGATATGACTCCTCAAAAACCTATAAAAAGAGCTTATGAGCGAGATGATAAGCGAGTCCAAAAGTGGCTTGGCGAAGAATACCCAAAAATTGAAAAGCAAGCCAAAAAGGAAAATGGGGAAATTCACTGGGGTGATGAAACTAATTGTCAATCATTACCTAACAACCTAAGAGGCTTCTCTACGAAAGGCAGTACTCCAGTGCTGACTCACAGTGCCAAGAAATTCAAAGTAAACATGATTTCCAGTGTGACCAAGTTGGGTAAAATGCGTTTCATGTTCTATGAAGGAAATTGTGACTACAAAGTATTTATAGAATTTCTTAAAAGGCTTATTAAAGGCTCAACAAAGAAAATCTTTTTGATTGTAGATAACCTCAGAGTTCATCACTCAAAAAAAGTTAAAGAGTGGGTTGAGAACAAAGCAGACCAGATTCAAATTTTCTATTTGCCTCCATACTGCCCAGATTTAAACCCTGATGAATATCTCAACAATGATTTGAAGCAGAACGCAAACAAGAATAACATTCCCAAAGACTTAGAAAGTTTGAAGAAGAATACCAATTCATATATGCGCAGTATGCAAAAGAAGCCTGAGAAAGTAAAAGGTTTCTTCAGACATAAAAAAACATGCTATGCTGCATAATTAAAGTTAAACTAATATTACGCCGGAGTAATATTTTGGCAACTTTAATATTTTTTCTGAATTTTTGATCAAGGTGCCACATAGAGCGACTTGATCTATTTGATAAACAAAAGTTAGGTATGTCTATTTTTATACTGAACCTCATCAATACCAAGAGATGCGACACCTTCTTTAATACGCTGAGTCAGTCCATAATCAACAAACATTGAGATGGAGAGGTAGACTGTTTGCCATGATGTTCGAAAGCATTTAGTCACAGCTGTCTAAGATAGATCTTTAGCCCAATGATAGGTATTTGGCATATTCGTTTGTCAGAACATGTTTACGTTACCCCATGGCACTTTTTCAACTTTAATTCCACAACTGCGACAATTTTCACGACCCATTGACTAAAGGGAAAATGCTTTAAAACCCCAAAAGGGAATAAATTGAAACCGACGCTCGGGAGGTGATCTTTGCAAGAGCCCTGGATTTCACACAAGCCACATTCTGATTTACTGTTTTTACGAGGGTGAAGTTGAATTTCAATAGAACTTTTCGAGCGTTCAAATTGGCATTCGCCAAGAACAAAAGATTGGAAATCCACATATTCATTAAGTATTGTTTTTAGGCCCATTGGATTCTGTTTTTTAGTTTGGTCACAAATAATGGAACCAAGGCGCTTTTTAGTAAAATTGTTTTGAGAGAATTTGAAGAAATAAAAGAGTAAAAAGCATTCCGCAAGGAAAACAACTGAAAGAAAAATTGAAGCGGAATAAATAGCGAACCAGTGAGCGGCTTTATGTCGCATTCGAGTTTTACTGAAAGGCGTTAGATATACATAAGTAATGGCGAGCAGCCTGATTTTTAAAGAGTCATACTCAACCACACCGGCGTATTAATAGTCATTCTAATTATGCTGCTCTGTCATGGCTCATTTTGAAATCCGCAATTGAGATCTTGTTAACTTGCGTTTTTATAAATCAAGAAGAAAACAAAATGTCAGATAATAAAAGCCCTTATTTGATTGCTGAAGATAAAGTTTTAGCCATTTAAAAACATTTTGTAGAGTAAAACCCAGTAGCAGATATTTATGATGTACCTGGTGTTGACCCTAATCGTTTTTATGAGTGGCAAACTCAACTTTTTCAAAATGGAGCTTCAGCTCTTCGTTCCGATAAAAGATCAAAAACCTTGAAAGCAAAGTGGAGAATCTTAAATCTAAACTCCTGCGAAAAGAGCAGGTTGTCAGTAAACATATTGAAGAGTCAATGGACTCTAGAAAAAAGACTTGGGAGAAATGATTAATGGCTGGACTGAACCGGATACACCAGTTGAGGTAGTTGATTTAATTACCTTCAAATAATCCCAAAAAGACTTAATTGAATCTCACCTTTTGAAACTCCTGAAATTTGATTGGAAGAATTTCTATAATTTCAAACATGCTTGTGACCGTCCTTGGTTATTCAGCTGTAACTTGCCTTCTTTTGAGCAAATGACTCAGCAAGAAAAAAGAAGCAGTTGTTAATTTCTATAAAGAGCACCCAAAATATGGCTATCGTCGCTGTGCATACATGATGATTGATCAGGATATTGCTCATATTCAACCTTCATTTATTTACCGTCTACTAACGGAAGCTAGTTTAATGCGTTCAAGGGCCGCTTAGATTAGTCCAAAAGGGAACGGTTTTACCTACTCTTGCCGGCTCATGAGCAATGACATAGCGATGTTGCTAGTTTATTATGTCGTGATACTATCCACTATCTTATTAGCATGATCGATGGTTGTAGTCGTGCTGTAATTGCCAGGATTTTGAGGCAAAAATGAAAACCTATGATGTTAATATTGTCTTTCAAAAAGCAACTGAATTGTTCCCGGAAGAAATTCAAAGATGTATCACTGATAATGTTAGGCAATATCAGAGTTGGAAGTTTACCCAATTCATTGCCAGGAATCAATATTCACACATAACTACTGCTCCTTATTATTCACAAAGCACCGGTAAGCAGGAAAGGTTTTATGGCTCTCTAAAAAGCCAATGTATAGAAATAAGGCTCTTATGTATAAATCTGCTGCTGAAAAAATTATTGATGAATATATCAAGTCTTACAATAATCAGAAATAACACAGTTCAACCAGTTATAAGACTCCATCAGACATGTTCAAAGGTAGGCAAAAATAAATGCTTGGACTAAGGGATCAAGACACTAAAAGAGACTAAAATTCATAGAAGATAACTTAATCTCAGTAAGAAAGAAAATAACCCTAAAGTAGAAATCAAAAGTGCATAATAAAGTTTCCTGATTGCGAACTTTTAGATGTACCAAGAAATAAGTATTATTTATAATATTCATATAGAATGAATGTAAAAAGATGTTAAATTTATACTTTATAAATTATTGATTAGTTTGTATTATATTTACTATTATTGACTTAAATACATATTTGTAAGTCATGAAAATTTAAAAAATAAATAAAAGTAAATAGAAACTTTAAAGTGAGTATTTTGAGATCAATATATAATGACTTTTATCCCTGATTAATCTTTTTACGTCTGAATGACTCTATTCATGTATCGGATAATTGATGTCATAAAATAATTTTTAGTGCTAGTGATAACACATTAAAAATTATTGATTACACGTTAGAGATTTAAGATTTTCAAATTTCTTTAGAGTTGGATTCATTATCAGTCACAAATTTGACTCAAAAGATAAAAATTGATTTTTTTTATTGTGGTCATAAGGAGTTACCCTCAGGGTGGAGTGCCTTGTGAGCTTTAAGTTTTAAAAGTAGTAGGAGTCTTTATGGATGAAACTATTGTCGAAAAGCAGGTCTTCGAAAACCAAGATCATTCCAGTAAAGTTAAGAATTTTTTAACATCTGTACTTTATCATGACTGCAGTATCAGAAATTGTTTCCTGGGTAAGACATTAAACAAACAATTTTTATTGAAGCAATTTCCAGAAGGATTTTCTGCACTTAGAGAGGTCTCAAATGTTGATGATTATGTCGATAGTGATGAAAGAAGGGATTCTGGGAGAACGTTAACAATTGACATGGAAGTAACTACAAGACTTCGCAGGCGCTATAAAAAAAGGACTCTGCAGCTTTGGAATGCACTTTTTGACACGGGTGTAGACTTGAATATCTCTCATCAAGATATTCGAGTTGTCTCTTATCTCTCGAAGAACGTTTCAACAATTACCCCAGTTGAATTTAGAGAAGAATATTATATTCCAATGGCGTATTTAAAGGATGACATCCCAACGGGTGGTAATTATTTACATTTGTGGGAAGCTGGAACGGCAGAGGCAAAAAAGGTAACTCGAAAATCTCTTAAAGAGCAGCCCGCTAAAGAGTTTTTTACCGGAGGCTGTATGTTCGGTTATCCCTTGTACGGAATTGATCAGTCGGGGAATAAGCACTCCTTGACAAATCCTCACAGTGAAATTCCAAGTCACGCTAAAATACATTTCATAGACAGCAAATATGAGTCTCATCCGGATGAAATACAGAATCGAGAGTCAATCGAAAACATAATTCCACTGATTAAAGTTTTTAGTAATGGATTGGCAAAAGTAAGATACCATTTACCAACCCCCAATTACATTTTATACGGAGTAAACTGGTATTTAAAAGGCAAAATGAGCAGTTCAGCTCTAAAGTCATACATAAAAATAGTCAAAGATCGGGCCACTTATCATAAAAACTTCATATGCATGCTATCCAAAGAACATAAAATTGAAATCATGACTTCCTCAACTCTGGATTGTCTTCAGTTGGATAGAATTTCAGAGGACGACTTTATAAATATACTATTTAGAAATTTAGATATTGATTGTCTGGTAACTGATGAAAGTTCAGATTCAGAGCTGACTAACGCAAGAAGACGTTTATTCGATGCAATTTTTTCCAGAATTGCAAGCCAGCCCGGAAATCTTGGTAAAGTTTGGAAGCATTTGGAAAAGCTTAAAAATGAAGGTTGTATCAGTAACTCTGCCAACCCAAATTTGTTACAAATCAATTTTCTGGATTATAGTGCCAATTTAGCAGAAGCAGTCGATATGCATGAAGATAGAGAAGTGTTTTCTATTTGGCCATCACAAGAAAGTCCCATTACCCATTGGTATAAAAAATTATTTGCAGAAGAGTTTGGAACTGCCATGTGCTTGCATTGGCTATCTCCATTGCAAGTTCATATTGAGAAATACCGTGATCGTATTTTCTATATCGAAGATTGTATCGATGATATTAATTTGATTTTGAGCAAAGGCCTTCTTAAATATAATTTTCTACAGGTAGCTGCAGTGGCACTTGATTCTCTAGAACTTGCTGAATACTCTGCCAAAAAAATTAAAAATCTCATTTGGACTCCTGAAAGAGCTTTGGATTAAATTCTTTGTTTTTTATGAGTTTACGAATGATCCAGTTAGCAAATCTTTATCTTACGAAAATATGTTACGGAGACCATAAACTATGAGACTGCTGCTCATAATACCAATTCATTTTACCGATAAACAAATTAAGTATGACTTCATTGAAAGAATGAAAAGTCACATCGAGCCAATACTCGAACACGACACAATATTAGATATAATAGATTTGCCAGAGGGAGCAACCCCTTGCATTGAGTGTAGAATTGATAGAAATCAAAATGCTCCATTGGTAGCATCAGAGGCATTAAAAGCCAAGGAAAAGGGCTATCAGGGAATTTTTGTGACAGATATGGATATGTGTGGGGTTGACGCTTGTAGAGAAGCACTTGACATTCCGATTGTGGGCGGATTTAGACCAAGTGTTTTTACCGCAATGATGCTGGCTGAAAAGTTTTCGATTATAACAATACTTGATCAAGTTGTAAGCATGCAAAGAGGTCATGTAAATCATTTTGGACTTTCACAAAATTTTGTATCATTAAGAGTCGCAGATATACCGGTTAAGATGCTTATTGAAAATCATCATGAATGTGTTGAGGCTTTGTTAGAACAAAGTATAAAAGCTATAGAAATAGATGGTGCTGAATCACTGATTTTTGGTTGTACAGGAATAATGGAATTATCTAGAGAGGTTAAGGCTAAGTTAGAGACAAAAGGATACAAAGTACCAATTATTGACCCAAATCGAGTAGCCATGAGTCAACTACAACTTATGGTCAAGAATAATCTAGCTCAAAGTAAAAAAACCTTTGTAACACCTGAAGTTATTAATATTCGTGAATAAAAAATATCGTGTAAAATTATATCTTAAAACTAAAATATATCCTAAGAAAGTCGAAAAAGGTTTAATAACTTTGATGAAATAAGTTTTCACGAACTTTCCTCAGACTTATGAAAAACAAGTTTATTAATCATTTTTAATCTAGATTCACTGCAAAGATTAGATTTTTATATACGATGTTTAAAAGTCAGAGCGATAGGAAAGTGGATTTAATCAATGGATGACAATTGATTAACTTTGAAAACTTTACTACAGGTGGCTTTATGTGTATCAGGAAATATTTATTAATTCTACTGAACCTTAGTTTGGTAATGGTTCCGATCAACCTTCTTTGGACTCAGAACCTGGACGGTAATAATACAACCAAAAGTTTATATGACATGTCATATGAAGAGCTTGCAAGTGTAATCGTCACTACTGCCAGCAAAACAAAAGAGAAAATTGAAGAAATTCCGGCTAGTGTGTATGTTATTACCCAAGAAGAAATACAAAGATATGGCTACCGCAATTTAGAAGAAGTTTTACGCCATATTCCTGGACTTTACATGGTCGATAACTATGACTGGACAGGACAGATAAATTTTGGTGTTCGGGGTGTCATGAGTGATGGAGGTATGGATAACTTTGCAGTTCTGTTGAATGGTATGAACATGCAGAACGGTATGCTTGGAGCTTACTCCATTCCTCATATCGGTGTACCGGCCAGTTCAATTGTTAGAGTAGAAGTTATCCGCGGCCCTATGTCTGTGGTCTATGGTAGCGGCGCTTTTTTTGGTGTTGTAAATGTTATCACACATGATTTTGAAAAAGATCCAGATGAACAGCTTAATCATGTTCAAGTATCTGCAGGTTCGCAGGAAGGTGAAGTCGTAGCTCATTTGGCCGGTAACTTAATGGATGGTTTATTTCGCTACAGTTCCAACATAGGATTTACCAGTACTGAGCGTATCGATGAATCATTTAAACAGTTTTCTACGCGGCCACAAGGTGGTGCATTTAATAATAGTGGCGATTACTTAGATGATGAGCGTCTGTATTTCGACTTTGCTGGTCAATTTCAAAAATTTTCATTTAACATAAATCATGCACAAGTTGATAGAGGTACCTTGTATTTACAACCTCCCGATAGACCTCAAGAAGCAGAAAATTCCCGTAGTCACTATCGTATAAAATACAATGACGATATCTCAGAAAACTGGAATCTTGATTTGTCTGCAACGTACACTGAAACGGCTTTCGATTTACAATATCACCCGGCTTTCGAACCCGGAACTTATGCAAAAAGTACTTTGAAGTCAGATGGTCTGACTTTAGAGGCTTTGACAAGTTATGAAGCCCCTACAGATGATTTAGATTTTAAATTGGGTTATGTTTATGAATCTTTTGATGAACCTACGAACATGTTCAATCTTCCAGCTTTTGGCCTAAATAGACATGAGCTTAGTGTAAACGATCATGCCTCACATGCAATTTGGTCACAGCTAAGAAAACGTTTTAATGAACATTGGTCGATAGTTTTAGGTCTGCGAATTGAGGAAATAGATACTCGAAAAGTCAGCATCGATAGGTATGATGCGGATGGCAATAGAATTGACACTATACAAGATAACTATGAGCCGGATACTCAAATTCTGCCTCAAGTAGCTCTAATTTACAACATCAATGATGATCACCTACTTAAACTCATGTATGCAACTGGTTACAGAGATCCCTCTAATATAAGCTTAGTGTCTGAATTGTTTGATACTGGAGCAGTCGGACTGGAGCAGGCTGCAATAGATTCCATTGAGTTAAGTTATCTTGCTAGAATTGCTGATGATTGGCAGTTCACGAGCAGCATATATTATTCAAAGCTTGACGATATAATTTCCAGAGCTTCAAGTACAGATCCAGTTACAAACGATATTGTATTGATCAGCAATAACTCGGGAGAGATGACATCGCAAGGCTTAGAACTTGGAATCAAAGGTAATCTGACAGAGAAACTCCAGTTAGAAGTGAATATGGCTTTTACCGATGTCGAGAATGATAATGACGAGTTGTCCGGGGTAGAGCCGGGCTTTTCACCTAATCATCAAGGAAGTGTAAATTTACTTTACCAATTAACGAGAAAGTCTACCATCGGTCTGAGTTGTATCTATGTTGGAAATATGGAAACATCCTGGGATCCCACGACCGATACTCGTCAAGCTAATGGGGTTGGCAGTTATACATTGGTAGATCTTAACTTTCGCAAAGAAGATTTTCTGACCGAAAATGCTTACCTGCAAATTGGTATTCACAATATTTTTGATAAAGATTACCGTTATGCCTCCAACCAGAACAGCGCCAACAGCGGCTATGACCGCGGCTTTCCCGCTGCAGAGCGTTCCTTCCTTGTCACTTTTGGAATGAGATTTTAATTAGTCACTAAACATTGGTTTAAATCTGTTAATTACTGATTTCAGGTACTTAAATAACTCTACTCTTATTCCTCTTTTTGAAATCATACAAAGTGATTATCTGAAGATTTCAGAAAAGCTTGATTTCAGGTACTTAAATAACATTTGCGTTACGTTTATCACTCGTTTAATTGTGTCATAACGCTAATGGTTTGTTTTTCGTCATTATGAAAATTTGAGCTCATTTATAGTATCTGTCATCACATTTGACAAAAAATCACAACTTTTTTGCCTAGAAATTTTGTTATTAGAAATTATTAAGATTGCAAGAATTTTATAATTAAGGGAAGAAATGAAGAAGTTTTTACTTACCGCTTTAGCGGCTTCATCTACATATATTTCAGTTTTCACTTAAAAGCTTTTGAACTTTACAAAAATGAACAGCGGACTTTGAGTTATTGTCCAGTAATTGCAAATAATTATCTTTCTGAAGATCTTCTGGATGACAAAGTTTATCTTCTTCATTTATATACAAAAATTTTTCTTCCCAGATCAAAAAGAGTAGCAAGTACAGAGTTAAAAATTAAGCACGGTTTAAAGCTGGTTAAGGTAAAATTCAATATTTCAGAACAAGAGCTTTGTGAGAAGTTAGAAGAAATTATTCAACTGAGAACTAAAAATGAAGATTATATTAATGACAAAGAATTATTAACTTACCTTAAGTACTCAATTTCTCTTCATAAAGAGCTTTTACCACTCAGCGATGCCCTTATAAAAATTGACGAAGAATTGAATACGTTAGGTTTTCAAAAAGAATTACGTGAAATTGCTAAGATTCAACAAACTAAACCAAAGGTAATTAACCTACCAAAGTTTACGTCCTCTAGGAGTCCTGATTTATTAATTATAAAGGAATGATGCCTCTTCGCGCATTGCTGTAAAATGGCTATAATTTCTTTGCTATTTCCAGATTGGGTAAATTGAATATTTTTAGGATAAGATATTCTTCGTCTCGATATCCATAAGCTTGTCTTGTCAACCATCCAATTTTGTTATTGAATCCCGCCATCGATGCAGAGATTATTCCAGTTTTCCAAAATGCAACAATTCCAGCTGCATGTTTTCGCAGAGTTTTAGCCATGCTGATGAGCTCATTAATTTGACTTGCTTCATCTTTTTCACACCAATAAATCAATGTATTTTCAACAAAGACCAGATCACGAATCTTATAAATTCTCCTTAGAGCTTCTTTCAACCCATGAGCTGTACCCAGTTCTTGACATAAATGGCAACAGTTTGCCAATTCTTCACGCGCCAGTTCATTGAGGTTCTCTTCATTGTAGTTAAAGTGCCAACTTTTTCCTTTGAAATCTACCTTTTCTTCGTCTTCAAGCTCCTTCATAATACGTCGACGAATATTACAGAGCCGCTCATTCATAAGTTTGATGACGTGGAAGTGGTCATATACGATAGTCGCTTTGGGAATGTATTTTTGAACTCAGGAAGTAAATGAGGGAGCCAGGTCCACTGCAATAAACTGAATTTGAACTTTTGAGCGTTTAAGCTGTGCAGTAAATTCATTAAGAGTGTCACCACTTTTTCCCCTGCCAACAAATAAGCTTGCTCCATTATACAAATCTCGAACAATGGTCAAGTAGCCTTTATTACCAATTTTTTCACCCATGTGAACTTCGTCAATACCAATTGCAGTGACGCCTCTCAAAGAGATATTGTCATACTTTTTCCTGAGATGTTTCTTTTCTAAATTCTTCACAGTATGCCAATTAAGACCGAAATAATTGGCAACTGCTGTGATGCTCATTTCCTTGCGCAAATCAAGAATACTGCGTTCAAGAACCTTACTTACTCGATTACTGGCACTGGAAATAAACGGAAGATTCTCCATAAGATACTTGTCACAATCATGACAACGAAGGCGATGCATAGAAACCAAGATTGTCGTCTTCTTTTAAAGGAAACGAAAGTTTATACCCGCAGGCGAAGCACTCCGCAGGAGAACAACTGTAGCGCAAGAATGATCCCGTATAAATAACGAGCGAAGCGAGTGGCTTTATGCCGGGAACATCCTTGAGGGAAGGCGTTAGTTTTAGCGACTTCTAAAGTCTATTTTACAGCAACGCGCGAAGAACCGATATTTTTCTATAATTATTTTAAGGTTTATGAATTATTCAGGCTAGACTTTTAATAAAAAAATTATTCCGGTAAAAAAGTCGGTAGAATAACTCCTCTAACATTAGGAAGAGCTTTTGTGGAGTAAACCTGGGTTAGGTGGAGTTCAATATTTTTAGCTTTTAACTTTAATAAACTTTCTTTTAAGAAAGCGTCCTGGCTCGGAACTAAGACTAGGACATTTAAATTTTTGAAATATTGCAAATGGCTTTTAATCAGTATATCCATTTCTGCTGAAGTTTTGGATGCCCCTAATCCTATAATTTGAGAAGAAGGGTGATTAACGCTGCAAAGAAAGCCTGTAATTTTACCATTACTCTTAAAAATATGGCAATTCCAGTTCTCTGAACTAGAATTTATAATGTGTTGAAGATCTTTAGAGTGATCTTTTCCATTAAGAAAATACTCGAGCTTAACAATTTCTTTTATATCACTTTCTGTAGCTTTATGCACATTTAAAAGAGCACTCTCAGGAATTAAAAATAAATCTTCCGGAACAGATATTATCATGTCTTGATAGATACTTACTGGTATGAAGCCAGCTTTGTTATATAAAGAAAATGAATCGATATTTTGAGCACTGGAAATTAAATGAATAGGAAGACCAGCTATCTGAGCTTTTAAAATTATTTCATTCAATAATAATTTAGCTAGGCCTTTTCCAAAAAAGTCCGGGTGAACACACATAATTCCAAGCGAATAATGAGTTGATTTTGGGTGATAGAAACAGCAAGCTCCAATTCGATTATCGATTTCAGCAATTAAGCAACATCCTGGGTCTATTGACTCATAAGTTTCACAAAAAAACATTAGATCATTGGGAGCGCAGACAAAAACAGGACTTTTCCCGTTTTTTTCATACCAAGTATTTGTCGCATAAAAAATTATTTGGCTGACTTCTGACCATTCAGATTTTTTCAGTGTTCGGATATTTATCATATATTTTATCTTCTTGTGTTATTTTAATTCTATTTTTAATTTTCATACAAAATTTATCTCCTTTAGTCATCCAAAAGGTAATATGAGACCTTCTACATAAATTGAGCAATAATGCATAGCTTCCCCAAAGCGCTCTCAATGCTCTTTGATTTTATTCAATTTAAAAATTGTCTGGAGCATTCTCTTCACATCTTTCTTGCTATGTTGAGGGTGTGGCACCATTGGGATCGCTCCCCATACGCCCGAGCTTCCTTTAATCACTCGATCAATAAGTAAGTCTGTTGACTGTTCTTCATTCAACTTATACTTTGCTGCGATTTCACTAAAACTTGGCCCGATTCGCTTCTCATTCCATTGATGACAAGTAAAGCAGTCACTATTCTTCATTAATTTAAAACCTGAATCATTCTTAGAAATGATTTTTGGTCTCTCATTTAAAGCTACAAGATCTGTTAAAGAAACAGAGTTTTGATTTACACCTTTTTTATCGATTCGAATTAAATAGCCTGCAGTTCCCAATAAGCGCTGCCCTGATAATTTGTAATACAGAACATATACTTCACCGTTCGGGCCTACTTTTATATTTACTGGAGAACCTAAAGTTAAACGAGGTAGAATAGGTAAGACATCGTTAACTTTACCTTCTTTACTTAACTTTATTGCTTTTACCCAACCACGGGCATAATCAGCAACAAGCCAGCTATGATCGTACTCCTTCGGCAAACTTTTACTTTCTTCAAACTTAGAATGCATTCTGTATAATGGTCCGCCAATTGCAGATTCTCCACCACCTCCAAATTCAGGATATTCTTCTTGCTTCCCCGCATACCAAATAAGTGCAGGCTGAGATGGCGGCAAATTTTGTAAACCTGTATTTTGGGGGTGATCGTTAATGGGATTTAAGGCACTAAACTTGCCTTTAGATTGCCGTTTTTGGAAGTCATAATTAGTATAAACTTCCTGATCAGCTATCACTAAAGGGTAGCCATAAAAGCCTGCTTGTTTAGCAAGATTGAACTCATCATAACCATCGGGTATACCTTTACTGCTTAAGTTTGTCCCGGGAACCCACTGGTTAGGAGGGCCATTTTCTCCCCATAAAAGCCATCCTGTAGGTTTGTCAACTGATATTCGAAAAGGGTTTCTCAAACCCATTATGTATATCTCTTGTTTTGTCTTAGGAGTACCCTCTGGGAAAAGGTTTCCTTCAGGAATGCTATAACTGCCATCCGCTTCAGGTTTAATGCGTAAAATTTTGCCTCTTAAGTCATTTGTGTTGGCAGAAGTTTTACATGAAAAAAGATATTCTGAACGAATCTGGTTATCGCCTACAGAAAGATATAAAAGACCGTTTTTATCAAAAGCAATTGAGCCAGCTTCATGAATTCTTTCTGGGACAAATGCAGCTCTTACTTTCAGGAGTACTTTTTCTGACTCTGGAATCATTTTACCATCTCTAAAGTCAAAGCGCCCTAGATGATGATAGTGATGCTCAGCCTTTTCATCTTTTGGCGGAACTGTATGGTATAAATAAATCCAACCCGTTTTATCGAAATTTGGGTCCAGAGCGATCCCCATAAAACCAGATTCTAAACGTAAATCTGTTTCAAGCTCAAGTATTGTTGATATTTTTTTAGTTTTTGAATCATATAATCTAACACGGCCATCTCGCTCAGCAATAAAAATACGCCCATCACTGGAAATAGACATTTCCATTCCGGATATAACATCTCGTGACAAGATTGAAACTTCTAAATCAGGATTGCCATCTATTTGAGCAAATAAAGAAAAAGTGGAAAATAAAGTTAAAAAATATAAATACTTCATTACAACCTCACAGCTTTTTTATGCGAATATTACGAAAACGATGAATTCCACCTTTCCCGTGATGCTGAAGAGCAATTGCACCTTTACTAAACTTACTATCATCAATATCTGTAGTAAGAGTTTGGTTTACCCAAATTTTTATACTTTGTTTACTGCAAACTATACGAATTTTATTCCATTCATCCGCTTTAAAGCAGTTCCCAGCTTTCTTATTGAAGTCTTCCCAATCTGAATTCGACGTAGGACTAACCCAACCACTGCTAAGAGCATAAACTGACCCCGTCTTGTCTTTATCAATTTCGCATTGGTAACCTTTGGGCTTATCTCCCGAATTATCTATGCGAAAACCAATGCCTGAATTATAATCGCCTTTAGGCATGCAGACTTCAACTTCCAATTCAAAGTCAGTGAACTCCTGTTCAGTGAAAACTAGCCACATATTTTTTTTAGTTTTGATCTGAATTTCATTATTCACTGCATTAACATCACCTTTGGCTTTCGTCTGCCATGACTTCAATGACTCACCATTAAATAGCGGTATCCAAGTAGATTTCTCAGAAGCTTCAGACACAAGAATCAAGCTTAAAAAGATAGACAATATTATCGATATTTCTTTAAACATTTCACACCTTTGTTTTTATAAAGTTAGACTTAGCCCTTTATAATTGACAGGTTGGTTATACAATTCACAGCAAGGGCCATTAGTAAATCATTTGTAAGGAGGTTGGCTGTAAAATAGATTTATTTTACTTGAAAAATTGTTTAGAGTACCATTCTGGTGTCCCGAACCAATCGTGCATCTCTTTCTCAAAAGGTTGGACTATTTCTTCTGCTTCAGGGAACACCCCTTGATCTTGTGTTTCAACTTCCCAAACCTCCAGTGCTGTTCGCATTCTAATCAATGCTTCTCGGTGCTCAGGCTTATTGGAATTTGCAAGATTGTTAATTTCATGTGGATCATTTTCTGTATCAAAAAGTTGCTCTGGGGCAACTCTATCTTCCATAAGTGCTGCAGGCGCTCCTGACAACTTACCTTCATTCATCATTTTTCTCATTAATGGTTTTATAAGAAAACATTTTTCTTTGTAACGATTAAGAGATGTAAAGTGACTATCAGGATAATAATTTCTGATATAATGATAACGCTCCCCTCTAACGCTTCTTACTCGATTGAAAGTTTCATCCACTCTATCTCTTGCAGAAAAAGCATATTTCCTCTTTGGACCAAGCTTATCTCCAAGGAATATTCGACCATCCATTCCTTTAGGGCGATCAATTCCGGCAAAAGAAAGTGTAGTTGGAGTCATATCTATTAAACTGACAACCTCGCCCGAAACTCTGCCTGTTTTATAATTTTTAGGTGCCGGAAAATTTTTCGGCCAACGAATAATCATTGGCACATGAATCCCTGAATCATAACACCAATGAATTCCTCTTGGTTCAATTCTTCCATTATCACCAAAGAAAATCACAATTGTATCATCTGCAAGTCCATCATCTTCTAATTGTCGGATAACTTTACCAATTGTCTTATCCATCCCTGAAACCGAATTAAGATAGCGTGCCCATTCTTGACGAACAACAGGATGGTCAGGGTAATATGGGGGGGGTGTAACATTTTCCGGAGTTGCGATTTTTTCATGATGTCTCTCACCTTTCCATTCTACTCTAGGCTGCTGCCAGGTATTGCGATCATATATATCATATTCCGCTTCCAAAGTATTTAATTGTGCAAAAAAGGGTTGATTATCCTTAAGCTCTTCCCATTCACCTGTATCATAAAGTTTACCCTCATTGACAAAATTTAGATCCAACTTGCCCGAGCCTACTTCTTCGCCATTCATAGTTTGTATGTTTGCCGTAAAGTACCCCACATCTTTTAATCTGTGGGTGATTGGCTTAACACCTTCTGGGAGTCGGTAATCATCCTCTCGATGTGATCTCATGTTATGAGTATCTGAAGTTGTCTGGTACATCCCGACAAAAAAGGCACTACGGCTGGTAGCGCATACTGGTGCAGTAGAGAAAACTTTAGTATATCGCATCCCTTCCTCTGCAAGTTTATCCAGAACTGGAGTCTTTACATTCTTGGCATCATAACAACCTAGGTCAAGCTTTAAGTTCTCACCTACAATCCATAAGATATTTGGCCTTGTTAAACTTTCTTTCTGGGCACTTTTGCAACCACAGAGAATTAACACAAAAACAACTAATGAAAACTTCATTCTACACCTCATTTTTTTAATTTAAATATACCTATGGTGAGCTTAGATTGCAGTATTAGTTATGTCTTAAAATATTTATGTATTGTCTGATCATTGAGTAAATACTTTCACGTAAAGCAATAAATTTATTGGTAACGAATCGTCCAATACTCTCACCCTATGCAACGTTTACGCTTAAATATTTCCTGTTTCATCATAAGTCTTCTTATATTCAGAAGGTGTTTTCCCTGTTCTTTTTGCAAAAACCTGTGAAAACCTACTGTGACTATTAAAACCACTTTGATATGCAACTTGTGAAACTGGGGTACCTGTTGATAACAGTTTACAGGCATGGGCAATTCTTTTCTTCGTGAGGTAATTAACAAAAGAAGTTCCTGTTACTTTTTTAAATGAAGCATGAAAGTGACTTCGACTTAAAGGACAAAACTTCAAAATACTATCTACACTCATCTGATGCATTGAATATTCTTCAACATATTTTATTACTTGATCAATCAACTCTTCACTACTTTGAAGAGGAATCAATGATTGTAAATTCATGTTATTTGCAATCGTCGCAAGTAACCGCATCAAAGCTGATTTAATTTCAATAAGATAATACTGTGGTTTATCTCTAAATTTTTTAAGAATAAATTCAAATAATAACTTAATTTGTTCCCGATCACTTTCACGTATCTTTACTGCCTTTCCTTCTCTAAAACTCAAAGCATTAATTATAGAAATACAGTCATTATCCCCATCTGCAGCTGGAGCAAACATTGAAACTGGGAAATCAATAATAAAACAATGAAAAGTTAACCCATCTTTAAATACTGAGCAGTGATCTGTTCCTGCTTTATAAAAAAATACATCACCTGTATTTAAAGTCTGCTCACCTGAAGGTCCCCATTGATAACCTTTCCCATTAGTACAAAAAAGCATCTCATGATACTCATGATTATGAATTATATCCGCACCTCTACAACCAGGAGGCGTAATTAATGAATCTATATGTAAAAACGAGTTTACCACAACATTACCGACTTTATTAATAATTCACTTGATCAACAGTATACTAAATTAATTTTTACAGACTTATTCTTTTTCTAAATAAAATTATGTTTTTACATACTCTTAGTTACAGGAGATTTGTTTTGAGGAAAATAAAATACTTTAGTTCGCAGATAAACGTAATTTCAATTAATTGAATTAAGCAGATCCTGAGAATGTAATGAATTCATTTTTCATATGACTCATTTAACACTTTACGGATTTAAGTTTTGATGGACATAAGGAATAATGGCTTCATTTGACTTCGGATCCCGAATATCTTGAGAGATCACCCAAAACATAATCCCCATTAGCTTTTCTTCTTCAATAACTTTTAACCTTTCTTTCATTGTTTCCTTATCTTCTACACTTATAAAAGTACCATTATTAAACGATGGTGAATATAACCATTTCCTTTTAGAGTCTTTATGAGTATAAACTTTAAAAGAATTATCTTCTTGAATGAAGGTTTTAAGATTGCGAAACTCTATGGAGTTTTTAATACTTTCCTTAGCTTTTTGTCTGAAACCATTATTATCAGAACTCACTCCATGCCAAGCTTTACTACATAGGGGTACTCCCAATAATTTTTTTTGAGAGGGACCTTCATTTTTAAGATTATTAATTATGGAATATGAATTATTCGTTTCATTAGGATGAACTGGGTAGAGAGAAGCCTGATGGTCTGTCACTAAACTCCAACTTCCATGTAAATCATAACCCACGAGATTGAACCAATCAACATATTTTGACATTTCTAAAAATGAATGGTGCTTTAAATGCTGTTCTGAACAGCCAATAGCACACGTAATCAGTCCCTCTTCACCTAAACTTTGCCTTAGTTCATCTAATATAAAGACAAAGTTTTGGGAATCACCTTTAGAATAAGCATTACTTGGAAGACCTCCTTTTTCAGGAAATTCACAGTCTATATCAATACCGTCAAACTCATACTTTTAATGAAATCTTTAATGGAAACTATAAGGATAGCTCCGTGTTCACTTGTACTCACCGAGGATGAAAAATTGTGAGATTTCGTCCAACCTCCGAGAGCAAACATGATTTTCAATGACTTGTTTGATTTCTTTAAACTATGTAGAGCTTTCACTAAACCAGCTTTATCTTGTTCCAATCTCACGCCATTTGTTAATGGCTTTTCCAAAGCCACTTATTTATCATCAAATAATATTTCTCCTTTATGCCCAATATAGCCAAACGAATAAATTATATGAGTTAAGCTTTTAGCAGGGATATTTTCAACCTTGTAATCTTTCCAGATATTCCAACTTCCAAGATAACCAACCGAAACTTTTTTGTCATTTGCAATCAAAAAAGAGCACAAAACAAGTAAAAAAATTCTCATAATTATTAAAAACAAAAAATGACTATTGGAAATACTAAGAAATTTTATTTCCTTACAAGATAGTAGTAATCTATGTTTCCATTTTTACCTGTACGCAACTCAGATTGAGACATCCACCTGACACTAAAGTCACCCCAAAGAATATTTATACCACCATAGTGTCTATTACCAACAGGTATAGGATCAGCACTACTGCTAGGCTTTAAGAGCCTAGATGCCACAGCCCATTTTTTAGCCCAATCGATAGAGTCTCCAATAACAGCAGTTTCAGTTGGTAATTCCATCTCAGTTACTTTTTTGCCTGGTCTGGATTTAAAGCGAGAATCACCAAATTCTCTATTGTATGAAGTACCTGCATCATGCCCAGGCCATGTATTAAAGCTTAAATTTGAAGATGGACATTTAAAAGGAGGTTGCCAAGGTTTTACATCATCCATATATTTCGCAAGGTTTCTTCTCCAACCATGTTGGCATTTACTTGCACCATGACCGTTGACCGCAGGCATCCAATTATCCCAATCATTCAGATACAAACTTATGGATACACCACACTGACGCATTTGATTTTTACATACGGCTGACAGAGATTTTTCTCTAGCTTTACTTAATGCAGGTATTAGAATTGTTGAAAGAATACCAATAATTGCTATGACAAGCATTAACTCAATAAGCGTAAAATCTTTAGTTTTAATATTTTTCACAAATACCTCCTTTTATCACAATATATACAGTAATATTATATTCATATTGAGCTTAGATTACATTATTGGATTTATCTTAAAATATTTATATATTGTCTGACACAATACTGTTCATACTATAGACGGTTTAATTTTTAGCTTTTATTAATGGTCTTTAATAGTATGTTAATCCTTCAGCATAATGGAGGATTATTGATGATTAAGATTGACTTTACCGAAGAGGAAGTTGCCTAACTTGAAAGTGAAGGTTTCATTATCCTTAACCCTAAAGTGCAAAAGAAAATAGAAGCTATATACCTTAAAAGTCATAATCTTCCTCATAAATTAATCTCTAAAATATGTAATATTTCATCCGTTACTTTAAGCAGTTACCTAAAACAATACTCGGATGGTGGAATCGAACGCCTAAAACTCAATCTACATAAGGGTCGCGAAAATCAACTTGAAGAGTATAGGCAAACTCTCGAAGAATACTTTACTGAAAATCCTCCGCACTCAACAAGAGAAGCTGCTAAAGTAATTGAGGAGAAAACTGGAATTAAAAGAGGATTGACTCAAGTTCGTGAATTTCTAAAAAAACATAAATTCAAGTATCGCAAAACAGCTATAGTGCCAGGGAAAGCTATTAACAAAGAATTTATCAATGAACAAGAACTATTTAAGAAAGAGGAGCTGGAACCTGTACTAGATGAGGGCAAAAATGGTAGAAGAGAAGTTTTTTTGTGGATGCCGCCCACTTCGTACACGAGTCTTTCTTAAGTTCATTGTGGAGTAAGGTTCGCCTTGACGTCCCATCATCTCCAGGAAGAAAGCCTTATAATGTTCTTGGAGCTTTGAATGCAATCACCAAAGATATATTAACTGTTGAAAATGAAGAATACATAAATGCTGAATCTGTTGGAGAATTAATTCTAAAAGTTCATCAAAATCGAAATTGTGATAAGGTAACGATTGTCTTGGATAATGCTAGATACCAAACATGTAAGGCCGTTGCCGAGATTGCGAAAGAATTGAATATTTACTTACTCTTCCTTCCTCCATATTCTCCAAACTTAAATATTATTAAGAGACTATGGAAGTTCGTCAAGAAACATGCATTAAATCTTAATATTATGCTAAATTTGAAGATTTTAAACAAGCAATTATTACGACGATTAAGTCAGATGACTTAGAAGTATTAATAGAGTTAGAAAACTTATTAACTGTAGATTTTCAAGATTTCTCAAAAGCTAAGATATTAACCGTTTTAAGTATATCATTTCCCGGCATTCTCTATTAGAGTTGCGACAAATGGCATTAAAGCCTATTCATATTTGGGTAGTTTTGCACCACACTGCATGGTTCTAGATATAAATATGCGGGATACGAATGGCTTAGAAGTTCTACAGTTCATGTCTGAAAATGAAAGCTATAACAAGGTCAAAGTCATTCTGAATTCTGGACTTCCAAAAGGTCATAGGAAACTTGAGAAAGCTTTTGAGTAAAATGTACATGGTAATATTGCGAAAACAGCAGATCCTGTTACACTCTTGGATATATTTGTCAAAGTTGGCATAACTAAAGACGGTGCCTAAGTTTTATTCCCTGACAAACGTTCACCTATTTGAGCTCCTTTTAATGCTAAAAAGAAAGCTATAGTTCCCGCTATAATCAACTTCCCAAGACTAAAATGAAAAAATCTATAGGGAGTGAAAAATGTTAATAAAGAAATTACCAGTATAGCTAGAGCCGCAGCAACTGCAGGCTCTACAAGACGAATCCCTGGAGAAATAAACCCAATGATTAAACCTCCCAAGAAGAAACTACCCACGTGTAAGAGACCTTGAAGCATAAAGCGCATGTTGTGAGATTTATATGTACCTGCTATAATTTCCCCTAAAACAGCACCTACACATATTTCAAGTACTATAAATATCGCGAAACTGAACCACATCCACTTTTTACTGAATGCATTACTCATAACAATCCTTTTAAAGTCAAATATAAATAACATAACCTTTGAAACTTGCAAAATAATTACAATTGGCTTAAAAAAAAGTAATTATTCCAACACAATTAATGTTCAAACCTTGACCCACTTCAGAGTACAAGAATGTTATTTGAAAAATGATTTACGATACATCAGTTAAGAGTCAAAAAATAGAGTCTGAAATTATTAACTTAGTCGGTAAAGCACTGCCATTCTGGCAAAGGCTAAAATCTGGGGGAACTGGATGCCGAAGAATGACAATTCAAAGCAGTAGTCAAGATATTCAAAAATTACTCGAAGGCCACTCAGGTACTAATTACTCCAGTATAGAGATCAGGCCTAAAGGCATAATAGTTTACCTGAAAAATAACCTGAATACTTATTCATGGCCTATTCCATTTTATAGACTGAGTATCTACAAATCAGAAGCATTTAGTATTCATGGCGAAGGTTCATTTGTAAAATATGAGATGGACTCAAATTATGAAGCGAATAAAAAATTTATTACTAAAATGTCTCAGTTAAGACTTAAAGCCTTGGAGAATTGACTCTTACTTCTTCCAAAATTCTGGTAAGAATAGGACAATAACGGTATAAACCTCAAGACGCCCAATGAGCATAGAAATACTGAGCAACCACTTAGCAGAGTCCGGCATCCAGGCAAAATTTTCACTTGGACCAACCATAGATAAACCAGGGCCAATATTCCCCAAACAGGCGATGGAACTGGTAAATGCTGTCTCGACATCGATGCCTGAGCATAAACACATCAACAGACTTATACCAACATAAAGTGCGACATAGAGAAAGAAAAAGCTCAGTACTTTATCAAGAATGGTAGGTTGAACTCGCTTATTATTTAATTGAACATTTACCAAGGCGTGAGGAAATAAACATTGTTTAAGCTGCACTATTGAGTACTTAACCATCAGCATTATTCGACTGACTTTCATACCACCGGATGTCGAACCACCACAACCCCCAAAAAAGAAAAATAGAACGATAATACCCGTCGCTATAGTCGGCCAATTTGTATAATCATCACTACCGAAACCTGTCGTAGTTATAATGGAGACTACCTGAAAACTTGCTGAATTCAGAGCTTCTAAAACCGAGTAAGTCTTACCATTTGAATTCCCCTGCATATAAAGGACAAAAGTAATGATTGCAGTACTCACCGCTGTACAGAAAAAGTAAAAGCGAAACTCCTCATCCTTAAAGTAAAATAATGGTTTACCCTTGAGGGCTTTTATGTGTAACACAAAGTTGCAACCTGCAAGAAACATAAACACAGTAATGACTGCATGAAATTGTCCTGGATAAGCTCCGATACTGGCATTTTTAGTAGAGAATCCACCTGTAGCCAAAGTACTGAAAGTATGGCAGATAGAGTCAAACCAGTTCATGCCCATGATTTTCAAAATAACTAACAGAACCAAACTCAAAAGGAAATAGACAAGCCATAGAATTTTAGCTGTTGATGCTATGCGAGATGTCAATTGGTCAGATGTTGGTCCAGGAACCTCTGCCTTGTAAAGCTGCATACCACCTATACCTAATACCGGTAAAATTGCTAATGAAAGTACAACAATACCCATACCACCTAGCCAGTTCGTTAAACTGCGCCAAAAAAGAATTGCTTTGGGCTGAGCTTCGATATTTCGCAAGATGCTACCGCCTGTCGTAGTAAAGCCGGACATAGTTTCAAAAAAGGCATCTGCCACACTCATTGACTTTGTTTCCTTGAGCATTTCCGTTTTTTTTGTAGCAAGAAGTTCAACTCCTATCGATTTATCAAGCTGTTCATAAGCTGACAATGTCTGTTCTAATGCTGCTGGATCTTTACATATCCATAAATACGGTAGAGAGCCAAATGCTGAAATAACCAACCAGCCAAAAGTCACGACAGCAAAACCTTCTCTAAAGCCAACGTCTGCTTTCACCCTGGTTTTTAGAAAAACAATTGCACCAATTAAAATGGTGGAAACCGAGCACCACAAGAAATCCCAGAACACACCCTTATTGCCTTCCGCTGCATCCATAATCCACGCAGGAAAAAGGCAAATAGACATAGAGAGTCCGGTTAAAACAACCAGTGCCGCAACGACATTTAGAACGACGGATTTTTTCATCAATTAACCAAAAAATGACTTCTTTACAAACAGTCTCTCAGAGTCACGCATCGCCTGATTAGTGCCCATCATGACAACACGATCTCCTGTTTGGAAAACTTCATTACCAATTGCAGGTATGATTACATTCCCCCTTAAAATCATCGCAAATACAGCTTCTTCAGGGCAGGTGCTATCTCTAATAGCTTTATTATCAATCGGACACTTTGGAACAACAGTCATATCAAAAATCTCAGCCGAAATTCTATGCAACATCGCCCCAATACGCCTATCGCTTCCTTTAATAAGATTAATGATCGAGTTCAGAGCTGCAATTCTTGAACTAAAACAACAATCGATGTCCTCCATACTGGAAATAATTTCACGATAGTCAGGTTTATTTATAATGGCAATAACCTTCTTTGCTCCCAAACGCTTGGCCATAAGGGTACTCAAAACATTATTTTCATCTTGAGGTAAAATACTTACAAAAGCATCACAGTTATCAGCGCCTGCTTCCTGTAAAGTTTCTCCTGAAGTTGCATCGGCATTAATGATCGTCATACGCCCAGAAATTTTATCTAGAGCCTCTTCTGCCAGTTTTCTATCCGGCTCCACCAAAGTTACATTTACACCGCTCTTTAGCAGATCTTCTGCGACTTCCAAAGCTAGCGGATTTGCTCCAGCAACCACTGCATTGCTAACTTTATACTCTTCAACAGTTGCCCACTCTATAAGAGCATCAGTAAATTCTTTATCTCCGGCTACATAGATCTCATCGTAGTTATTGAAGCGTTCTTTACCACGGGGAATAATCAAACGTCCCCGTCGCCAAATGGCACAAACCCTGACTTTCTCTAAAAGGTCTTTGCGAGGAAAATTAAACAATTGCGCTCCTACCATAGGAGAGCCGGGGTTAAGCTGAAAGCCACAAATTACAGCACCTGGAGAGCTGAGGTGAACAACCTCTTTTAAAGTAGGACGGTGAATAACCTCCATCACAGCAGAAGTACATTCAACCTGAGGAACGACAACATGGTCTATACCCAGGTCTTTTGGTTCTAGATGATATAATTCAGAAAAGTAGTCGTCATTACTGACACGTGCTACGGTTCGGATATCTGGATTTAATTGTTTAGCAATTGAACAACTTAAGATATTTACTTCATCCAGATTAGAAACTGCCACGATCAATTGGGCATCTTGAACTTGTATAGCATTTAAAGTTGAAGGCCAGGCGCCATTGCCGGCAAAGGTCATTATATCCAGAGTTTCACTTAAATCTTCCAGTAGCTTTTCGTCTTGATCTACCATAACAACATCATTATTCTCAAGACAAAGGGTCGCGGCAAGTCCTTTCCCCACCTCACCGGCACCAAGTATGATGACTCTCATTTACATCTCTCAATACTTTCATCCAAACACAATTTACTGCTCTATAGGAATTATACCAGTTTAGACAGTCAATCAGAACAACTACCTGACCTTTAATTCATTTCTCTCCAAAGCACATTCCTAAATCAGGAGTAGCTCTACTTAAAACTCTCACTTCATCCGAATACTTCGTTGTAAACCTACCACCATCATCCACATAATTCTGACTAATCGAATACAACTTACCTTCTGCAAAATTATACAGATAATCATCTCTATAATTAGACCACGGGTCCTTTGGAAAATCGACCATTATTTCTGAATCAAGCCCCCTTAATTCTTCTGGATATCTCCCGTGCTTGAATTTGTGAAGTTCTAAGGCAGTTCGTAACTTAAGGAGATCCTGCCGCACAAATGAATTCATTATTTGAAATACCGCACTATCAATTGCCGGCAGGGCAATCGCCAGCAACATTTTCCCGCCCATATTCCTTATTTCCAGAATAGACTTAGGTTTAAGCTTTCTCCCCTTCAAATCTGCTTTTATTACTTCTTTTTGTGGAAAAAACAATGGTTCTTGAGAAAGAATATCAAATGCAGGTTTGACGACATCAATCCAAAACTTTTTCGTCATATTTTCACTGTACAAAAAACTTGCAATACCACTTTGCTGTGGCATTAGCTCAAATAACAATTTATACTCCCATTGAAGACCAACCTGTAATTGTCCAGCCAAATATTTTCGATCTCGCAATACCTTTGGCAGCTGAACTGTACTCGCATTCAAATCGCCTGAATTTAAGATCTTTAAAATAGCGCGATCAGTTACACCATGCATCGCTACAGCTACGAGAATCTCAATCATACTCTTAGCCTGTGCACCAAATCTACACGTCAATTCTTCTGCAATACGGAAACACTTAAGCGCGCCTTTCTCGTTGCCTTTTTGTCACTCCTCTTTAGCCGAGACTGCTAGAAGCCGGATTAAGTTTCGGTAAGTTGAAAGTAAGGGGTTGTCTTCAATAAAGCTTTTAGCTTCCTTTCCTTGAAAGTATTTCTTTTGAAAAGCATTTTCTAAAGCCTCGGGTAACTCTTGAACAAATTTCAATTCTAAAATTTGAGCTCGATTTTTCTCTTCCTCAGAAACTAATTCTGCCAAAGGAATCCCTTCATCTGTTTTAGCCCGAAGAAACTCCTCATGAATTTTCTCCAGATCGTAAAAAGCATTTTCACTTTCAGGAACTGCTAACGGCGCTTCTGGTAAAAACTCACTATCATCAAACTTATCAATATCCGACATTAACCAAGCGATCAATGCAATAATTCCAATAAGAAGAATTCCAGCTCCGCCCAATAATGTTTTTTTTAAAATACTCAAATCACCCTGCCCTTACATCATTTGAATTAAATTAGAAAAAAGGCCACTGGTTACTACCAGCGGCCTTTAATAGTTCTTGCAAATAAAACTAGTTGGCTACTATGTTCACCAGTCTACCAGGAACAGCGATAACTTTTCGGACTGTTTTCCCTTCAATCTTTGCCTTCACTTTTTCATCTGCTAAAGCAATATCTTCAAGGTCTTTAGGTCCGGCATCAGCTGCAACAACTATTTTTGTTACCGGCTTACCCAAAAGCTGAACCAAAATTTCTACTTCATCAAGCTTTAAGTAATCTTCATTGTACTCCGGCCATGCTGCATAAGCGATAGTTTCATTATGACCCAGTTTTTGCCAAAGCTCTTCACCTAGATGTGGAGCAAATGCTGACAATAGCTTTACAAAATCTTCAACTGTTGACTTAGGAATCTCTTTAACCTTTGCAAATTCATTAAGAAAGATCATCATCTGTGAAATTGCCGTGTTAAATCCGAATTCCTCGATGTCGATGCCAACCTTCTTGATTGTCTGATGTAAAACGCGACGCAACTCTTTACTTAATTTTGCATCTTCTTTGATAATATCTTTAACATTACCATCAGCATCGATCACAAAATTCCAGGCCTTTCTCAAAAAGCGGTTTACTCCCTCAACACCTTTCGTATCCCAAGGTTTCGTCGCTTCAAGAGAACCCATGAACATCTCATATAGACGTAAACTGTCAGCTCCGAATTCATTGACGATATCATCTGGATTAACAACATTCTTCAAAGCTTTAGACATCTTCGCTGGAAGCTGTTCGAGTTCTTC